>JBCDLR010000302.1:0-4944 GCA_038745205.1 Verrucomicrobiota bacterium
AACGTCATCCTCATGATGACTGACGACCAGGGCATCGGCGACTTTGGCATCATGGGGAACGACCTCATTGAGACGCCGAACATCGACGCCATGGCCGCGAAAAGCGGGAGCTTGACGACCTTTTACGTCAGCCCGGTGTGCTCGCCGACGCGCGCTTCGCTCATGACCGGGCGCTGGAACCAACGGACGCGCTGCATCGATACCTGGCTCGGACGTTCCATGATGGACCCCGACGAGTACACCCTCGCCGAGGCCCTCAAGGCCGCGGGCTACCGCACGGGGCTCTTCGGGAAATGGCACCTCGGCGATTGTTTTCCCATGCGACCGCAGGACCAGGGATTTGACGAGGTCCTCATGCACCGCGGCGGGGGACTCGCCCAGCCGTCCGAACCCTTGGAAAACGAAAAGCGCTACACCGATCCCATCCTTTTCGACGAGACCGGCGAGGCCGTCCAGACCAAGGGCTTTTGCACCGACGTCTACTTCGACGCGGCCATGGAATTCATCGACGCCGAGTCCGCCGCGCCGTTTTTCATCTATCTGCCGACCAATGCCCCGCACGGCCCTTACCATGATGTCCCCGAGGACTTGCGTGAGCACTACATGAAGAAAGACCTCGTCTCTCTCCCGGTCCATCCCATGAAGAGCCCCGAGCGCCGCGCCGCCGAGCAGGATAAACTCGCCCGCATTGCCGCGATGATCACGAACGAGGACCAGAACGTCGGCCGGCTCCTCAAGCACCTGGAAGAGAGGGGGCTTCTCGAAAACACCATCGTCATTCGCCTCAACGACAACGGCCCGAACACCATGCGCTACGTCGGCGATATGCGCGGGATGAAGACAAACGTCCACGAAGGCGGCGTGCGCTCGCCGTTCTGGATGCATTGGCCCGCGAAGATCCCGGCGGGAACAACCTCCGATGCCCTTACGGCGCACATCGACGTCATGCCGACCCTTCTCGAAGCCTGCGGCGCCCAGCCCGGGCCCCACGCCATGGATGGTCGGAGTTTCCTCGGTCTCCTCACGGCGCCCGACGCTCAGCCGGATTGGCCCAATCGCCAGATCGTCATCCAATCCCACCGCGGCACCGCCGCCCTCAAGTACCACCACTTCATGCTCCGCGACGACCACTGGAAACTCGTCCACGCCTCGGGCTTCGGAAAAGAGAGCTTCGAGGGCGAACCCGTCTTCGAACTCTACAACCTCAGGAACGATCCGAAGGAAACCGTGAACCTCGTGGCGGAGAAACCGAAAGTCTTCCAACGCCTCAAGGCAGACTACGAAGCCTGGTTCGCCGACGTCTCCAGCACCCGCCCCGACAACTACGCACCACCGCTCATCATCGTCGGCACCGAGCACGAGAACCCGACGCCCCTTACTCGTCAGGATTGGCGCGGCACGACGTGGGGTGCCGGGGCCACGGGGCACTGGGTGGTGGATGTGGCGAAGCCGGTGACGGCGGATATCGAGGTGATTCTCGATCCGTCGACGGTGACGGGGAAGGAGTCGGTGGTGACTTTGAAGGTGGGTGAAGATGTTTTTGAACAAACTACCGCCGAAGGGAAAGTGAGCTTTCAGGAGGTGGCGCTGCCGAAGGGGGAGGTGCGGTTGGAGGGCACTCGGAAGGAGGGAGAGTTGCAGACTGGAGCCTACCAACTTATCATTGCAGCTGACTTGTAAGGCCCGCAGAACGCGGTGCGTTTAATTTGAAAAGTCTTCGCGGAGAGCCAGCGCAAGAGTCCCGTTTTTCGAATCAGAAATGATCGCTGAAATACTCTTTACTATTTAAGTTGTCTTAACCATATTCCGTCCTTGATCGGGTTGCGTTTCCGCAGTTTCGTTTTCTCCGTCGGTCTTGCCATGGCGATCATCGTCGGGGCCGGGACTTCGCAGGCGGCGACGTTGATTTTCAACTACTCGGGGATCGCCTCCGGGTCGCTCGGAGGGACAAATTTCACGGACCAGGCGTTCACCTTATCGGTAACCGTCGATACGGTGGACCGTTCGGCATTTGCGAGCGGCTTTCGCTACAACAACGTGACCCCGCAGGCCAGTATCGCTGGGTTTGGTGTGGTGACGTTCTCGGGGTCGTTTGCGATTGTTATAAACAACAACACGAATTGGACGGGCATTGCGAACGACGGGCGCGGGTTGGACGCGGTGTCGTCCTTCAATCCGGTTTTCGCGACCTATGACGGACTCAGTCCGCTTGGTCCGGTTTTGGCGAATGGATTCATCTCCGGGGGAGCCTATCCCATTTCTACGAGCGGGGGTTCGTTGAGTTTCGACGCTGCTTTGAATACACCGATCACGGTCGAGGTGATTCCCGAGCCGTCTTGCGCAGCGCTGTTGATGGTGGGGCTTGCCGGATTCGTCCGGCGGCGCCGGAGGTAGGCAAAAAAGGGCAGGGGTTCGATTCGCGGTATACGATTCGGCGTGAGAATCGTCGTTTCGGACGTATTTTTTGGCGTGAATTCCCCTGGACGGTATTGTCAGCAAACCATTGCCCATTTCGCGATTTTCGCGTCTTTCGTGGTTTCCTGTGGAGGGACGGAGTTGCTTCCCGGCCACTCGCATCAGGGTGAGTCGTTCAACGAGGGGCCGCGGCAGTTTGCGACGCTTGAGCCGGGGTATGGGGACGTGCATTTTCCGGTGATGACCGATTGGGAGGACGGGCAGGCGTTTTTCAATCAAGGGATCGGGCAGTTGCACGGGTTCCTGTATTTCGAGGCCGAGCGGACTTTCCGGCACCTCGCGGCGCATGATGAAGACTGCGCGATGGCTTACTGGGGCATGGCGATGGCGAACTGGGAGAACGAGGAGCGGGCAAAGGGGTTCATTGAAAAAGCGATCGAGCGCCTTGAGGGCATCACTCCGCGGGAGCGGGCCTACATCGAGGCGAAATCGAGGTATCTGAGCGGTGAAGAGAAGGACGCGAAGAAGCGACGCCGGAATTTGATCCGCGACCACGAGGCGATCATTCGGGACTTTCCCGACGATATTGAAGCGCGCGCATTTTTGGCGTGCCGGATCTGGCAATTCAGCAAAAAGGGCATCGAGATCGGATCGCATGGTGCGGTCGATGCCTTGATGGACCCGGTCTTTGACGCGAACCCGATGCATCCGGCGCACCACTACCGGATCCACCTCTGGGACAAGGAGAAGGCGGAAGTGGCGCTCGATTCCGCGCACGTGCTCGGCGAGACCGCCCCGGAGATCGCACACATGTGGCACATGCCGGGTCACATCTATTCCAATCTGCACCGTTACGACGACGCGGTGTGGGCGCAGGAGGCGTCCTCGCGGGTCGACCACCGCACGATGGCGGAGCAGCGTGTGCTGCCGGACCGCGTTCACAACTACCCGCATAATAATGAGTGGATGGTGCGCAACCTGATCTATCAGGGCGACCGCGAGAAGGCGTTGACGGTGGCCCGCAGTCTCGTCGCCAATCCTCGGCACCCGAAGTTGAACCACGCTGAGAAGCGCAATTCGAGCGTGAGTTACGGACGTCTGCGCCTTCGTGAAGTGCTTATCGCTTTTGAAATGTGGGATGAATTGCTGGAAGCGTCGGCGCCGGGTTCGCCCTGGCTGGATCCGGTGGAAGGGGATCTCGATTACCTCGATCTGCAGGTTGCGCGGGGACTGGCGCAGCTTTTTACCGATCAGAATGAGGAATTCACGGAGACTCTCGCGGGTGTCGAGGCGTTGCTGGAGAAGCAGGAGAAATTGCTCGCCGCGAAGCGCAAGGAAGCCCGCGAGAAGGCAGAGTCGGAAGAGAAAGAAAAGAAGGAACTGGAGGAAGCCATCGCCGCGGCGGTGAAGGCGCCGCAGGAAAAGCGCAAGAAGATCATCGCGGCCCGCGATCAGTTGAGGTTGGTGCAAATGGCTGCTGATGGAAAACTGGAAGAGGCGCTCAAGGACGCGAAGAAGATCGCGAAGTTCTTCCCGCCAGTGAAGACGAAGCTGTTTGCGGGCAACAAGAAGAGGGCGTTGGAATTCGTGAAAGATCCGGCACCGGGGCAGACCCTTCCTTGCCTCGCGAGAATCGAGTGCTTGTGGAGTTTGGGTCGCAAGAACGAGGCGAAGAAGGCATTTGAAGATTTGCAGGCGATTGCCTATGCCGCGGACCTCTCCTCACCGCCGTTCCGTCGCCTAAGCGAACTCGCCGCCGAAGCGAGATGGATAGATAGCGTGGATGCCGACTGGCGTGGGCCGGTTCCCGTGCGCGAAGACACTGGCACTCGTCCCAATTTGGAATCACTGGGACCCATGGCCTGGGAGCCGCCGCTGGCTCCGGACATCTGGCTGCTCGATGAGGACTTGAACGGCTACCGGCTGGCAGACTTTCGCGGTCGCCCGGTGATCTTGATCTTTTATCTGGGTCACGGCTGCCTGCACTGCATCGAGCAGCTGAATGTCTTTGCGCCCGAAGTTGAGAAGTTTCGCGAGGCCGGTTTGGAGGTCGTTGCCGTGAGCACCGATGACGTGCTCGGCCTGGAGAAGTCGCAGAAGAAATTCACGGACGAACTCGCCGATCGCTTTCCGTTCCTGCTCCTCGCCAATCCGCAACTGGACGCCTTTCATGCCTATCGCGCCTACGACGATTTCGAACAGCAGCCACTTCACGGCACCTTCCTTATCGACGCCGCGGGTCGCATCCTTTGGTCCGACACCGGACCTGAACCGTTTTCCGAACCGGAGTTTCTCCTGCGCGAGGGGAGGCGCCTGCTGGAGATCTACCCGGCGAAAAATGTGGCGGCGCGCTAGGCCTTTGGCCTGCCGGTTCATCGTCCCGGGGCTGGGTGTCGTAATCCCTCACCGATGGATGTTTTCATTCGCTATCTCCATTTCCTGTCGATTCTCACCCTCGCCGCGGCCTTGATTGGCCAGTTGTTTTTCCTTCAGCGTCGGATGACGCGGGCGGCGATTCGCGGCCTGCAG
>JBCDLR010000303.1:0-4928 GCA_038745205.1 Verrucomicrobiota bacterium
ACCAAAGTAAAGGGCGATGATCAGGATTTCGAAGGTTTCGAAAAAGGGTTCATTCGAGTTCTCGACCGCGGTAATCCAGTGGTAAGCCCATCCTGCAAGGATCAAAAAAACCGCCCCTCCCAAGAGAGCAAAGAGTCCGAATCCTCTTCGACCGTCGTTTTTCATATTCGCCCGCTAGAAGTTCCCTGATCCTTACGGACATCGCCCCGAATTTCAAGCCCCGCCTCCACGGAGCCTGCTCTCCCGAAAATCGGGCCCCTGCTTGCTATGCACCGGGCGCCTCTGTAGTCTCCCCGCGATGCCAGAAGCTCCCCCCAAGACCTTTCAGAAACTTCTTGTCGCCAATCGCTCGGAAATCGCCACCCGCGTCTTCCGCGCCGCGACTGAACTGGGAATTCGCACCGTCGCGATATACACGCAGGAGGATCGATTTTCCATGCACCGGTTCAAGGCCGACGAAGCCTATCAACTCGATCCCGCCAAAGGTCCCGTGGGCGCCTATCTCGATATCGAGGGCATCGTGACCCTGGCCAAGGAAAAGGGAGTCGACGCCATCCACCCCGGATACGGGTTCCTCTCCGAGAGGTCCGACTTTGCCCGTGCCTGTGCCGACGCCGGCATCACTTTCATCGGACCCAACCCCGGAGTCCTCGACAAGATGGGCGACAAGATGGCCGCGCGCACGGCGGCAATTGCAGCCGGGGTCCCGGTCTTGCCGGGAACGGAAGACCCGATCAAGAACACGGGCGAAGCCCTGAAGATTGGGCGGGAAATTGGCTTTCCCCTCATCATCAAGGCGGCATTCGGAGGCGGCGGCCGTGGGATGCGCGTCGTGCAGAAGGAAGAGGAGTTTGAGAACGCCCTCCTCGAAGCACAAACGGAAGCAAAAAACGCCTTCGACAACGAATCGGTCTTCATCGAGAAATTCATCGGGCGCGCCAAGCACATCGAGATCCAGATCATCGGCGACCGTCACGGCAACATTCTTCATCTCTTCGAACGCGATTGTTCCGTGCAACGCCGGCATCAAAAGGTCATCGAAATCGCAACCTCGATCAACCTCCCGGACGCGACCCGCCTTGGGCTCTACGACGCCGCCGTGAACCTTGCGAAAAGCATTGGATACGATTGTGCGGGAACTGCGGAATTTCTCGTCGACGCCGACACCGGCGAGTGGTTTTTCATCGAGATGAATCCACGGGTTCAGGTCGAACACACCGTGACCGAGGAGGTGACAAGCATCGACATCGTGCGCTCTCAGATTCTCATTTGCGGCGGAATGGCGCTCACGGAACCGGAAATGGAGGTCCCAACCCAGGAAAAGATCATGCCCACCGGCTATGCGGTCCAGGCGCGAATCACCACCGAAGACCCGGAAAACAACTTCACCCCCGACATTGGAAAGATCATCACCTACCGTTCGGCTGCCGGCCATGGGGTGCGCCTCGACGGCGGACTCGGCACGACGGGAACGACGGTCACTCCCTACTACGATTCGATGCTCGTAAAGATCACGGCCCGCGCCCGGAGCTTTGACCACGCCCTTGACCGCCTCAAGCGAGCGCTTCGCGAGTTCCGGATTCGCGGGGTGAAGACGAACATTCCCTTCCTTCTCAATGTCATCGACAATGAGATCTTCCGCTCCGGCCAGGCCACAACCCGCCTCATCGATACGACACCCGAACTCTTCAAGTTCAAGAAGCGCAAGGATCGTGCAACCCGCCTTCTCAATTACCTGGGAGACATCATCGTCAACGGCAACACCAACGCCAAGAACCAGAAGCCCGAGGACTTCCTCACGTCGGCCAAGCCGGTCGAGTACGATCATCGTGCCGAGGCTCCCGCCGGCAGCCGGGACAAGCTTCGCGAACTTGGACCCGAAAAATTCTGCGAGTGGATCAAGGAGCAGGATGCACTCCTGCTCACTGACACGACCTTCCGCGACGCCCACCAGTCATTGCTCGCCACCCGTGTACGAAGCTATGACATGCTCGCAGTCGCTGACGCCGTCGCGCGCCGCGCCTCGCAACTCTTCTCGCTCGAAATGTGGGGAGGCGCTACCTTCGACACCGCCATGCGTTTCCTCAAGGAGGATCCATGGATGCGTCTCGAGGAACTGCGCGAAAAGATTCCGAACGTTTGTTTTCAGATGCTCTTCCGCGGATCAAATGCGGTGGGCTACAGCAACTATCCCGACAACGTTGTCACCGGCTTCGTCAAGCATGCCTATGAACGCGGCATGGACATCTTCCGGATTTTCGACAGCCTGAACTACACACCCAACATGAAGGCGGCGATGGAGGCCGTGCGGGAGACGGAGTTCGGACTCTGCGAAGCGGCCATCTGCTACACCGGTGACATCCTCGACCCCAAACGGGACAAGTACTCGCTGCAGTATTACGTCGATCTCGCCAAGGAGCTGGAGTCCATGGGCGCTCACTTGTTGGCCATCAAGGATATGGCAGGGCTCTGCCGTCCTGCCGCCGCCTACAAGCTCGTCGAGACCCTCAAGGGGGAAATCGGCATTCCGATCCACTTCCACACCCATGACACGAGCGGCCTCAATGCATCGAGCATCCTGAAGGCAACCGAGGCCGGTGTCGACATCGCCGACGCCGCCCTGGCCTCCTTGTCCGGTTCCACCAGCCAACCCAACCTCAACTCCATCGTCGCTGCTCTCGAGCACACTGAACGCGAGACTGGCCTAGACCGTGCGACCCTCGACGAGTTCTCCGACTATTGGGAACATGTCAGGAAGTTCTACTTCCCGTTCGATACGAGTCCTCCCCACGGCAGCGCCGAGGTCTACCTCCACGAAATGCCCGGCGGCCAGTTCACCAACCTGAAGGAACAGGCCAACGCCATGGGTCTCGGTCACCGCTGGCCCGAAATCGCCCGCACTTATGCGGCCGTGAATGAGCTCTTTGGCGACATTGTCAAGGTCACACCGTCGAGCAAGGTCGTTGGTGACATGACGATGTTCCTCGTCACGCAGGGGATCCAACCGGAGAGTGTCCTGAACTTGCCCAAGGGCACCAACTTCCCCGAAAGCGTCGTCGATATGCTCGCCGGCGGCCTCGGCCAACCCCTCGGTGGATGGCCAAAACCGCTTCAGGACCTTGTAGTTACAGACCGAGAAGTCGTCAGCATCAGGCCGGGTGAAGTCGCCGACCCGATCGACCTGTCTGATGTCCGCGCCGACCTCTCGACGGAACTCGATCGCGAGCCCACCGACGATGAATTGTGGAGCCACCTGATGTACCCCGCGGTTTTCGCCGACTACATCGCATTCCGCAAGAGCTACAGTGACGTCAGCGTCCTTCCGACCCCCGCCTACTTCTACGGATTGATTGAACGCGAAGAGATCACCGTTCACATCGAGGAAGGAAAGACCCTCTTCATCAAGCTCATTCACGTGGGGCCTCCCGATGAAGAAGGGCAGTGCCAGATTATTTTCGAGCTCAACGGCGTTCCGCGTCACGTCATGGTCCAGGACCGTACCGTCGCGCCAACAAAGGAGCAGCGCCCCAAGGCAGACCCGGCCGACGAAGATCAAGTCGGCGCCCCGATGCCGGGACTCGTCGCCAGCGTGGCCGTAAGCAAGGGGCAGGCCATCGAGGAAGGAGATCCCATCCTCACTCTCGAGGCCATGAAGATGTTCACCACCGTCACCGCCCCGAAAAGCGGAACGGTCGAAAACGTCTCCGTTGAAGTTGGTGACAACGTGGAAAGCAAGGATTTGTTGGTGACATTGTCCTAAGAAGGCTCGCCCACGCGTATCCCCCCTCAGGCTCCTGGTGAAAATCCGCCTCCATGCGGGTGTTAAACCGGATTCTCTCAATCCGTATCGTTTCGTCTTGCAGGGAATCCGGCTTGTCTTCAGGATCCCGGCGTATGATCGCATTTGGTTGGCGATGGCCTGCTCCCAAGAAACTGGAGCAAAAAGGAGAGGTGTTTTTATTGAAAAGTTGGCCCGAAAACTGCTTGTCATGAGAGAAAGCGCATCGAGATTCCCGGGAAGATGTCCGGTCCCGGTTTCCAGCAGACACAAAAGCAGTCTCTGGCGCTTCAGCAAAAGCTGGCGCCACAGATGCAGCAGAGTCTGCAGGTGCTGCAAGTCCCCACCTTGGAGCTGAGGAAGCTCGTGCAGGAGGAGCTTGCCGAGAATCCCACCTTGGAAGATGCGACGGAGGAAATTTCCATCGAAGATCAGGATCTTGCCGAAGACGAGTTTGACGAGGAATTCTCGGCGCTTTCAAAGCTGGATGAGGAGTGGCGGGAGTACATGGCGCAGACGCGGTCCTCGGCCCCCCGACGGGAGGACGAGGAGGAGCGCCGCCGATTTCTCTTTGATTCCCTGGTCGACCAAACGACCCTTCACGAGCATTTGCTGGCACAGCTTGGGACCTCTGACGCAACGAAGGAAATCCGGCCGCTCGCTGAGATGCTCATCGGCAACATTGACGATGGAGGATTCCTGACGACGGCGATTGAGGACCTCAGCCTCAACATGGGTATCCCCTACCCGAAGCTGCAACAGGCGCTGGCTCTCATTCATGATTTTCACCCGGTAGGTGTCGGCGCGATTGATCTCCGTGAATGCTTGCTCATTCAACTGGAGCGGCTTGGAAAAGAGGATTCCCTGGAATTCAGGGTCGTCGACTCCCACCTCGACGACCTCGCCCACAAGCGTTACCCGATCATCGCGCGAAAACTCGGCGTCTCCGTTGAGCAGGTATCGCGCGCGGCCGACGTCATCTCCAACCTGGACCCCAAGCCCGGTCGCGCCTTTTCCTCGGAACAAAGCACCTACATCACACCGGACATTCACGTCGAGCGCGATGGGGATCGTTGGCTGGTCGTTTTGAACAACGAGCAGATTCCCCGTCTGCGCATCAGCAATATCTACAAGGACCTCATGGCCCAGA
>JBCDLR010000304.1:0-4918 GCA_038745205.1 Verrucomicrobiota bacterium
CTTCTTCGTCGCTTGCCTCGTCCACTTTCACTTCCGGCTTCTCCCCAAGGGCCAAGCGCTCGTCATTCTCTAGAATCTCCTTCAACTCGGCCCACCCGTTGGGACGTTGGCCGTCGAAAACGTGGAGGTAGATCGCGACTTCCTCGGCGGGAAAGTCCTTCAAGAGTGTTTCGATGGCTGACTTGAGCTTTTTGACGTCAAGGTCCTCCGGCAGGTCACCCTCCACCGCGCCCTCGCCGTCATGTTCGATCTCCATGGCGTCAAGGAATCCAGTGAGCAAATCCTGCCTCGCCTTCATGAGCCACACCTGCAGGATCTGTTCGGCAACCTCATTCACGTCGCGGATCTGGACGGTGTCGATCATCCAATTGATCTGCTTGTCCAGGGGCCGCTTCTGCATGAAAACGGGACGCAGCTTCCGCTTTAACGCAAGGGTTGCCAGCGTGGACTTGTAAACGTCCCGCTCTTCGTCACGGAGGAACTGGAAAACGCCGACAGCAAGATCGCGAGGAACGTGACGGAAAAGTTGGTGAGGACGCATTAGTCTAGAATTTCAGTTGGATAATCTCTGGCTTTCAGTGGTGGAATCGCAGGACGGCGGCGCGGTGAACTGTTGAGATGGAAACCATACCACGGGCAGCTTTGCCGCAATAATGGCCATCTGAAAACTGAAAACACACAAACTGGAAGCTCCTAGTCCGATTCCGCGCCGGAGGCGTTTGCGTAGACCGATTCCTCCTCGGGGAGAAACGCCTTGAACCGCTTTTTGTCGATGGCCTTCATGTAGGCCTCGAAGGGGCTGACCATCCCCTCGCGGAGCTTGTCCCAAATCGAATCGTCCATGAACTGCATGCCGATGCCCTTGCCACCGACGATGACGTCCTGAAGCTTCTGCGTGGCGCCTTCCCGTATGATCGCGCCTACCGCGGGAGTGGCAATCATGATCTCGTTCACCGCCACTCGTCCCGGCTTGTCGCTTCGCTTCATGAGAAGCTGGGCGAGGACCCCGCGAAGCGAGGCGGAAAGCATGGTCCGGATTTGCGACTGCTGGTCGGAGGGAAAGACGTCAATGATTCGGTCGACGGTCTTACGCGCGTTGTTCGTGTGCAGGGTTCCAAAGACGAGCAAGCCGGTTTCCGCCGCGGTGAGAGCGAGGGAAATGGTTTCGAGATCGCGCATCTCGCCGACAAGAACGATGTCGGCGTCTTCCCGCAGGGCCGCACGCAGCCCGTCTGCGAAGGAGGGAGTCTGGATCGGAACCTCGCGCTGGGTAATGATCGACTTCTTGTGGTTGTGAACAAATTCGATCGGCTCCTCGACGGTGACGATATGGCGGGAATAGTTGGAATTGATGAAATCGATGAGGGCGGCGAGCGTCGTCGACTTGCCGGATCCCGTCGGTCCCGTGAC
The DNA here is from genome assembly GCA_038745205.1 of Verrucomicrobiota bacterium. Taxonomy (GTDB): domain Bacteria; phylum Verrucomicrobiota; class Verrucomicrobiia; order Verrucomicrobiales; family DEV007; genus JBCCWV01. Next base: position 1,411 of record JBCDLR010000304.1, read on the forward strand.
CAGAACGAGTCCACTGCGAATCTTGCCGAATTCCTTCACCACCTGCGGAATGCCCAACTGCTCGAGGGAGGCAATCTTGGTCGGGATCAGGCGAAAGACCGCTCCATATCCGTGGTTCTGCTTGAAGTAGTTGCAACGGAACCGGGAGTGTTCGTCCATTTCGTAGGCAAAGTCGAGGTCGCCCGTGCGCTCGTAGGATTCCCACGCTTTCTCCGTGGCGATCTCCTTGAGCATGTCGCCGAGGTTGTCCTTGTCCAGGGTCCAGTCGCGGATCGGTGAAATGGCGCCATGTGTCCGCATCTTGGGAGGGGATCCCTGGCTGAGATGCAGGTCGGAGGCTCCACCTTCGATCAGCGTTTTGAACAATTCGTCGATTTTGGCCATGAGTTTCTGGGGAAAATGTTATGCCTCGAAGTGTTTGCGCATGACCTCCTTGTCATTGGCTCGGCCCAGGGCCTCTTCCTGCGTGATGAGGCCCTTGTTATAAAGCTCCTTCAGCGAGTCATCCATTGTGACCATGCCGACGTTCTTACCGGTCTGCATGGTGCCGGCGAGCATGAAAGTCTTTCCGTCGCGGATGTTGGCGGCAACGGCGGGAGTGTTGATGAGAAGTTCGAGCGCCATGACCCGCCCTTTGCCGTCGACCCTGGGAATCAACTGCTGACTGATGACACCCCGAAGGGACTCACTGACCATGATACGGATCTGCTCCCGCTGCTCATTCGGGAAGACGTCGAGAATCCGGTCGAGCGTCCGCGCCGCGTTCCCGGTGTGGAGGGTTCCGAGAACAAGGTGGCCGGTTTCCGCCGCCGTGATGGCCAGGGAAATGGTTTCAAGGTCGCGCATCTCTCCCACCATGATGACGTCGGGGTCTTCCCGCAGCGCTCCACGGAGGGCTTTGGCAAAGGACTCGGTGTGGGTGTGGACCTCGCGCTGGTTCACATGGCACTGCTCCGAGTCGAAAGTGTATTCGATCGGATCCTCCAGCGTGATGATGTGGTCCGTCCGTGACTTGTTGATGTAGTCGACGAGCGAGGCAAGCGTCGTTGATTTCCCCGACCCCACCGAACCGGTGACAAGGACGAGGCCGTTCTGGAAGTGTGTGAGCGGCTTGATCGTCTCGGGCAGGCCGATGTCTTCCATCGTCCTGACCTTCGTGTTGATGATGCGAAAGCACATGTCCGTGCCAAGGCGCTGCTTGACCACGCTCGCACGAAAACGCCCGAAATCGTTGGAGTAGGCAAAGTCGACGTCTCCCATATCGTCGAGTTGCTTGCGCTCCTTCGGCGGCAGGAAACTGTGGGCGAGTTTTTCCGCTTGCTCAGCCGTCAACTCCTCCGCGTTCTCCCAGATCGGCTGCAGAGTCCCGAAGCGCCGCCAGGTGGGCTTGGCTTTCGTCGCAAGGTGAATGTCGGAGCATTCGTATTTCTGGCCGATCTTCAAATACTCGTCGACATGCGACAACACTTTGACGGTTTCAGCCTGAGCTTCTTCGGACATGGGATTCTTACTGGAGGGGTCTTATGGGATAACAAAAAACGCGCCCGGATGCAAAAGGCGCGAAGAGTAGATCCTAGCAGGGACAAATTCAACTTCCAGAATTCATTCGAATTATGGAGAACTCAAGAATTAGCCTCAGTTATGCTAGCCCTCTGATTTCGAAGGATTCACGTCCCCGTGTACCGCCACAATCCGACCGGAAGAAAAATCGTAGGGGGTCAATTCCAAGGTCACCCGTTGTCCAGGATGCAAATCGCTGCTCGAAGGTTGGCCCTTCGGAAAGTGGGCGACGACTTCCTTCCCGTTCGGCAGAGAGGCAAGAAAAGCACCACCGCTCAAACGATCACGGATGACAGCTTCAACCGGAATGGTAGACGGCCCTTCCACGATTACTCCGTTCTTGTATCGGGCTTGGCAAAGATCACCCGTGCACTGTTCCCCCCGGAATACGGGGCCTTGAGCCGTTCATGCACCTCGACCTCAGGAAACCGCTTGGCTCGGTATCTCAAAATCCGGAAAAGAAATCGAACAAGAAGGACGAGCGCCGTCAATCCGAACCCGACCGCTGCGACCGGAATCAAGGTCGAAAGAAAGGAGAACCCGCGGGAGTCCTTCGAGGATGGATTCATTACGGAGGCAGCCTCGGGATCGATCGTTTTTTCTGCCGCCGGCGGCGTGGAGCCCGGCGTTTCCTCAGGCACCATTTCGACCCTTGTTTTTGGCGGGGCGTCCAATTCGTCGAGACCGGTATTCGAGGTCGCTGCACTCTCAACCAATAGCCGGGACAGGTCCGTCAAGAACGCCCGCCCCGACGAGCCGGAGATGTCCCCGGAAATAGCGGTCTCCGCAGCCATTCGCATCGCTTGTAGATTCTCCGGGGGGACCCCTCCCGTGTCGATGATCATCACCAAAGGACGATCTCCCGGCCGGGGGTAACTCAGGATTAGAAACGCCACCCTCGAGTCCAGGGATGTCCATCGCTTGATGATCTCATTGGCAAGATGCGTTGCGTTGAGCGTCGGCACCTCCTCCAGAACAACGACGAAACCCTCGATTCCACTTTCCTTCGCCTGGGCCAGGTTGGATGCTAACTCGCGAAAAGTTTCACTCTCAAGCAGGTTCCCGGGATCAGAGACTCCGAGGCTTCCCTTGGGTGGCAGAAAGCGACCGGATACCATCCCCGCAGGACGGCCTTCCGACCCGCTGACAACCACCACCTCCCCTTCCACCCGGGCGAGCCCGGCAATTGCGATGAACAAGACGAGGACTGAATTCTTACTCACCATTTCTCTTCCGCCGGGACCGGGTCGGTCACACTCGACTTCGGCCCTTCGCTCCTGCAACACCAAATCCAGATCTAGCTCGAGCTCATTGCCACGGGACGGCTCGCCCGTCTCACCCGCGACGGGAACAACACCCTGTTCCCTTGAGCGAACCTTCTGCGTCGACTTCTTCGCCACGTCTGCACGGCTGCTTGTCCGCTCCGCCTTCTCCCAACGCTCTGCGAGGACGACGGCGGCGGCGTGCTTTTCCCGAAGCAAGGCCTGGAAGCCACCCATGACCTTCGCAATTCCTGTCCCGTTTTGGCGTTCGACGAAGGCTGGTGCGGCCTCCTTGATCAATCGTCTCAGTTCCATGTCTCCGACAAAGGGATCCAAGCCGTAGCCCACGGTGAGGGACGCCGCATTGCTCCCCCAGTCATAGACAAACAGTATTCCATGCGCCCGCCGCTCGGCTTCTTTCCTGTTGGCTGGTTTGCTCACGTTGAACAGCCAGAAGCCAAACTCCCTCACGTCGATGTCCGGCGGCAGGCGCGCAAAAAAGACAAACGGGCGAACCTGCGGAAACTCCGCGCAAAGAGCATCCATCGCGCGGTTGGCGATCCTCCTTGTCGCACTGTGAATTCGTCCTTGCGGATCGGTGAACCGTTCAAGGCGCTGCGCGGTGAACGGGAACTTCGCTTTCACCGATTCCAAATCAAACCCACAACAATGACATTGTTCGTCAC
>JBCDLR010000305.1:0-4826 GCA_038745205.1 Verrucomicrobiota bacterium
GTGGTCTCCCAGTGTGGCGGGACTCTTCGATGGAGCGAAGGCACTGACGCTTCCCATCTTCGTCTCCGGAAGGAATAGCGTGCTCTTCCAGGTGCTTGGATTAATTCATCCGCGTCTTCGGACCTTGATGATCCCGCGGGAAGTCATGAACAAGGCTTCGCGCAACTTCCGCATTCACATCGGAAAGCCCATTCCGCACCAGAAACTGGCGAAGATCGATTCCCCGGCAGCCCGTATGGACTACCTCCGGATGTGCACCTGCATTCTCGGGCAGCGGGATGCGGCGACCCGGGTCCAGTTGGCAAGCCCGCAGCAGGTTCCGGTTTCGAAACCGCGGGTGGAAGTCATCGCCCGGGCTTCATCGCCGACGGAATTGGCCGAAGAGGTCCGCAGTCTTCCTCCCGGGACGGAGATCCATCGCAAGGGGGACTTCGCCGTTTACGTTGCGAAGGCGTCGATGATCCCTCGCATGATGGAGGAGATCGGGCGACTGCGTGAAGTCACGTTTCGAGAGGTCGGGGAGGGTTCCGGGAATTCTGCCGACCTCGAACCCTTTGATGTCTACTACTGGCACTTGTTCGCCTGGGATCACCGGGAGCAGGCGCTCGTGGGTGCCTACCGCATGGGGGAGACCCTGGAGATCGTGCGGCGACACGGGATGGAGGGGCTTTACACGAACACCCTGTTCAGGTTTGAACCGGAATTCGTCGAGAAACTGGGTCCTTCACTGGAGATGGGGCGTTCCTTCATCTGCTCGCGCTACCAGCGCAAGCACGGACTACTCGCTTTGCTGTGGAGGGGGATTCTTGATTGGATTGGGATGCAGGCTCCTCATGTCCGGATGTTGTTCGGGCCGGTGAGCATCAGCCAGGAATACAATGCCCTCTCGAAAAACCTCATCGTCCAGTATTTGCGGCACCACCTCCTGCAGCCCGAGATGTCCATGTTTGTGAGGCCGCGAAATCCCTTCAAAGCACCAAGGATGATGGGGCTCTCGAGGAAGGATATCAGCGAAACACTTCGCGGTGTGGAAGATATTTCCGCCCTGGTCTCGGAGATCGAGGAGGACGGGAAGGGAATCCCCGTTCTCTTGAAACACTACCTGAAACTGAACGCGACGTTGTTGAGCTTCAATGTGGACCCTGACTTCAGTGACGTTCTCGACGGGCTGATTGTCGTCGACATGCACAACATCGATGCTCGGATGTTGAAGCTCTACATGGGACAGGAGGCGAGGGAAAAGTATTGCCGAGACAATGCCCTCCCGGTGCCTTAGCCGGGAGCACCCCAGCCACCACCCCCCGGGGTTTCGAGGCACAGCCGGTCGCCTGCGGAAACACGGAGGGAGCCGATGCTTGGAAGGGAGGACCGGGTTCCGTCCGCACGCAGAAGGCTCTGGCGTCCTGGGAGCCCGTCCCCGCCGCCCGCCGATCCGCGTGCACCGCGCGTTCGATTCTGGGTAAGCAGGGAGACTTCGAGCGGAGCGAGGAATTCGAAGGTCCGGCGAAGGCCATCGCCGCCACGCCACTTGCCGGGCCCGCCGGATCCCGTGCGGATTTCGAATTCCCGGAGACGAACCGGGTAGCGCGTTTCAATGATCTCAGGATCGGTGATGGCGGTGTTGGTCATGTGGGTGTGAATGCCATCCGCGCCCTCATAACCGTCGCCGGCTCCCGCTCCTCCGGCGATCGTTTCGTAAAAGCCGAAGGACTCGTTGCCGAAGATCAAATTGTTCATCGTTCCCTGGCTTTCGGCCTGGAGGCCAAGCGCGCGAATGAGCGTGGAGACAAGGCGCTGACTCGTCTCGACGTTTCCCCCAACCACGGCCGGGGAGAGTGCCGGGTCATCCCCAAACTGGGGATGCAGGAAACACGGTGGAAGGTTGAGTTCGATCTTGTCCATCAGTCCTTCGTTCAGGGGGATCTCTTCGCGCACGAGGAGTCGCAGAACGTAGAGGATGGCGCTCTGAACGATGGCGGGCGTGGCATTCAGATTCCCCGGATGAAGGGGCGGTGTTGTCCCCGAAAAATCGATGGTCACCATTTCTGCGGATTGACGGAGTTGGACCTGGATGACGGATCCATCGTCGAGTTGGCCGGTGGAGGTGGTTGGACCCAGGGGGCTGCGGGCGAAGTGCCCCGATACCTCCCGGGCGGAGATGGAAAGTATCTGGTGGAACGCACTCCGAACCATTGCCGGCTCCATGGATTCGAGGGAGGCCTTCGCGCGAAGGAGGGCGGCGCATTGCGCCCGCAAATCGGCGAGATTGTCCGCGAGGGATCTCGTGGGGTAGGGGGCATTCTGCAGGACGTTCTCGATCAGGCCGAAGTCCGCTTCGCCGGCGCGGTATAGCAGCATTGGAGAGATGAGAACGCCCTCCTCGGCCAACGACTTCGCGTTCGCAGGCATCGAACCCGGAGCGATTCCGCCGATCTCCGCGTGGTGCGCCCGGTTGGCCACATAAGCGATTCGCTCTCCCGCCTCGTCAAAGACCGCAGACACCACGGTGACGTCGGGCAGATGGGAGCCTCCGCAGGCCGGGTGATTGGTAATGGCGATGTCACCGGGCCGCAGGGAAAGCCGCGCATCGACTTCCCGCACGCAGAGTCCCATCGCACCGAGGTGTACAGGTATGTGGGGAGCGTTGACGACGAGTCGACCTTCAGGGTCAAGGATGGCGCAGGAGTAATCCTGGCGTTCCTTCACGTTGGTGGAAACGGCCGTACGTTGAAGGAGGGCCCCCATTTCTCCAACGATGGATTGAAGGCGGTGGCGGTAGAGTTCAGCTACGATCTCCGGGGGGCGACTTGTCCCCGAAACGCTGGGGTGGGCGGCGCTTTGCTCAAGTAGGATCGCGCCGCGATTTCCATGGCGAAGGGTCCAGCCGGGTTCCACGCAAACCGTACTGAAGGGGTTGGAGGCGATAAAAGTGTCCGGTTCTTCGGTGCCTTTGACGTCGAATTCTTCGGTCTTGAGTTCCTTGCCCGGTGTTCTTGCAACGAGATGGATGTCCACCAATTCAACGGACCGATTGGCCGGAGGCGCATAGCCGAAGGTGCGAAGAAACGAATCGAAAAACGCACTCGGGAGTTCGTCGGGATTCTGAAAATCCACGGTCAGGGTCGAGTCCTGTCCCTTCAGCCGGAGGTTGGCGAGTCGACGGGCAACGTAGGGCTTCGCGCCTGCGGGAGCCTCCTGTGAAAGCGCCTCAAGAAGGTCCCGCTCAAGCGCGGGGAACTCCGCGGCGGGAAGGTCCTCGAGATTCGTGAGGAACTGGCGGGACGCGATGCGTTCGAGTCCGCTGCATTGGAGGCCCAAGGCGCTGAGGAGCCCGGCGTCGGAGGGGATGAGAATCCTTCGCATGTGAAGTCTTCTCGCAATGGCGCAGGCGTGTTGTGGACCAGCTCCGCCGAAGGCGACGAGCGAGTAAGCGGAAGGGTCATAGCCTTCGCGGGCAGAAATCCGCCGAATCGCTTCGGCCATGCGTTCGACGGCGATGTCGAGGAGGCCTTGGAGGAGGTCTTCCCGGCCCGGAACCTCCATGCCCCCGTCATCCATTTCCTTCATCAATTCCTGCAGACGGGCTTCGCTGGCGTCCGGGTTGAGGGGGATACCCACGCGGTCGAGGTCGATTCGTCCGAGAAGGAGATTGACGTCGGTGATCGTGAGCGGGCCTCCGGCGCCGTAGCAGGCCGGGCCGGGGTGGGCGCCGGCGCTTTCTGGCCCCACGCTGAGGCATCCCGCATGCACGGAGCAGATGGAGCCGCCGCCAGCCGCGACGGTTTCGATCTTTAGAGCCCGGGCGAGGAGGTGAGCGCGACCGATTCGCTGTTCAAATTGATAGGTGTAGTCGCCGTCGTAGCGGGAAACGTCGGTGCTTGTTCCTCCCATGTCGAAAGCGATGAACCGTTCAATTCCGGCGGATCGTGCGGCCGCCGCCGTGCCGACGACGCCTCCCGCCGGACCGCTGAGAAGGCTGTCTTTTGGCTGAAAGGTGTTCGTCTTCTCCAATCCGCCTGCGCTCGTCATCATGAGTAGATCCGGCGAAGTCAGCGGTGCGCGGACTTCGTCGAGAAAGCGCTCCACGATCGGAGAGAGCGAGGCGTTCACGGCGGCAGTCGTTGCTCGCGGCAAGTAACGAATGGAGGGATTGATCTCCGAGGAGGCGGAAACAAATTCAAAGCCTGCCTCGCGAAGAATGGTCCTTGCCCGCCGCTCGTGCGCCGGGAAGCGGTCGCTGTGCATGAAGGAGACAGCGGCCGCGCTGATTCCCTTCTCGCGTGCACTCGCGGCCGCGTGGCGAAGTTGCTGCTCGTCGAGGGGCGTCAGGATGGTTCCATCCGCCGCTGTCCTCTCGTCGATCTGCACGCTGACGGTGTAGGGGAGCGCTCTTGGTTCGTGTTTCAGTGCGAAGAGATTTGCTCGTCTCTGGTCCCCAATGCGGAGCAAATCTCGGAATCCCGCCGTCAAGAAGAGGGCGGTGGGTGCGGTTTGTTCCTCAAGCAGGGCGTTCGTGGCTCGGGTTGTTGCGAGGCGAAGATCGAGCGGAGGCAGCTCACGGCCCGCGGGGGTTCCGGTGATAATCCTTGCGCCGAGAATCGGAGCCGGCTCACCGGTAAAAAGGGAGGCGATGACGCCCGGTTTCAGGGCTGTTGGCATCGCGGCAAACGTCACGGAACTTCGCCCGGTGTCCCAGGACGTGATCTCGTATTCAACGTCACCGACGCGGCACTTGAACCCGATCAAGGTATCGTCGGGAGCGCCGAAACCGTCATCGAGGATTGCGCTTGTCGTCGAGACATCGACGGAGACGATGCGCGCACGCA
>JBCDLR010000306.1:0-4773 GCA_038745205.1 Verrucomicrobiota bacterium
GAGGACGAAGAGCCGGCGCCGCCTCCGTGGGGAATCACCACCGAGGAAATTGACGCAATGTTTGCAGGTCGCCTCGAATTGGTGAATGAGTGGAAACCCAGTCGGGCTTATCCGGGTCGTGAAGGCCGTGAACTTCTCCGTTTGATGGTCAAAAGCGCCTGAGACAGTGCGTCTGCCCGTCATAAATCTCTGAAGAGCATTCCATGGCCATTTTCCTGTTCTCACTCGCGGGCATCATTGCCCTTCTCGTCATTCTCAACTTTGTCAGTTACCGGATTTTTGGCGCGCGCATTCGCAACCGGCGGAAAACGTGGGACCTCAACATCTGCTGTGGACGCACTGACGGCGGTGGGGTGAATGCCGACATCGTCAAGCATGCCGATGTTCCCAATTACGTGCATGTGGATGACATCTACGAGCTCCCGTTTCGCACCGGGCAATTCGAACATGTCCTCTGCTCGCACACCCTTGAGCATGTCGAGGATCCCGAGGCCTTCTTTCAGGAATTGTCGCGGGTGGCGAAGGAGGTAACGATCGTGCTTCCGCCACTTTGGGATTTGAGCGCCGTGCTCAATGTTTTCGAACACAAGTGGATCTTCCTCTCATTCCGCAAGGAGCACCACACATTGCCGCGCCATATCAAATTGCCCTTTGCATGGCCGCTGCAAAAGAAGCTCGGCCAGCGGATCAAGGCCTAACCGCCATCGTCAGTTCATTTTCGGCGGCAGCTGCTTGGAGTCATAGCCCTCGCCGGGCTGGAAGAGCCAGCCGGGGGATTCGCTGATCAACTCAAAATTCGTCGGGAGGAATTCGGGCAGAAAGGCGTTGCTGTTCGGGTCATAGACACTCTCTCCCGAGAACCGGCCGGTGACGCGGTACTCGAAGTTATGGTCGTAGGTAAACCATTGATTGCCCGGGATTGGCGACTCCGGCAAGCGGTCGGGAACGCGTTTCAACGCCTCGTTCATCACGACCAGTTTGGCCTCCGACCAGGGCTGTCCGGGTTTGCGGAGGTAGCCCCAGAAGCGGGTGCGTTCCGTGACGTAGCGGCGACCGATGTAGTAGTTTCCGGGAGGCTCGGCGGCGATGGCGGAGGCCCGCGCCTGCTCGGCGGCGGAGTTACCCACGCTGGTCGTGGTGCAACCAACGAGAGCGCCGGAAAGAACGGCGATGACAAGGGAGAGGGGAAAGAGGCGCACGACTGCCATTTTCGACCATGGCTCCGGCGGCAAAAAATTCAAGAAGGCTCGTAGGCGAGCCACGGCTGCAGCCACTTCTCAACTTCCTCAAGCGGCATTCCCTTTCGCCGCGCGTAATCCTCGATCTGGTCCTTGCCGATTTCGCCGACGCCGAAATAACGGCTCTCTGGATGCGAGAAATATAGCCCGCTCACGGCCGCCCCCGGGTACATTGCGCAGCTCTCCGTCAACTCGACCCCGGCGTTTTTCTCCACATCGAGCAGTTCGAAGAGGATTTGCTTCTCGGTGTGATCCGGTTGCGCCGGGTAGCCGCCCGCGGGACGAATTCCCCGGTAGCGTTCACGGATGAGTTCAGCGTTGGTGAAGTCCTCCGGCTTCTCGTAGCCCCACCAGACGCGCATCTTCTTGTGGCAGAATTCGGCGGCCGCCTCCGCAAGACGGTCGGCAATCGCCTTCACCATGATCGCCGAGTAGTCGTCGTGATCTTCCTCAAAGGCCGTTGCAAAATCCTCGGCCCCGTGGATTCCCAAGGCGAATCCACCGATGAAATCCTCGCGCGCCGCCTCCCCGTTGGCCGGGGCCACGAAATCACTCAATGCGTAGTTCGGCTTGTCCTTCTTCGGCATCTGTTGCCGCAAGGTATGAAACTTCGTCCTCGCCGTGGTTCGCGAGTCGTCCGACCACACCGTGATGTCGTCTTCGCCGTCACTGTTCGCGGGGAAGAACCCGCAGACGCCCCGAAGTTGAAATTTATCTTCGCCAATGATGCGTTCAAGCAGCTCCTGCGCGTCCCCATACAGCTTTGCGGCCTCCGTCGCCTTTTCGGGATCCTTGTCCGCGGGCTTGAAGACCTTTTCCTTCTCGTCCCAGCGACCGCGAAGTTCCCAGGCATGAAAGAACGGTGACCAGTCGATGAATGGCACGAGATCGGCGATGGGAACCGGCAACGAATCGCCGTGTCCCCCGTTCAGGACCCGGAGGCCGGTGAATTCCGGAGTGGCCACGTCGACCGAGGACCAGTCGCAGGTAAACCGGTTCTTTTGGGCGTCGGCAAGGGAAAGGAGTTCCTTCTTCTTGGCTCCGCTTCCGAATTTCTCCCGCAGTTCGTCGTGGCGTTGCTCGTTCTTCTGCGCGAAATCCTCGCGTTGTTCCTCACTGAGGAGGGAAGTCGTGACGGGGACGCTGCGGCTGGCGTCGAGGACATGAACCACCGAACCAGAGGGAAATTTCGGCGCAATCTTGATCGCCGTGTGAGCGGCGCTCGTCGTCGCGCCCCCGATCAGGAGCGGGACTTGAAACTCTTCCTTCTCCATCTCGGAGGCGACATGCATCATCTCGTCGAGGCTCGGCGTGATGAGCCCGCTCAGGCCGATGACGTCGGCGCCCTTCTCCTTCGCGGCGGCGAGGATCTTGTCGCAGGAAACCATCACGCCAAGATCCACGACTTCGAAGCCGTTGCAGGCGAGAACCACTCCCACGATGTTCTTGCCAATGTCGTGGACATCGCCCTTGACTGTTGCCAGGATGATGGTTCCCGCGCTTTTCTGTTCCGGATTCTCCGCCTTTTCCTCCTCCATGTAGGGGGTGAGGTAAGCGACGGATTTCTTCATCACGCGGGCGCTCTTCACCACTTGGGGAAGGAACATTTTCCCTGCGCCGAAGAGGTCGCCGACGATTCCCATACCGTCCATGAGCGGCCCTTCGATCACCTTGAGCGGACGCCCGTACTTTTCGAGCGCTTCGGCCGTGTCTTCGTCGATGAACTTGGTGATGCCCCGGAGCAGCGCGTGCTCGAGTCGCTTCTCGACCGGCCCTTCTCGCCAGGCCAGGTCCTCTTCCGTCTTCTTGCCGCTCTGCCCCTTGAACTGCTCGGCGTAATCAATGAGCGCCTCGGTCGCTTCCGGGTTCCGGTTCAGGAGGACGTCCTCGACCTTGTCCAGCAGCTCCTTGGGGATCTCGTCGTAGACCTCGAGCATGCCGGCATTGACGATCCCCATGTCCATTCCCGCCTTGCCCGCGTGATAGAGGAAGGCCGAGTGCATGGCCTCCCGCACCGGGTTGTTCCCGCGGAAGCTGAAGGAAATGTTCGAGACGCCTCCGCTCACCTTCGCGCCGGGGAGGTTTTCCTTGATCCATCTTGTCGCATTGATGAAGTCGAGCGCATAGTTGTTATGCTCCTCCATGCCCGTGGCGACGGTGAGAATGTTAGGGTCAAAAATGATGTCCTCGGGATCGAGCCCCACCTCGTCGACGAGGATGCGGTAGGCGCGTTCGCAGATGCGGATCTTGTCTTCGAAGGTTGCGGCCTGGCCCTCTTCGTCGAACGCCATGACGACGACGGCGGCCCCGTATTTCTTCACGAGCCGGGCGTGCTCCTTGAACTTCTCCTCGCCTTCCTTGAGCGAGATGGAGTTTACGATGCCCTTGCCCTGCAGGCATTGCAGGCCGGCTTCGATAACCTCCCACTTCGAGGAGTCGACCATGAAGGGCACCTTGGCGACGTCCGGCTCCGATTGCAGGAGCTTGAGGAAGCGCCTCATCATCTCCACCCCGTCGATAAGGCCCTCATCCATGCAGATGTCGATAACATTGGCCCCGTTCTCGACCTGCTGACGGGCGACGGAGACGGCGTCTTCGAGCTTGTCCTCCTTGATGAGCTTGGCGAAACGCGGGGACCCGGCGACATTCGTCCGTTCACCGATCATGAGGAAATTCTTGTCTGCGGTGTGATTGTAGGTCTCCGATCCGCTGAGGCGGAGGAGCGGCTCGACGTCGGGGAATTCGCGGGGCGGGTGGCGCTCCGCGGCCTTGGCGATGGCGGCGACGTGCTCAGGCGTGTTTCCGCAGCAGCCTCCGACAAAATTGAGGAGCCCCTCGGACGCGAACTCCTCGGTATACTTCTCCATGTCTTCCGGCAGAAGGTCGAAACCGGTGGGGGCAAGGGGATTGGGCAACCCGGCATTCGGGTAGGCGGAAATCGGGGCGGTTGAGACCTTGGAAAGTTCGGCGAGGAAGGGCTTCATCAGGTCGGGGCCCAGCGAACAGTTCAAGCCGACGGCCAGCGGGTTCACGTGATTCACCGCATTCCAGAGCGCTTCCACCTTTTGCGCAGAAATCATTGTCTCTCCACCACGACCGACAGCAGCCGAGACGATGACCGGATACTCCTTGCCGTTTTCCTGCTGGACTTCCTGGATCGCGACCAGTGCCGCTTTGGCATTCAGGGCGTCAAAGATGGTTTCCACCATGAGAATGTCCGCGCCGCCTTCAATGAGGGCCCGGACCTGGTGGGCGTAGTCGTTCTTGACCTGCTCGAAGGTAACGACCCGGAAGCCGGCGTCTTCGGCGTCGGGAGAGTTGGAGAGGGAAACCGTTAGAGGTCCAATGGCGCCGGCGACGTAGCGCTGGCGACCCGTGTCCGACCCGACATTGTCCGCCCACTCGCGCGCAAGCTCGACGGACTTCACGTTCATTTCCCAGGCGAGGTCGCGGAGGAACTGGTTTTCGAGAACCTTGGTTTGAAAGAATTCGGGGTCCTTTCTTCCGGTCCCTTTCTCCCGCGGGTCCTCGACGA
>JBCDLR010000307.1:0-4773 GCA_038745205.1 Verrucomicrobiota bacterium
ACCTACAGTGTGGAGACGGAGGGGATAGAATCGCTGGTCCTCAGCGTGTGAATATTACGGACGGAAGATCTGGAGGCATTTACCCCGGCCTTCCGCATGCGGGCGCGGGGTGAGGTTGATGTCGAGACGCAGGGGGTGTCTTTCGACGCGTGGATGAATTTCCGGCGACCCTTGCCGGGTCTCGTTTTTCTTCCGGTCTCCCGTCTCCTCGAATACGAAGCGGAAGGCACCTTGAGTGAGCCACGCTGGAAGCCGACGAACTTTTCCTTTCCTTCAAAGATTGCGGAGCGACTGGGCCTGCGCCGGAAAGAGAGCGGTGGGGAGGAGACCGAGCAGGCAGTGGCTGGAGACGGCGAATCCGGAGAAGGACGGGAGAAGAGGAGTTCATCCAAGGCAAAGAGGGGGCCGCTGGGCCGCTAGCGCGGTTCGAATTCCGCAATGGCCGAAGGCGTCAATCCTCCGGAAAGCCTGCCTGGATCCGAAGAGGGGAAGGCGATTTGGGAGGTGGTCCTGGAATGGGAAGGTTGGACGCAGTGGAGCCCGTGGATCTGGATCGCGGGACTCTTCCTGGGGTATCTTCTTCTCTTGAGGCAGCAGCCCATGCGCGACGTCTTCGGCGAGGGATGGGCGCTGCTCCTCGACAAGGGCAACGGTTGGGTCCTGGGATCCGTGGCCACGGTTTCAATGCTGGTGACGACGGGGAACTGGTGGAGCGGAACGCGGTTCACAGCAGGTTGCGGGTGGTGGACGGCGCTGGAGGAGGTCACCTTCCTGCAGATGTTGATGGAGGCTGTTTTGGATTTCATGTCGGGAGTGCTGGGCGCTTGCCTGCCGTCGCCGTTCTCCTTCCTCTCCGCGGCGGGGCTTCCCCCCTGGAGCAACCTTCTGCTCGGCGTCCTGTGGGTATTGCTGGGATTCCTTGGCACGCAATTGACCATCCTGTTTTTTCATGTGCGGTCGGCAATGCCCGGACGCAAACTGGTCTTCTGGAGTTTCCTCGAGGTGGCGTTCCAGCGCTTGCTCTCGTTGCTTCCCCTTGCGGTCCTTGTCGCATTCGGCATGTCAGCGCTGGCGGTCTTTGCGAGCTCATGGTGGGTTGCGGGGTCTGTTTCGGGAGTCATTCTGGCGGTCCTCGCCCTGTTTTGCTTCGCGCATCCGGCCGCAGCGGCGTCTTCGGGCAGAAAGAAAGCCGTTCCTTTACTTCGTGCGTTGCGAGGCTGGCGGGAGCGCCCGTTTGCCGCTATCTGGTTCCTGTTCATGCTCGCACTTCATGGAGTTCTCCTCGGTTTGTTGCGCGGCGCTTCCTTCAAGATGATGGAGGCGAGCCCCGCCGGCTCGATTGCGGCGGCCTATGGCCTTTCCTTTTTGCGGGCGCTTCTGGTGGTCTGGTTCGCCGCGACCTGGGCCGTTTTCAATACACGGGCGTTCCCGCCGAAGAAGCGATGAGTGACGTCGTCGAAATGGATGCAGTCGAGATCACGAAGGCGAGCCAGTCGAATCTCGCGTTCGCCTTTGCGTTTCTTCCCGAGAATACCCGCCGGGACATCTCGACGTTTTACGCCTTTTGCCGCGTGGTCGACGATCTTGCCGACGAGCCGGAGGAGCGGGCGGACCGGGAGGAGAAGTTGCGCCGCTGGTTCGCTGTCCTCGACGGGAGGGCGGATGACCGGTCGAGGTTTGAAGAGGAGGTTCTCAACCTCGCGAGGAGTCACAACGTCCGCCACGAGCACTTTCGCGAGATCCTTCGCGGGGTGGAAATGGACTTCACGATTGATCGATACCGGACCTTTGAGGACCTGAAGCAATACTGCCACCGTGTGGCCGGTGAGGTGGGATTGGTCAGTGCGAAGATTTTCGGCGCGGCGCAGGCCGGCACCGACGCCTATGCGATCAACCTCGGGCTCGCCCTGCAGGTGACGAACATCCTTCGAGACGTCGGGCAGGACTGGAGGGAATTCGGGCGGATATACCTGCCCGGCGAGGATCTCGAGAAGTTTGGTTACGGCGAGGAGTTGCTGAAGGAAGGCGTGCACAACGATGCTTTCCTCTCCCTCATGCGTTTCGAGGCAGGTCGTGCCCGGAAGTATTTTCAACGGGCCAAGGCATGCCTGCCCGGAAGAGACCGCCGGGTGATGCGGGCGGCGGAGGCGATGCGCCGGATCTACTCCGTGCTTCTCGACCGCATGGAGCGCGACCGGTTTCGCGTGTTTGAGAGGCGATACACGGTTCCAAAGTGGCGGAAAGTCCTCGCCTTGCTCGGAATCTAGGCAAAGGAGAGGCTGATCTTGAAGAGGAGGAAGGCGAAGACCGGCAGGGCGAGGTGCATGACGAGCGGATAAGCGGTCAGCGAATAACAAACCCCCCCGGTAATGAGGCCGCACATCCAAAGGGCAAAGGCGCACCCGGCGAGGATCAGGTCGGTCTTGCCGGGCGCCCATGCCCCGGCCTCGCTGACCGGAGCAAAGGCGAGATAGGCAACCGCCGAACCCGCGGCAACGAAAGCGGTCGCGGAAACGACAATGGACCACTGGTGCCCCCGAAAGATCAATGGGACGACGACGACGAGAAGTGCAGCAAGCGTGGCGCAAATGGCGGGTTCCGTCCAGGCCGCGAGCGCGGGCATGACCACTGCGAGGAGGAACCCGATGACGCAGCAAACGGCGAAGAGAGTGTTGGTGGAAAGCATGCGGTGACTGCCCCTAGTCTTTCCCTTTCCTGCCGCCGAGTGAATGGCTCAGGAGCCATGCATAGATCTCGGGATTGTTGTAAGTGGCCGTCCACGAATCGTGTTTCACCTCTGGGTAGATCGTGAGTTTCACTTTCTTTCCGCCGGCTCTTCTGATTCCGTCGACCATTTCCTTGGAACGGTCCACAGGGACCACGGAATCCTCGTCTCCATGGAAGGCCCAGATGGGAGTGTGTTTCAACCGACGCGCCCAATCGGGATCGCCACCTCCGCAAATCGGGATGGCGGCGGCGAAGAACCGGGGTTCCTCGGCAAGAAGTTTCCATGTACCGAACCCTCCCATGCTCAGTCCCGTGATGTAGACTCGCGACCGGTCGATGTCTTGCTCCGCGAGAACTTCGTCGAGGAGGGCCTTCAAGTCGGGATACTGCCACATCCTGTCATCGGGGCATTGCGGCGAGACGACGACAAATGGACGGAGGGATGGCATCGAGTCATTCTCGATCAGTTTCGGAGGGCCGTGTTTCTTCACGGAGTTGAGATCGCTGCCGCGCTCGCCTTTCCCATGAAGGAACAGGATGAGTGGATGGGGCCCTTCTCCCTCGGGGGCATGGAGCCAGTATTGCAGTTTCACGGCATTTTTCGGGGCGATTTTCACGGTTCTTGCGGACAGGGGCGAGGCATCCGGCGAAGAGGCGGCCAGGCAGGGAAGTGCCAACGCGATCAGCGGGAGGAGGGAGCGGTTCATGGATTGAGCATGGGGAGTTTCGACGGGTTGAAAAGCAATATACTCCGGTATTGCATACCGTGGGCGCGAGTCGGAAATTCGACCTCACCGCGAAACTTTGCGTCGCGTCCGCCCGTTCCTGTTGTTAAATCCGGGAACCCCGCATGCCCTCAACATGGATTCGGAACTCAGAGACATCATTCCCCCGCAGCGCCGCCATGCGAGCAACCAGAAGAAGAAGAAAAAGGGCGGGTGCCTTGGCAAACTTCTCGTTTCCGGATTTGTGATTCTGGCCATTGCGGGTGCGGGTGCGTATTTCACAAGAAACTGGCTCGCGAACAAGGCTCTGCGCATCGTAGGGGAAGAACTGCGCAAAATCGGTATCTACGCCGAAGTCGGGTCCATCGGCTACCAGCCGTGGCGGGGTTTGATCGTGCGGGACGTCGTCTTCTTTCAGTCCGAGAAAAAGGAGGTCGAGGTTCTGAGTGTCAGCGACGCCGCCTGCAACTTTCGTCCGATGGAACTCATCCTTGGGGAGCCGTTTTCGGGAGTCTTCACGATCAAGCACGGGGTCATCGCTTTCCACTCCGGAGATCGACGGGCGTCGTTCGAGGAGATCGAGGCCGACCTCTTGTTGAAGAACGAGGTGCTCGAGTTCAAATCTCTTCTCGCTGAAGCGGGGGGACTGAAACTGGACGTGAGCGGAAGCCTCGACCTCGGCGGGGGAGAGGAAGGGGACGAGGACTCCCCTATCATTCCCGATTTTGCCCCGCTCATCGACGTGGTGGAAATGATTGAAGTGACGCCTCGCGGGGAAAGGCCCGTTTTGTCGTTCGATCTCCAGCCCATGCAGAGTGAGGACGCGGAGTTTCCGATGGTCGTCGATGCGACGTTGAAAGGCAGCGATTTCAGTTGGAAGGATGTCGAGGTGGGCACCGTCGACGCGGCGGCGAAAGTCACGCCAGCGGTTGTGGCCGGCGAGTTTCCCGTCGATATCAAGCTCGATGTCAGCGGCACGGGCCTCGTGTGGCAGGCGATGGCCATCGGCAAAACGAAGCTAACCCTCGAATTGAAGGCCGTCGGGGAGGGCGAGAAATCACCGTTCGTGGCCAGCGTGAAAGGGACAGGAGAGAAGTGCGGCTGGGAGAAGCTGGTCTTTGACGGCATCTCGCTGGATGCGGGGTACCGCACCGATGGGAATGTGGCCGTCGATTCACTCGTCGCCGACGGGTTCGGGGGAAAGATCACGAGTGAAGGAACGCTCTCGCTGGAATCGAACCGCCTTGTTCTCGAGCGTTTCGAGTGCACCTCCGACGTGATTGCGATGGCGTCTGCGGTGGACCCGGGCCTGGCCGCGTCG
>JBCDLR010000308.1:0-4767 GCA_038745205.1 Verrucomicrobiota bacterium
ATCGTTCATTCCATAGCAAACGACGATCGTGTCCGGCTTCATCGTCTTGAGCACGCGATCCAAGCGCTCCAATACACACGGACGCGGGAACGGATGATCCTCCTCACTGAGGCCGCTCGCCGTTTCGCTGCCGAGCCCCATGTTGATCAATTCGAACTTTTTCTCCATCCCCGTCAACCGGATGACTGCCTCGACGTAGGCCACGTAACCACCGTTGTGCGTGATCGAGTCACCAAGGAAAACGACGCGCTCATCGACGTCCGCCGGTTTTCCACCAAGCGCGGAAAGAACTAGAATCAGCGAAAAAAGGGGGGTCATCCCCAAAGTCTGTCACCAATTGCCCCGCCTGGCGACGAAGAATAGTAACACAAGCGTTCCGCTGGGCACCGGTAGGGACGCCTCGGCGCAGGCGTCCCACTTCATCGCCGCGAAGCGGCGGCGTTCGCCAGTGCGAACGATCTTGGGACGTTTGCGGCGAAACGTCCCTACCTTTCCCCGGATTCTCACCAACCAAATATCGCCAACCCAAAACTCATTTCCCTTTCCCTCCACCACATCCTTCCGCTTCCATCCACAGCCAAGACGCTTGTGCTACTGTCCCCCATGGCGAGACGGAAAAAGCGCTTTAAGAAACGGTGGATCGCCCTCGGGCTTTTTCTCGTCCTCGGTGGCTGCGCCGTGAAAACGATCATGGAAATGCCCATGGAAGAAATGCAACAGATGGCGGAAGACGCACGAAATTTCACCGCCGAAGTCGAAGACGGCTTCGCGACCAACGACGGCATCCACACCGCCGCGCATGGCAATCCGGACGCGCCCGTGGCGCTCTACTTCGTGCACGGCTCACCCGGCGATTGGACTGCCTTCAGCAGCTACCTCATGAACGAGGACCTGAAAACGAACTACCTCATGTTCTCCCCCGATCGCCCGGGTTACGGCGCGACCGACCCCGGTGTCACCGATGGCTCATTCGCCTCTCAGGCCCGTCGACTCGCCCCTCTCGCGCAAGACGTTGACGCGAGAAAGATCTGGATCGGCCATTCCTTCGGCGTCCCCATCATCGCCAAGGTCGCCGCGGACCAGCCGGATCTCGTCGATGGACTCATCTTCATCGGCGGCGCCATGAGCGTCGAGTTCGAACGCAAGAAATGGTACCACTCCCTCGGCAACACCCGCCTCGCCCGCGCCGTCCTCTCCGATTCCTGGCGCGTCGCGAATGAGGAGGCCATCGCCTTTGAAGACGAGTTCGTGAACCTCGAAGCGGATTGGGAGACGATCACCTGCCCCGTCACCATCATTCACGCGACCAACGACTCCCTCGCCGACTACCGACACGTCGACTTCGCCGTCGAGCAAATCACGAACGCCCCGGTCGAAGTCGTCAAACTCGAGAAGGGCGACCACTTCGTCCTCTGGAGCGACCCGCAAATCGTCATCGAGGCGATCGATGCGATGGCTACTCAGCTCACCAATTGACGCCTACTGACGGTTCCAGGGCATTTTCGAAAGCATCACGCCCATGCCGCACGTGTCGGTGAGACCGGAGAAAACAAATCCCGCGCCGATGAAAATCGGAAGGGCGAAAAAGCCGGGGTGCACAAGCAATCCCAACACGCTTCCGACAAGAACGATCGATCCCGCCATGATTCGCACCTGTCGATCCAGCGAAATGACGGACTCGCCCCGGTTTACCGACAGCCCCTCTTCCACGCAGCGATCCGTTCCCCCCTCGACGCTGGAAAGGCCCTCCACCCCGAGTTTCTCCAGCTGTTCCCCCGCCTTGCCCGAACGTGCCCCGGACTTGCAAATGAGAATCACCTCCTCCGCATCACCGGCAACGTTTTCGAACGCTTCCTTGGAAACCTGATCGAGCGGCAAGTTCATCGCGCCAATCACGTGCACGGCGCGAAACTCCGGAGGCGTGCGCACGTCGATCAATTTCAGGCCGGCATTCGCCGCCATGCGGTCTTTGAGAACCAGGGGTGAGATGATCGCTATACTCATGACTTCACTGAAGATACAACCGGTCGGTGCAAGCGCTTCACCAAGTTTTTCAAACTGACCTCTGCCCTTTCCGTGACGTCAGATTGCGCCAGCGGCGGATCGCTTCCCAACACTTCCTGCACGTCACCGCCTCGGGGTCTTCGGTCGCAATTCCTTCCATCTCCGCCCGGTGCGCGGCCTCCCGATCCCGTGGATTGCAGGCCACCATCCCGTCCTCGTTCAGAAAATGAAGGTCCCGCTTCCCCCTCCGCCTGTCATTCCTCGACAACATTCCCGCCACTCTCTTTCCAATGCCAGCTCATGCGAGCTCGGCGACTACCCCCGCTTGCGCGTGAGCATGAACTCGTTCCCATCCGTATCCACGCACATGGCGATATGCGGCGGTTCGCCGTCCTCCCATTGGGGTTCCCGCGTCAATTCACCGCCTCCCACGACCACCGCCTTCGCGCCTTCCTCGACGTCCGACACCTGGAAGCTCATGCCCGTCCAAGTGCGCTTCCCTTCCCCGCCACCGTGGATCCCGATGACGGCGTCGAGAATCTGGACCTCGCTGATGACCTCGGAATCCTTGATGACCTCGCCACCAAGGACATCCCTGTAAAATCCCACCGCGCGCGCCATGTCGGCGGCCCAGATGACGTATTTGACGCGTTCGACTTCTAGCACGCGAACTACTCGCCCAGCTTCTTCAATTCCTCAACAATCGTCGCCGGCTCCGCGCGTTTCGTGTAGTCGGCTTCGAGGAAATGCCAGGCGACCTTTCCGTCTTTTCCAATGATGTAGGTTGCGGCCAGCGGAAGCTCGTTGTTCTCCGCCTCCGGGCCGTTGCTCTTTGCGAGATCGATCCCGAAATTCTTGTAAAGCGCGACCAGATCGTCGGAGAGTTCGAAGATCAGCCCGTAGTCCTTGGCCACCACGTTCCCAATGTCGCTCAGGACGGTGAACTTCAACTCGTTCTTCTCCGCGGTATTCAACGACTCATCCGGGACTTCCGGTGTGATGGCCACGAGTTTCGCCCCTTCGGCTTCGATCTCCGGAAGAATCTGCTGGTAGGCGCGGAGTTGGATGTTGCAATACGGGCACCAGCCGCCACGATACCACGTCAGGACCAACGGGCCTTCCGCGTAAAGCTCGGAAAGTGTCACCGCCTTGCCCGTCGCGTCCTTCAAGGTGAAATCCGGCGCAGTGTTGCCCTTGCGGATCGACGCTTCGGCCAACTCAGAATCAACGATGGATTGCACGCCGGAAGCCATCGTCTCGAGGGCCTCCGCGGGAGCCTTGCTCCGCATACTCGTCTTGTAGGCATTCAATTCCTCGGAAAGAGGCGTTGTTTCGGCAAGGGCACTCATGGGAAATATTGTGGTCAGGGTGGCTGCGAGATAGATTCGGATCATCGGTCTTTCGAGTTCTGGAGACGAAAACCTATTCCCCGGAAAAAATCGAATTTTCCGGAGCGAAAAATCCGTGAGCTGCGAACTCCCTCCACTTGAGGGACCGCCGGGATGCCACTATGATCGGCGCCCCGAGAAAAACCGATCTACCGACCATGGGAAGAGCTTTCGAATACCGCCGTGCCTCCAAGGAAAAACGCTGGGACAAGATGTCCAAAGTGTTCCCCAAACTCGCCAAGGCCATCACCATGGCGGCCAAGGAGGGCGGACCTGACCCCGAGTCCAATGCCAAGCTCCGCACCGCGATCCAGAACGCGAAGGCGGAAAACATGCCCAAGGACAACGTCGACAAGGCGATCAAACGTGCCTCGGGCAAGGACGCCGCCGACTACACCGAACTCAACTACGAGGGCAAAGGCCCGCACGGCGCCTTCATCTGGGTCGAAACTGCGACCGACAACCCGACCCGCACCGTCGCCAACGTCCGCCTCATCTTCAACAAGAACGGCGGCGAAGTCCTCCAGAGTGGCGCCCTCGAATTCATGTTCTCGCGCAAGGCGGTCCTTGAGTTCGAAAAAACGGACGACATGGACCTCGAGGAAATCGAACTCAATCTCATCGACCACGGCCTCGAGGAATTCGAAGCCGAAAGCGACACCGTTTTCGTTTACGGCGAGTTCACCCAATTCGGCGCTCTCACCCAGGCCTGCGAAGACCTCGGCATCGAAACCACCAAAGCCAGCCTCAAACGCGTCCCCAACACCCCCGTCGATTTCACCGACGCGCAGTTGGAAGAAATCGAAGCCTTCATCGACAAACTCGAAGACGACGAAGACGTCCAAGCCGTCTTCACGAACGTGGCATAGCCGCACAGTAGAACAGGCTTCCAGCCTGTTCCGAAGACCGGACAGACTCCCGAAAACACCTGGCTAGGACTTCACCGCCCTCCCCACCAAAAACCCGCACGCCCGTTCGCCTACAGGCTGGAAGCGTGTGCTACGGTAGGGACGCCTCGCCGCAGGCGTCCCACTCCATCGCCGCGAAGCGGCGGCGTTCGCCTTGGCGAACGATCTTCGGACGTTTACGGCGAAACGTCCCTACCTCCGTCGGCCAACATCCACGATCCTCTAACCAATCCGCCCAACATTCCCGGTTGCCCGACCCTCACCCGATTTCCCTTCCCATCCCATCGCACTCACGGCATAAGAGGAATCCCCAACCAGTAGTTATTGCCCATGCCGACAAACTTCTCACGCCGCCAATTCCTCCGCACCTCCGTCCTCACGACCGCCGGTGCGGCGACCGCGTCGCACACACACGCCGTCCCCCGCCAAAAGCTCGCCCTCGGCTACGACAACTTCGCCGTCCGCGC
>JBCDLR010000309.1:0-4761 GCA_038745205.1 Verrucomicrobiota bacterium
AAATCACGGGCGGCGAGGACCAGACGCTGGTTCCCGTGAATGGAACGGTGGGGCCGGCGAAAAGGATTCTGGCGCCGAACGGGTTTCAATGGATCGCCTCCTCGCAAAGGAAGTTCCTCCTCGCTGCCTGTCTCGCTGCGGTGATTTTTCTGGGTGGGCTGTTAGGGCGATTGAAAGGTGTGCTGAAGGGACTGGGGACGATCACGATGCTGGGAGGCTTGGCCATTTCGATTTTCGGAGTGTTCGTCGCTCTCACCTCGCCGGCTCCGTTCGCCTCCGGACTGAAGATGAGCCTGCCGGTGGTTACGCCCGATGAAGATGTGCGCATCGTCGTCAAGAGCGTGTCGAACGCCGTCACAGGGGCTTCCGTTCCCGGCTTGATCGTGGCCGTTATTGGTCTGCTTGGCTTTTTGCTTTCCTTCGGGGCGGAAAGTGGAAGACGGGGATTTCTGCAGTCGTGTGGCGTGGTCATGATGGCAGTGGGAGCCCTTTTGCAGGTCGATGGCGCGGTCTTTTTCTTCGTGTTGGTCGGGGTCGCGGTTTTGCTGATTCACTTGGTTCCGGCTTTTGGTGACGTGGTCAAGATGGGTTCCGGTGGGCCCGGGAGTGACAATGGAGGCAGTGCTGGCGAGGCGGGCGAGAAGCCTGGTGCGGGAGCTTCCGGAGTGGCGGGTTGTCTCGTTTTGTTGGGCTTCCTTCTGGGGTCGCCGTCGGCTGTCGAGGGTCGATCCATGGCGCCGCCACCTCTGATTCCCGCTGGATTCCTCGCTGCGGATGTCATCGAGCAATCGATGCTGGTGACAGAAAAGGTTGTGGAAGTTTCGGGGCGATTTGTTCTCAGCGGCGAGGCCGGGGATCAGGCGATACTCTTGAAGGCGCCGGCCGTTCTTCAACGCTTCGAAGGAGGCGGGTTGATGCGTGTCGAGAGAACGCAGGTTCCGGGGGTTGGCCTCTGCTACGTCGTCCATTTTTCGGAGGCCAACAAAGGCGTCGTCACCTTGCGAGCTGACTTTTCCTATTCACTGAAGCTGGAAAACGGAGCTAAGTCATGGCCGGTTCCGACGGGGACAGCGGCTTCGAACCTGGTGTCGGCAGAGTATGACAAGGCCGGGTGGGAGTTTCAATCAGCAGCGGCCATGCTTGTGGAGTCAGGTGTGCACAAGGACAAAAGCGCCGCTACGCTGTTCCTCGCACCTGCTTCCGGCGCCGTTATTTCCTTGAGGCCGAGATCTCGCGATGTGGCCTCGGAGGAGACCGAGTTTTTTGTCGAGGGAGCGAATCTCTACACGCCAGGTCCCGGGGTGGTGGATGGGAGACATCGCGTCCGTGTCCGCGTCGCCCAGGGAGAAGTGAGCGAACTGGAGATCAAGGTTCCTGCCGGACTGACGGCGAGTGAAGTCAAGGGGCCCGTGGGGGCTTGGCAGTTTGACGCTGAAGGAGGGGTCTTGAAGCTGGTCGTTGAGCCGGCGCAGTCGAAGGTTTTCGACATCCATGTCACGACGCAGCGGGCGCTGGGGACGTTGCCTGCGGGCTTGGAAGTCTCACCGCTGCAGGTAGTCAAAGCGAAGGGTGAGGTGGGGCTGTTGGCGCTCGCTTTTGGTCCGGAGGCACAACCGGAACGGATTGAGTCGGAAACGCTTTCGCCGGTGAATGCCGGCGACTTCGATCCTGCCCTGCTCAAGGGATTGGCGGCGACGTTGCACCAGGTCTTCCGTTACGGTGCTGAAGGGGGGACGGTGAGGGTACGGGTCGCGCCCGTGGCCCCCGAGATCCGGGTCAACAGCCAGCAGAAATTGTCGTTTGGCGATGAACGCATTGTAATTGCCGTCGATTTCACCGCAGAGATCACGCGATCGGGTGTCTTCTCACTGAGCATGCCCTTGCCGGAAGGATTCGAGATCGAGTCGCTCACTGGATCCGCTCTTCATCATTGGTCGGAATTGAGGGAGAGCGGTCTCCGGAAGGTGGTGATTCGTCTGAATGGAAAGACGCTGGGGGCTCACCGTTTCTCGCTTGTGATGGCGGCGCCGACGCCTGTTGAGATCGCGGAATGGTCGGTGCCGCGCTTCGAGATTGCGGAAGCCTCCCGCGAGGAGGGACGGTTGATTGTCGTGCCCACAACCGGTATTCGCCTGCGGACCTTGGAGAGGAAAAATGTCTCGGAGACAGATCCGCGCAAAGCGGGAGGAACGGAACGCGGATCGTTGGCCTACCGGCTGCTGCAGGGTGATTGGAGTCTGAAGCTGGGAATCGAGAAGCTCGATCCCTGGATAACCGGGAAAGTCCTTCATGATGTGATGCTCCGTGAAGGGCAGACCAAGACAACTCTCTATGCGAGATTTGAGGTGCAGAATGCCTCGATCCGCAAGATGCGCGTTGTGCTTCCCGTTCAATCCGAGGATGAGTTGAAGACGGTGCGTGCGAGCGGAGCACAAGTTAGCGATTATGTGCGGTTGGAAGGTGGGGAAAACCTCTGGGAGATCCAGTTTTCGCGTCGCATTATTGGCGAGGTACAGCTGCAGATCGATTTTGAGCGTCGAGGTGAGCGTGCCGGAGTTACCTCGGAACCGGGGGGTGCAAGAGTTGAGGTCGAGAAGGTGGAGGTCGTCGGCTTTCCGGACGCGAGGCAATTGACCTATCACGCAGCGCTTCGAGCGGGCGGTCGATTGGACCTGGCGGTGAGCGGGTATCCCCAGGGATGGAGGCTCGCGGAATGGACTGCGGTGGCCGCTCCCCTTCGTGAAGCGGGAACAAGGAGTGCGCCGGTCCTGACCCTGCGTGCGGAGAGTCCGGAAGATGTGATTCGTGTCGAGATTCGTCGTCACTCCCTCGCGGAGTCACTCAAGCTCCGAGTTTCCAGGAGCAACATCATGACGGTGCTGTCTCCGTTGGGAGATCAAATCACGGAGGTGAATCTCGAGGTGGAAGTCATTGAGCGAAGCAGCTTGAAGGTCGGCCTACCCGAAGGTGGTGAGCTGTTTAGTGTTTTTGTGAACGGCGAAAGCGTCAATGCCGTGCGAGAGGGAGAGGCGGTGAAGTTTCACATTCTACCCGGCGTCGATGAGCGGACGGCGAGTGTGCGGTTCGTCTATTCCCTGCAAGGGGCTTCGCTGGAAAACCTTCGTCTCGCGAGTCCTGTCTTGAACGTCCCGTTGGAGAATATCGCATGGAACCTTCACGTGCCGGCGGGATTCAAGCTGGTCTCGGAGGACGGGGACCTCGAGTTGCGAAAGGCCGACCGCAGGGCGGCGGTTTCGCGGGAAGCCTACCTGTCGATGTCGGCGACGAAACGAAAGGCGGGCAAGGAAGAAGCGGACAAGCTTCTTGATCAGGCGGCAAAGCTCGCACTTGAGGGCAAGCAGGAAAAGGCGAACTGGGCCTTCAAGAATGTCGCGAACCGAAGCGGTCTGGATGCGGCTTCGAATGAAGATGCGCGCGTGCAATTGGAATACCTCCAGACGCAGCAGGCGGTGATTGGCCTGAATACGAGGCGCCAGCGTATCTATCTCGACAATGCGGGCGATAACGAGTTGTTCGCGACCAACGAGCAACTTGAGGAGGGTGCGAAGATGAACAACATCATCGCAAAGAACGACATCAACTTCCGGCCACAGGATGTCAGTCAATTGCTCATGGGAAACACCTCCGAGGAGAATGCGGTTCTTCGCCGGATCGCGGGGCGCATCGTGGCGCATCAACAGTCCGCGGAGCCTGCGGCGCAGGCGATTGCCCTGACCTTGCCTGATGAAGGGAATGTCTACACTTTCACGCGGACGGTGCAGGTGCGGGACAATGCGGCGCTGCAGTTGGAGGTTACTATCGACTCCCGGAAGAGGGCGGCCGAACAGCGATTTTTCCTTGTCATTCTGATCCTGGGCGTCATTGGCCTCGGTCTCGCCATGCGTGAAGCTTCGAAGCGGAAGGTGCCGCAGGAGGTGGTTTGATCCGCCTTGTTTGGCATCTCGTCAGGGCGCGGTAACGTGCAGGCAGATGGATGTCGACCGAGATTGCGAAGCGGCCGCGACCGGGCCCGTGAAGTCTGGAGACGCGTGGGATTTCTGGCTGGGGGTGGGGCTCGTGATCCACTTCGCGGGAATCCTTTTCTTCGAGAACTGGGTCATGCAGAACCTTTGGGGGGCCGCGGTGATCGTGTTGACGGCTCGTTTTCGTGGACGGGAATTGAGGGTGGTGTGGAAAGAGAGTGCCTGGGTGCGATGGCTTGGGGCCTGGCTTGCCGTGCAATTCTTCGCCGGCTTTTTTCTCGCACAGGAGCAGGAAGGCGTGCTCGTGTACTTTCTGCGGGCGTGGGACGTCCTTGCGGTTCCTTTTGTGCTGCTGATTTGGGTTCACCTCCTGCAGCAGGATCGTAGAATTGGGGAGATGGCCCTTGGATTCATCGCGCTCGTCGGACTGGCGACGGCGGTAGTCAGCTTTCTCGCGTTCTATTCGACCGACGGTTTTTTTCCACGGGCTCGGCTCATGAATCAATTGGTGAACTGGTGGTGGAACAACGGAATGCATCCGGTCCTGACCGGGCTGCTGTTTAGCTTCGCGGCGATTTGTCTGCTGCTTCTCTTGTTGAAGGAAGATCGAGCCTGGTTGCTGGCGGCCGCCTTCACGGCCTTTCCTTTGCTGCTCTTCATTTCGTTTTTCTCACACACGCGGGGCGCCTTGCTTGCTCTCGTGGCCGCGCTTCCGGTGGCGCTGCTGTCGGCTCGAAACATGCGTGCCGTCCTGGCCTTCCTTCTGGCCGGATTGGCC
>JBCDLR010000310.1:0-4734 GCA_038745205.1 Verrucomicrobiota bacterium
GACCGCCATTCGCCTCGGCGAATGGACACTCTGCCGCAGGCAGCCGGGATGAAGAACACGGTTCGAGCGCGCCGTCGTGATCACGACGAGTTGGATTGGGCGCGGAGCGCCAAACTCGCACAGACGAAGCGAGGCGGAGTCAATCCCACCCTGACCGCCATTCGCCTCGGCGAATGGACACTCTGCCAGAGAGGTGAATACTCGATTCGGTCAGATTCTGCAGCGGATCGGCATTACCTTGACGGCAGACGGATATGGAGGCAAAAGCTCTTCATTCTATTTTGAGATCATGAAATCCCTGAAACACACTATCTTTATTGTATTCACGGCCATTGTGGCCCTTTCGACCGGTGCTCTCGCCGAGAATAAGAAAATCGTGTTCCTCGCTGATGGCGGGAAAAACGCGGAAAAACACGCCCACGAAAGCGGTAACGCTCTGCTGGCTGAGGCGCTTGAGGCGAGCGGGCTCGGATTTGAGACTTCCCTCCACAAGGGGTGGCCTGCCGATCCCAAGGCCTTCGATGGTGCCGACTGTGTGGTCATCTATTGCAACGGCGGAAAAAAGCATCTCGTCATGGATCACCTCGACCAGTTTGAAAGACTGATTGACGAGGGCGTCGGGTTTGTCTTCATGCACTATGCCGTCGAGGTTCCCATCGGACGGGCTGGTGAGCTCATGCTCGAGGCCATGGGTGGGTATTTCGAAACCCACTGGTCAGTCAATCCGCATTGGATTGCAGAGATCAAGACCCTGCCGGAGCATTCCATTACCCGCGGGGTGAAACCTTTCACCCAGGACGATGAGTGGTATTATCACATGCGGTTCCAGCCGGACATGGAGGGCGTCACACCCATTCTCTCGGCCCATCCTCCGCAGAGTACGATGGAGCGCAAGGATGGCCCCCACTCGAACAACCCGCAGGTGCGCAAGGCCATGGCCGCGGGAGAAATCCAGCATATCGGCTGGGCCTACGAGCGTCCCGGAGGCAAGGGCCGCGGCTTTGGCACCACCGGTGGCCACTACCATCATACTTGGGACAGCAACGATTGGCGCACCCTCATCCTCAATGCCATCGCATGGACCGCCGGCGTGGAAGTCCCGGAGAACGGCGTCCCCTCAAAGTCCAATCCCGTAAAGGGCGGCAAGTAGGCTTCTCCAGCAGTTGCCACGTGACAGGGCGCCCATGGCTTAGTTGCAGGTCGCTTGCGGCAACTGTATGAATTGTTCGCTGGGAAGTCCCTGCGCTTTGCGCTCTCTCAGCGACAATCGATCATCCATGGAGAACGCAACCGCAAAGCTCCCGGTCACCGTCCTTTCCGGTTTCCTCGGATCGGGAAAGACAACGTTGCTCAACCACATCCTGCGAAACCGTGAAGGGCACAAGGTGGCCGTGATTGTCAATGACATGTCCGAAGTCAACATCGACGCAGATCTCGTTCGCAACGGGGATGCCTCGTTGTCCCACACCGAGGAACAAATGGTCGAGATGTCCAACGGTTGTATCTGCTGCACCCTACGGGAGGACCTGCTGCACGAAGTCGGTCAACTGGCGAGGCAAAGGCGCTTCGATCACCTCGTCATCGAATCGACGGGTGTCTCGGAACCCATGCCCGTCGCCGAGACTTTCACTTTCGAGGACAAGGATGGCGCCTCGCTGGGCGACATTGCTTCCATCGACACCATGGTCACCGTCGTCGACGCCCTCAATTTTCTCCGCGATTTCACGACCGCCGAGCGACTCGCGGATCGCGGGCAGGCCGTTGTCGAAGAGGACGAACGAACCATCGTGGACTTGCTCTCCGATCAGGTCGACTTCGCCGATGTGATTCTCATCAACAAGGCTGACCTCGTCTCTCCCGATGAGCTTCACGAGATACACGGAATGATCCGTGCGCTGAATCCCCAGGCGGTGATCCACGACACGGTGAACTCGGAATTACCTTTGACCGAGGTGCTGGGCACGGGGAGATACGACCCCGATCGCGCTTCGAGCCACGACGGTTGGCTGGATTCACTCGTCGAGCACACCCCCGAGACCGAGGAGTACGGCATCAGCAACTTCATTTACGAACGGCGCATTCCCTTTCATCCCCAGCGATTCCACGACTGTCTTCAAGAGGGGTGGCCGGGGGTCATTCGCTCGAAGGGAATCTTCTGGCTGGCCACGCGCCCCAAGTTGGCCGGCTTGTGGTCACAGGCTGGCGCAGTCGCGCGTTACGATTGCGCCGGGCGCTTTTGGGCCGCGGTTCCACGCCGTCTCTGGCCAGAGGATCGCCGCCACATCGAGCGCGTTTGGAATGGCAGCACGGGTGATTGCCGCCAGGAGATTGTCATGATTGGAAGCGGTATGGACCAGGAGGCGCTGACCGCCATGTTCGACGAGTGCCTGCTCACCGAAGCGGAGCTCTCCATCGATGAGAAGAAGTGGCGGAAGTCGTTTCCCGACCCGTTCCCCAAATGGAAGACGGGGTTGTTCGGGTTTTGAGCAAGCGGACGCAGCTAATCACCAAATTGGAACTCACAATGAGAGCAGCTCGATTCGTTGCCTTGGTTCTCCAACTGAGCGGGCCTTTCCTTCTCGTCGCCTGTGGCGAAAAGAACCACGACTCGCGACGTGTTGATGAGGTGCGCGAGGCTCGCGAGCCACGACGCCTCGCTTACGATATCGTCGAAATCACTCCCCACGACACCGCAGCCTCGACTCAGGGGCTTCTCTTCCACGAAGGCTTTTACTACGAGTCCACGGGAGGCTACGGCACGTCGACCCTGCGCCGTGTCGATCCCGAATCGGGAAAAGTCCTGAAGCGGCGCGAACTCCCGGCCACGGCTTTCGGCGAGGGGCTGGCCCTGCGCGGAGACTTGCTCTATCAACTTGAGTGGAAGGGAGGCGCGGGCTTCATCTACGACCGGGAGACCTTTGACCGCACCGGCGAGTTTCGCTACTACGGGGAGGGTTGGGGCCTCGCCTGGGACGGGAAGCACTTTATCCTCAGTGACGGCACTCCTTTCCTTCGCTTCTTTGAGCCTGGATCCTTCTCCGAGGTGCGTTCGGTAAAGGTCCGCAATCACCTTGGGCCGGTTCCTCGCCTCAACGAACTGGAATTGGTCGAAGGGAAGATTTTCGCCAACCGTTGGGGCCTTGACGAGATAGTTGTCATCGATCCCGCAACGGGTGTCGTTGAAGCAATCCTGAACCTCGCGGCGCTGGAGCGTCCCCGACCCGACGACCGGGATGCCGTCCTCAACGGAATCGCTTACGACCCCACAACCCGTCTCCTCCATGTTACAGGGAAACGTTGGCCGAGGGTCTACGTCCTGCGGATCCGGGAATGATACCGGAGTATTTCGCTCCATTGCGAAGACGAAGCCAATCGCCTCCAGCGGGCCACCAGCCCAAGCGATCGGCGCAAACTTATCCGGATTGCTTATCCAGAATGATTTCAATCTGGTCCATGGTCGATTCCATGCGACGAATGAGGGCTCGATAGGGAGCTTCCTTGGTCATATCCAATCCTGATTTTTCCAGTAGAATATTATGCGGGTAGTCAGACCCTCCTGCCTTCAGCACGTTTAAATATTTTTCCAAGGCAGGTTCTCCGTCCTCCTTGATCTTCTCCGTGAAATACGCGGCGGCAGAAATGGATGTCGAATATTGGAACACGTAAAAATCGTAGTAGAAATGGGGGATGTAAGCCCACTCAACGCAGTAGGCATCGTCGATGGTGAGCACGCCTTCATCGTGGCCATGGTAGCGTCGCAGAAGATCTCCATAGATTTCGGTGAGGCGGTCTCCCGTCAGCGGTGCGCCTTTTTCCACCTCTTCATGGATCGCGAGCTCAAATTCCGCAAACATCGTCTGGCGGAAGAAGGTACCTCGCAATTGCTCGAGGGCTGCCCCGAGATAGAACAAGCGCTCTTTGTCGTCTTTGGCCTTCTCAAGAAGATGGTCCTGAACCATCAGCTCATTGACGATGGCGGCTGTCTCTGCGATGAAGGTCGAATAGCCGGACTTTTCGAAGGGCTGGTTTGCTTTCGTCAAAATTGTGTGGAGTGCATGTCCCACCTCATGAGCATAGGTGCTCATGGAATCGTAGTCGTCGTTGTGATTCAACAACATGTAAGGATCGGTGTCGTAGGCGGCCCCTGACATGTAAGCTCCCGAGCGTTTTCCCTTCTGCGGGTAGACGTGGGTATGGTCAACCTTTGCGTAAGCTTTCAGTAGTTCTCCGTATTCTGAACCCAGACCGGTCACGCCGGCGATGGTCGTATTGATCGATCTTTCAATGCCGAAGACTTCGTCACTTTCCACGAGATCGGGGTAAATATCGTAGTAGCGAACATCTTCAATTCCAAGCATGCGCCCGCGCAGTTGGAAGTAGCGGTGCAGGGTAGGAAGGCTCTCGTTCGTTACCTTGACCAGCGACCGGTAGACTTCTTCCGGAAGGTTGTCTCCGGAAAGCGCCCAGTCCAAAATATTGTCGTAATTGCGCATCTGCGACTGAAAGACGTTTGCCTCAACCTCAGATAAAAGAACTTGGCCCATCGTATTCTTGTATTCGCCAAGTTTTCCCCAAAATGCATCAAACACCGCCTTGCGGTCTTCACGATTGTCAACTCCGCGATATTTGGTATAGCCGGACTGATCCAGGTAAACCTCTTCACCATCGGATAAAGTGATGGTCGGCCACGGAAGGTCGGCGTTGGCGAAGACGCCATAAATCTGAGAAGGCCCC
>JBCDLR010000311.1:0-4730 GCA_038745205.1 Verrucomicrobiota bacterium
ATAGAGCATGTCCGAATCCGCGAAGAGAATGACAGCGGAGTCCTGCACGGACTCCTTCAGATGATCCTTATCATCCTCGACAGGCTTCTCTTCCTCCGCCTTCCCTTCTTCACCGGTCTCTGCGGATCCCTCCTCGTCCTTCCCGGGGCGCCCGTCCGGGAAAGCCGTGTTGAAGGACCCCGTCAAGCGCAAGCCGAGCACGTAGGTGTTCCCGGTCGCGTCAAAGTCGAAGGCATCGAGCTTCTGGCCACCCTGGAAGGCGGTTTGTAGCTCGCGCATGTAATTCTGCAGGGCGAACGGGCTCGACGTCCCCGCCGACGTCGAGGACTGCATGAGAATCTCCTTCTTCACGCCCTCGGGACCCTCCTCTTCCGGGTAGAACGCTCCCGTGTAGATCATGTCCACGCTCTGGAGTTGATCGGTGACAGGACCGCCGTCCTTGTTGATCCCAGCACGCGGAACGCGAAGAATGGCGGGCTGGACGACGTCGGCCGCCACTTTGGCTCCATACTCGCTGTCGACCACGACATCAGCAGGTTCGAAGGTCCAACCCCATGCCGGGAGAAGCTTGGGAAGACTCGACGAGTTTCCGGTTTGCGGCGGCATTTGCGACAGCTCGGAGAATGAATCGAGGAAGGCAATGATGCTGCCACCCCGCAGGAGATACTGGTCGATCTCATACTCGACTTCGTCGACAATCGAATTCGGGTGAACAATGACCAGCGCCTTCACTTCCTCGCCAATCTTCTGCGCGGAAGTCGTGCCGAACTCGCGGACTCGGTAGTCGCGCTGCAACTCCTCGTAGAGCAACCATGGCGGGGTTCCCTGTTGCTGCTGTTGTTGCATGAACGGTTGCTGGGGATTACGGGGCGGCGTGTAGCCCCGAAGCGCGAGATCGGTCATCAATCCGATCACGGGAAGCTCCTTGTCCCCGAAACGGGAAATGGCGCGTGAAATATCGTACTCCAGCATCGGTTCATTGCCGCGCTGGATCAGGGGAATGGCGAACCGCTCCTCCAGTTGCTCGATGGTCAATCCCCGAAAGACCTCCTCCCCGCTGCTGGAAACAAACGGGCGCATGCCGTTGTAGCGGGCATCATCCACCTCCTCGGAGAACGGTTCTGGATCGATGAATTCCAATTTCACTTTTCCCGATGGAGCCGCCTTGCGATACTCCTTCAGGAGGTCCCCGATGCGGCGAATGAAGGCCTTGTCGTCCGGACCGACGAGTTCCGAATCCTTCGTCGCATAAAAACGGAGGGTTATGGGTGTTTCGAGTTCCGAGAGAATGTTCTTCGTCCCGTCCGAAAGCGTGTAGAGGCCCTTTTCCGTAAGGTCCAACTTCGCCCCCGAGGCACCCACGATTCGATTCACGACAAGGACGATGGCGAGAACGAGAATAACCCCGATCAGCGAGTAAAACAGGCCGGAAGAATGCTTCGATTTGCTGCTCATTTTCGAATTCCTGTTAGGCGCGTTTCGCGCGGATGATGACACTCGTGGTGAAGAGGCAGAAGGCGATCACTGCCACGTAGAAGTAGAGATTTTGCAGCGTAATCACCCCACGTTGCATGTCGATGAAATGACGAAGAATGCTCAACTCGGCAAGGCCCTCGGCAAAAGCACCTCCGAGGAAGCTGGTGAAAAAGTCCGTCGTCGGCGGCAGACCGATCAAAATCAGGAGAAAACATATCGCCACCGACGCGACGAGGGCTGCGACGAGGCTCCGCGACATCGAACTCACCATGCTCGTGATGGCGAGGCAAACCCCGGCGAAAAGCAAACTCGACACGTAGCTTGCTATGATCGGACCGTAGTCGGGATCGCCCAAATATTGGACTGTCACCACCGTCGGAAACGTGAGGACGATGGCGAAGGCAAGGACGGTGAAGGCTGCGAGGAACTTTCCAACGATTGCCTCCCAAACCGCAAGGGGCATGGTCAGGAGGAGTTCAATGGTTCCCGTGCGATGCTCATCGGACCAGAGACGCATGCCCACGGCCGGCGCAAGCACCATGAAAAGCCACGGATGGAACATGAAGAATGCTTCCAGCGAAGCCTGGTCATTCTCAAGAAAGCGATTGAAGAGGAATCCCAGCCCGATGGAAAGGACGAGGAAGACGATGATGAAAACGTAGGCGAGCGAGGAGTCGAAGTGACTGCAGAGCTCGCGGCGGTAGACGATCCAAACGTTGCGGAGTGACTTGTTCATCGGTGAAAACGTGGAGATTGTTCAGGCAGCCTTCTTGCCGGTTTCCGACATCGTGATCTGACGGAACATGAGATCGAGACGTCCTTCCTCCCGACCCAGTTCCTCGAGTCCCCATCCACGTTCCTTGCAGAGTCCGAAGATTCCCTCTGCGGCCGAAGACACCGACTTCGGACGGACGATCCCCTTGAAAGTCGTCTCTCCCGACTGAAGTTCGACGACCGAATCGACGTTGGCCAGACCTTCAAGCGCGCTGCGAATATCACTTCCGCTCGCACCGTGAATGGACACCCGATAATTACCCGCGCCTTCCGCCTTCGCCCGCAACTCCTCCGGGGTGCCGTCGGCAACAACCTTCCCCTGGTCAATGATGATCGCCCGCGAACAGACGGCGTCGACTTCCTCTAGAATGTGCGTTGAGAAGATAATGGCTTTTTCCTCACCCATGCGACGGATCAACGCCCGCGCTTCTGCCTTCTGATTCGGGTCGAGACCATCGGTGGGTTCATCAAGAATGAGGATGTCGGGATCATGCAGGATCGACTGCGCAAGGCAGGTGCGATGCTTGAAGCCCTTGGAAAGGGTGTCGACGTTCTGATGACGAACGTTTTCGAGGAAACACATGCCAATCGCCTTCTCCACCGCTTCGTCAAGTTGCGCCCCCTTCATCCCACGAATCTCCCCGCAAAACGCAAGGAAATCGCTCACGGCCATGTCACTGTAAAGCGGCGCGTTCTCGGGGAGGTATCCCATCTTCGCTTTCGCCTCCCGCGGCGATTCCAGGGCATCCATTCCGTCGATCCTGATCTCTCCAGCCGTCGGCGGGATGAATCCGGTGATCATTCGCATCGTCGTCGATTTCCCGGCACCGTTGGGTCCTAGAAACCCGAGCACTTCGCCCTTCTTGACGGAAAACGAAATGTCGTCCACGGCCCTTTTCGGACCGAACTGCTTACTGAGGTTTTTGACTTCGATCATGCGTGCTATGGCTGTTTTGGGGCCAAAAAACGGATCCCCGGAAAACAAACATAGCAAAAACGAACCAACGCCGGACTAATATCCGGATCCCCCCGGATTTCAACCCAATTTTTGTTGCAACGGCAGGGCACCAAGGCAAAGGCAAGGCATGAAGATGATTTCCTGGAATGTGAACGGCATCCGGGCCGTGCTGGGGAAGGGATTCCCGGAATTCGTCGAAGCAGAGGCCCCCGACGTTCTCTGCCTTCAGGAGACCAAGGCCCACCCGGAGCAAGTCACGATGGACTGGCTGGACCCGAAATACTCCGCCCACTGGAATTCCGCGGAAAAGAAGGGCTATTCCGGCACGCTTATCCTCACGAAGAAGAAGCCGGTCGCCGTCAGGAACGGGATCGGGGTCAAAACGCATGACTCCGAAGGTCGCGTCATCACGGCCGAATTCAAAAGCTACTTCCTTGTCACCGTCTACACCCCCAACGCCCAAAGTGAATTGCGCCGCCTCGATTACCGGCAGAAGTGGGACGTCGCGTTCCTCAAGTATCTGAAGAAGCTCGAAGCAGAGAAGCCCGTTATCTTTTGCGGGGATCTCAACGTCGCCCACGAGGAGATCGATCTCGCTCGTCCGAAGCAGAACCGGATGAATCCGGGATTCACGGACGAAGAGCGGGCCGGCTTCACCAATTACATCGATTCGGGCTTCATTGACACGTTCCGGGAATTCGAAAAGGGACCGGGACACTACAGCTGGTGGAGTTACCGCGGCAGCGCGCGCGCCAACAATGTGGGATGGCGCATCGATTACTTCTGTATCTCGAAGGCGTTGCGGAAACGGCTCAAGGCCTCACACATCCTTCCCGACGTCGCCGGCTCCGACCACTGTCCCGTCGTCATGGAGCTGCGTTGATTTCACCGTCCCTTCGTAGTGAACCTGCGTTGAATCACCATCTTTCTCGATCCAGAAACGGTCATGGAAGAGGAACGCTTTCATCTTCTCCGCGTCGAGGGCCCAGGCGCGGAACTCAATCCGTCCGTCCGGCAAATCCACAAGGGAGGCCCTCGCCTCCCATTTGGCATAGGCAATCGGGCGGGCAATCGACTTGGAATGGGAAAACTGGCTGTCGATAACGGAGACCCGCGCCACATTGATCGACGCCATCTCTCCAAGCGCGCTCACTTTCCACTCGGAATCCCCTTCCGGGCGCCAGGTGAGCAGGACGCCGTCGGCGATGCGGCCATTCCCGCCTCCGACCAACGCATAGCCTTCCGTCCACAGATCGAGTCCGTTGACGAAGAGCTTCGAGACTTCCACTCTCCGCTTGGAAAGTGCGTAGGGCTTTTTCCCGTCACGCTCGACCTTTTTAAAGCTTCCGAAGTCGAATTTTTCGAACATGGGCGGATCGAGCAGTCCCTTCGAATCCAAGTAAGCCGCCTGTGCCTTGAGGAACTCGGGATCTTTCTCGATGCGGCCCGGCCATTCGGTCTCGTGGTGATCGAGATAGAGCAAGGCGACGCGTCCCTGCAGTCGTGACAGCTTCCAAGCCTC
>JBCDLR010000312.1:0-4721 GCA_038745205.1 Verrucomicrobiota bacterium
AGGATGTTCCCCGGCTTGATATCCCGGTGGATCAATCCCACCTGGTGGGCCGCCTGCAATCCCTCTGCAATTCGTGCCCCGATCTCCAGGACCTTTGACTCGGGAATCCTCTTTTCCTTGTGAATCAGATCGTCCAGGTTTCCTCCCGGAACCAGTTCCATCGCGATGAAGAGTTGCCCCTGATCTGAATCGACCGAATAGACGTTCACCACATTCGGGTGCTGAATGGACGCGGTCATTCTCGCCTCCTTCTCAAAGCCCACGACCCGCTTCGCATCCTGACTGAATTGCGGATTGAGGATCTTGAGCGCCACTTTCCGTCCAAGGGTCACGTCCTCCGCCTCAAAGACCCGGCTCATCCCCCCTTCTCCAATCTGTTTCTGGATCGAGAAATGATGAAAATCCGCGCGTACCCGGATCGCCTGGGCGCAACTCGGACAGATGACCTTGCTGAACGGTGCACACGACGAGACATCCACCACCTCGCCACAACTCGGGCAGGCATTGATGATCTTGTCCGTCGCTGAGGAATCCATTCGGTGGCATCCTAACGGCGCAGCGCCCCGGATTCAATGTTCGGCGGTGAACCGGATCTCCTTCAGCCCCCTTTGTGCTAGATTTGCCCCCTTGAACGCCCTCACTTTCGAGAACCCCACGCCTGAGCGCCTCGACCGCTTTCTCGCTGCCGAACTTCCCGAATTTTCCCGGGCCCGCATACAATCCCTGATCAAGGGAGGTCATATCCAGCTAAACGGCGGAAAGGCAAAACCGAGCACGCAAGTTTCCACAGGCGACGTGGTTTCCATCACGGTCCCCGAAATCAAGCCCGCTGCAGCCCGAGCAGAGGCGATCCCCCTCGATATCCTTTTTGAGGACGATCATCTTCTCGTCCTGCACAAGGCCCACGGCATGGTGGTTCATCCTGCCGCAGGAAACGAAGAGGGAACACTCGTCAATGCGCTTCTGCACCACTGCGCCGGTCTTTCCACAATTGGGGGGGTGGAGCGACCGGGAATCGTGCACCGGCTCGACAAGGACACCAGTGGCTGCATGGTCGTCGCCAAGACGGACAATGCCCACCGAGCCCTCACGGCACAGTTCGCCGGCCGTGAAGTCACAAAGATCTACTTCGCCATCGTCGAAGGAAGACCCGCCCGGGATCACGCCATGGTGGAAAACCACATCGGCCGTAATCCCCGCGAACGCCAGAAGATGGCTGTCGTCCTTCCGCCCGCCGGAAAGGAAGCCGTCACCGAGTACTTTGTTCGCCGCTCAGCGGATGGAGCAAGCCTCGTCGAGTGCCACCTCTACACCGGGCGGACCCACCAGATTCGCGTGCACATGAAAGGGATGGGGCATCCGATCCTCGGTGACCCCATTTATGCTCGGCCCGCCAAGCAGCCGGTTTCCGCGTCCCGTCTTCTCCTCCACGCGTGGAAGCTGGGCTTTAACCACCCCGAAACCGGGGAACCCCTCGAGTTCACGGCCGAGCCTCCCGCGGAATTCGCTCCTTGGCTCAACGCCTGAATGGCTCCACCGGGAACATGCGGTTGACTCCTCCCTCGCCTCGCCGCAATCTCCGCCGTGTCTATTCCGCTGAAACTTGGGGTCAATATTGACCACGTGGCGACCCTTCGGCAGGCTCGTTACGCCCTCATGCCCAACGCCCACAATGTCGAACCCTCACTCCTGCGCGCGGCGGGCGACGCCATCGCCGGGGGGGCGGATTCTATCACCATCCACTTGCGGGAAGATCGCCGTCACATCCAGGACGCCGATGTGGAGTCGCTGCACGAGAAAATCGATGTTCCGCTCAACTTTGAGCTTGGGAACACGAGGGAAATCGTGGACATCGCCTGCGCCTTGAAGCCGGCCTTCACCTGCCTCGTGCCCGAAAACCGGGCGGAGATCACCACCGAGGGTGGTCTTGACGTCATCCGTGGCCAGAAGCCTCTCTCGGAAACGACAAAGCTCCTCCACGATGCCGGTATCCGCGTGAGCTTTTTCGTCGATCCCATTCCGGAACACATCGAAGCCGCGGCTTCATGCGGAGCAGACATGGTCGAGTTGCACACCGGCACTTTTGCCAATGCAGCTCCCGGACCGGTGCGAACCAAAGAGATTCAACGATTGGAAGTTGGAGCGAGCCTGGCGCACAAAGCTGGAATGCAGGTCAACGCCGGCCATGGCATCACAACCCGAAATTTGCCGGATCTC
Organism: Verrucomicrobiota bacterium; assembly: GCA_038745205.1. Classification (GTDB taxonomy): domain Bacteria; phylum Verrucomicrobiota; class Verrucomicrobiia; order Verrucomicrobiales; family DEV007; genus JBCCWV01. The sequence goes on from JBCDLR010000312.1 coordinate 2,218, forward strand.
ATGGCCGTTCCCCACCTCGCCGAACTCAATGTCGGCCACCATCTGATTGCCGAAGCTCTCCACAGCGGATTGAAGTCCACCGTTGCGGCCTTCAAGGAGGCGATGCAAGCGTACTCCAACTAGACATCCCTACTCATGAGCATCGAAAAAGATCCACCCGGCGAATCCAATCTCGATCCGAATTCCCCAGAGTTCCTTGGATTGGAGAGCGGCGACTCGATACTCAAGGAACGCCTCAAGTTCTTCTTCCGAGGGAAAACCACAGTCATTCTTCCCTTGGACCATGGCATGGCCATCCCGGTTCCGGGACTCGAAAATCTGCCCGGTCTCCTTGGGCAAATCGGGCACCATATCGACGGGGTTGTCATGAATTACGGGGCGGCAAGGAAGTGTCGCAAGACGCTGGAAAGCGTTCCGTTCTGTCTCCGCACGGACCTTTACAAGCCTCACCATGGGGAAAATCCCGACGCCGGCCCCGCCATGCTCTTCAATATCGACGACGCTCTGCGACTCGAGGCGGACGCCGTGATGAACATGCTTTACACGCATCACTCTAACGAAGCGACGATCTTCAGGAATTGCTCGCGCCTCATCTCCGAATGTCACGACGAGAGCATTCCCGTGATTCTCGAAACCCTTCCTTTTGGCCTCGGTCGTCCCGACGACTACACAGTCGAGAACATCCGCTTTGCCGTCCGTGCTGCGTGCGAACTTGGAGCCGACCTTGTGAAAACCGCCTATCCGGGAGACAAGGACGGATTCGCTTCCATTGTCGAAGAAGCCTATGTGCCGATCGTTGTTCTCGGAGGTGCAGCAAGCAACGACGAGTCCAGTTTCCTCAAGGACATTGCAGACGCCATGGAGGCAGGAGCGGCGGGGATTGCCGTGGGGCGAAATGTCTGGCAGCACCGGAATCCTGGAGCAATGGCGGCAGCACTGCATCACATCGTCCACGAGGGTGCATCCGCTGAAGAGGCTTCTGAGAAACTGAATTCCTGAGATGTCCGAACACACCGCAAACATCGAGTGGCGCCGCGGGGAAAGCACCTTCGAATACGAAACCTATTCGCGAAATCATCTTTGGAAATTCGACAATGGCCTCACCGTCGAAGCCTCGGCCGCCGAGGGCTTTCTCGGCGACGCCGCCAATATCGATCCCGAGGAAGCATTCGTGGCCTCGCTCTCCAGCTGCCATATGCTGACGTTCCTCGCAATCTGCGCGAAGAAGCGTATCACGGTCGAGACCTACGAAGACCGCGCTGTCGGACACCTCGGTAAAGATGACGAGGGATCCCTTGCCGTGATCCTCGTCGAACTTCGTCCGAATACCACTTTCGCCGGAGAAAACCCAAGCCCGGAGGAATTGCGGGAACTTCACGCGAAAGCGCACCACCATTGCTTCATCGCCAACTCCGTGAAAACGGAAGTCGTCACGCTTCTCGACGACTGAAGCTCCGCCTCAACGCTGCCAATCCGGCTTGAATTCGAAGACTTCCTTGTAGTAATCCCGAAGCTTCAGGGCGGATGCTGCAGGTTCATCGAGGATGATCTTTACGTCCCGGTGCAGTTGGAGCGCGGAGGCAGGCACCATGGCCGTTACCGGCCCCTCCACCGCTTTGGCAATAATCTCAGCCTTCCCTTCACCGAAAGCAAAAAGCAGGAGACGTTCACACTCCATGATAGTCCCCACACCCATCGTGATACAGTGCCGCGGCACGTCCGGCAACGACTCAAAAAACCGGGCGTTGTCCTCCCGCGTCTTGGCCGTCAGGGTCTTGATGCGCGTCCGCGATCCGAGGGAGGACCCCGGTTCATTGAAGGCGATGTGGCCATCGGTCCCGATGCCCAGTATCTGCAGGTCGATTCCCCCCACCGCTCTGATCGCCAACTCGTAGGACAGGCATTCCGCCTTGATGTCCTGCGCCAACCCATTGGGGATATTCGTGTTTTCCGGACGCAGATTCACCTTGTCAAAGAGCTTCTCCTGCATGAAGCGCCGGTAGGAACACGGATGATCCGGGGCCAGCCCGATGTATTCATCCAGGTTGAAGGAAGCTGCCGCGCTGAAGTCAATTTCTCCCGCTTCGTAACGACTGATCAGGTCCTCGTAAAGCGGAACAGGAGTGCTGCCGGTCGCAAATCCAAGGACATAGTTGGGCTTTTTCTTCATCGCCTTGGCAATGATTCCACCACCAGCACGGGCGCAGTCCTCGGGAGTATCTTTGATAATCACTTCCATAAACCTGCCTCAATCGCCCCGCCCGGGATCAAACCAGCGAGCCAGTTTCGTTTCCACATCCGACCGGAACTCATCGATGAACGAAAGCACGTAGTCGACGACGTTGATCTCCTCGTCGCGCACCAGCGGGGTCAGGTCGAGGGCGAAGGTAATCTGCTTCTTTTCGTCATTACCGCGGGCGAAATGGAAAGTGGCGTTCGCCTGCCGCCTTCCCACCGAAGCCAGATCATAACGCTTGCCTCCCGTAATCTGACTGTCAAAAACC
>JBCDLR010000313.1:0-4700 GCA_038745205.1 Verrucomicrobiota bacterium
ATTCGCACCGGTTACGGCCACTGCGTCGAGCCGAGTTGGTCGCCTGACGGAAACAAGATTGCGTTCTGTGTTCGTCAGGGCGGCAGCATGCGCATCGCCATCTACGATGTTCCGAGCGGGAAAACCAGCGTCCTCGGGGCCGGAGAAGACCCGACCTGGTCCCCGGATTCGAACTACCTCGCCTTCACCCGCAGCGGCGCCCTTGTCGTCCGCAACCAGCAGTCGGGCGTGGAGTCAACGATCCTCCGCCACGGAAGAGTCAGCGAACCAAGCTGGTCGAGAAAGTAGGCAGGCAATTTGCCTTTTGACCCCGGGGTCGGTTTTCGTTCTAATCTCCGAATGAATACTCCCCCCGCGTCGACCACCCGTCGACGATTCCTGAAGAACTCAGCAGCGGCTGGAATCGCCGCGACCGCCTTTCCCTCCTCGCTCACCGCCGCCGAGCAAAAGCGCGTGGCCGGAGCCAACGACCGGATTCGCATCGGGCAAATCGGATGCGGGAGCCGTGGCGTCGGCACCCACATGAACAGCATTTACCGGCACGTGGAGGCGACCAATTTTGAGATCGTCGCCATCGCAGATCCCAATCGGATCGCCCGCGAGAAGGCGAGTTCCAAGGCGAAGGAATGGTTCGGCCGGGAACCGAAGTCGTTCGTGTCCGCCGGTGACCTCCTCGCTCTCGACGATGTCGATGCGGTGATGATTGCTTCACCGGACCACCACCACAGCGCTCACCTCGAGGCCGCGGCCAACGCGGGTAAACACATATACATCGAGAAGCCAATGGCCATTGAAATGGAGCCACTGGTTCGCTCCGTCGACGCAGCCAGGAAAGCCGGCACGATCATTCAGGTGGGCACCCAGCTTCGCAGTCTTCCTTCCATTCGCGGAGCGCGCGAGTATTTCCAGTCCGGAATTCTTGGTCGTGTTTCCCGTATCGACGAGATTCGCAACTCCCCGAAACCCTACTGGCTTCAATACCTGAACCCGGAAATCCAGAAGGCGGATGTCGAATGGAAGGAATTCATTGGCGACCGCCCGCACCGTCCGTTCCGCGCCGACGTCTATTCCGCCTGGTATGGCTACTACGAGTTTTCGCAAGGCCCGGTCCCCCAGTGGGGTGCGCACTATCTCGACATGATTCAATTCATCGCCGACCTCGGTTTCCCCGAGTCGTGCGTGTGCCATGGCGGCGCCTTCGCGCCGAAGGACGATCACGAGTTCACTGCCCCCGACCAAATTCAGGCCACATGGGTTTATCCGGGCAACATTGTAGTCACGAGTGCCAACAACCTCCAGCACGGTGCCGGCAGTGTGCGGGCGATCTACGGCGACAGGGGCGTGCTCAATGTCCAGAACTGGAACAGGCCCGTCGCCACCGCCAATGGTGCTCCACAACGTGATGGCTCGATTCGCGGCGAAGTCGAGATCGAGCACATCGATGGCCCCGATCACTGGCTCGACTGGCTGCTGTGCATGCGCAGCGGACGGCAACCAAACGCCCCCATTGAGTCCGGTTTCCAGCATTCTGTGGCCACCGTCATGGCCCAGCGTTCCTACGAAACCGGTCGGAGAACGCTCTACAACGCGGAAACCCGGACGATCGAACTGGCCTAGCCCCCGATGATCTCGTTGAACGTCCCGCTCGGTCGCATCGCGGCCGAAGCCAGGTCATCATTTGGGGCGTAGTAGCCGCCGATTTCAGTGGCGGCCCCCTGCGCGCCGATCAATTCCGCGACGATGGCCTCCTCGCCTGCCGCGAGTTGTGCCGCGAGTTCCTTGAAGGCCGCGCCGATGGCTTCGTCCCCGGAGGCGGCCAGCGCTTCGGCCCAATAGAGCGCGAGGTAGAAATGCGACCCCCGGTTATCGATACCGCCCAGTTTCCGCGTGGGTGCCTTGTTCTCGAGGAGCCATTTCGTATTCGCTTCGTCGAGGGCTTTCGCAATCGACTCCGCCTTCGGATTACCCTCGACTTCGGCAAGATGGTGCAGGGATTCCGCGAGGGCGAGAAACTCTCCGAGGCTGTCCCAGCGAAGGTAATTCTCATCCACAAACTGCTGCACATGCTTGGGGGCACTTCCGCCCGCGCCGGTCTCGAAGAGTCCGCCTCCATTCATCAACGGGACGATGCTGAGCATCTTCGCGCTCGTCCCCAGTTCGAGAATCGGAAACAAGTCGGTAAGATAATCCCGGAGAACGTTCCCGGTCACACTGATCGTGTCCTCTCCACGCTTCGCGCGCTCGAGTGAAAACTGCGTGGCTTCGGCCGGCGCCATCACCGGCAGATCCAGTCCCGCGGTGTCGTGATCCTTGAGATAGGTTTCGACCTTCTTGATCAATTCCGCATCGTGCGCCCGTGTCTTGTCGAGCCAGAATACTGCGGGCGCCCCCGTGGCGCGGGCACGGCTCACCGCCAGTTTGACCCAGTCCCGGACCGGCGCGTCCTTTGTCTGGCAGGCCCGCCAGATGTCTCCTTCTTCGACGTCGAAGCTCATGAGCACGGCATCCCCGTTTTTGTCGATGACTTCAACCTTCCCGGCGGAAGCGATCTCGAAGGTCTTGTCGTGCGATCCATACTCTTCCGCCTTTTGCGCCATGAGGCCGACGTTCGGCACGTTACCCATCGTGGACGGGTCAAAGGCACCATGCTCGCGGCAAAAGTCGACCGTCTTCTCGTAGACCGCCGCATAGGAGCTGTCGGGAATCACCGCCTTCGCGTCCTGCCTCTCGCCGTTCTTGTCCCACATCTTCCCGGAATCACGGATCATCGCCGGCATTGACGCGTCGATGATGATGTCGCTGGGAACATGAAGATTGGTGATTCCCTTGTCGGAATTCACCATCGCGAGGTCAGGGCCATTGGCATAAGCCTCTTCGATACCCATCTTCACCGCCGCCTTCTCTTCTTCGGGCAAGTCCTCGATCTTCGCAAGAAGCGCGCCGAGACCGTTGTTTGGATTGTAGCCAACCTTCTCCAGCGTCGTCCCGTTCTCTGCGAAGGGCTCCTTGAAATAGGCGTTCACGCAATGACCGAAAATGATCGGATCGCTCACTTTCATCATCGTCGCCTTCATGTGCAGTGAGAAAAGGAGTCCCTTTTCCGCGGCGTCTGCGATCTCCGCCTCGAGAAACTCCATGAGTGCGGTGCGACTCATGAAAGTCGCGTCGAGAATCTCCCCGTCCTGCAGAGGAATCTCTTCCTTGAGAACGGTCACCGCTCCGTCACTTGCCGTCAGCTGGACCCGGACCGATGTCGCCTTCTCGATGGTCACGGATTGCTCATTGGAGCGGAAGTCATTTTTCCCCATTGTTGAGACGTGGGTCTTGCTGTCCGTGCTCCACTTGCCCATGTAGTGCGGATTGGCTTTCGCGTATTCCTTCACCGCCTTCGGGGCACGGCGGTCGGAGTTCCCCTCACGAAGAACCGGGTTCACGGCCGAACCTTTCACGCGATCGTATCGTGCCTTGATCTCCTCTTCCCGATCGTCAGCCGGTTCGTCCGGGTAGTCCGGAAGGGCGAATCCATTTTCCTTCAGTTCGGCCACGCAGGCCTTCAATTGAGGAATCGACGCGGAGATGTTCGGAAGCTTGATGATGTTGGCCTCGGGGGTTTTCGCCCGTTCACCGAGAAACGCCAGCTCGTCCTCCACCCGCTGCCCATCCTCGAGATAGTCGGGGAACTGCGAAAGGATCCGCCCGGCGAGAGAGATGTCGCGCAGTTCGACTTCGATCTCCGCCGGTTCAAGGAAACGGCGAATGACGGGAAGCAGCGAGTAGGTGGCGAGAGCCGGGGCTTCGTCGGTTTTCGTGTAGGTGATCGTGGACATGAGAAAATTGACCCCCGGAGTTCGCCCGGGACGGCCACGGGCATAGAAGCGAGGGCGGGACAATAATCAACGTCTACCTCGACCCTCCCGGCCGATTCGCGGGCCCGGGAAATCAGTCCTTCCCCCCGGCGGGTTGTTCCATCATTCTCACCGCCTGCGTGTGGTCCATCTCGTCGTAGCCATAGCGGAGGTAAACTTCAAATCGCTCCTTTGCTTTCGCCCGGCGGTTGAGATTCCAAAGCGCCTCCCCGTGGAGGTAGTAAAAGTGATAGAATGTGGGGAACAGCTCGATCGCCTCGCCCGCCGCCCCCGCCATCGCCTCCCAGTCCTCGTTGACCCGCGCGTGGGCGATCCTCACCATCACGTGGATGCGTTCGTTGCGCAGATTGCGCAGACAGGCTGCTTCAAACTCCGCCGGAATGGTTTCCGGCTCTCCAAGCACGCGGGCCAGCGCGTACACATTGAAGACCCGGTAGGTTTGCATCGTCCTCCACGCCGCCGCCATTTGCAGGGGAAGCGCCTTGCGAGCCTCGGCCTCGGCCGCGCGCAGTGATTCCTCACGACCGAGGGAACGCAGGATGGGAATCACGATCGGCAACATCATCGGATCAGTCATTTGTTCGGGCGTGAGTGCGTCGACAGCCTGCACGAGTTTCCCCTTTCGCCCCGTATTGAAGTAGTGCACCAGCTCCAGCCGGGGGATCGTCCGGTCGACGATCGGGTGCTCCAGCCCCGCCATCGTTTTCCCGAGATCATATTTCTTCCCGAGACGGATGCCGGTCTGAACGTCGAACGACTTCAATGCGGCGTAGGTCATGGGCAGCGCTTTACGCTGACGCCAGGGCTCAAAAATCTCCTGCAGGCGCGCGAGCA
>JBCDLR010000314.1:0-4682 GCA_038745205.1 Verrucomicrobiota bacterium
CCTTGAAAGCCATCGAAGCCGTCGAGCGCGAGGGCGGAAAAGTGGCCTTTGTCGCCGTCCTCGTTGATCGCGAGGAAGGCGGTCGGGAAAACATCGAGAAGGCGGGATATCCGGTGGTCTCGGGCTTCAAGATCAGCGAGTTGTTCGACTGAGGGGGCGGAAACCCGGCTTTTCTCGGGTGAAAAGCGCATAGAAGTCCGCATATCCTTTTGAGATTTGCGACCTGGCGCATTCGTGGCACACTCCCCGTTCCAAATTTGGAAAATCTCGAAAACCTGATAATCCTCCAAACCCCTGAAAGTGATGAGCGAAACCAACGATAAGACACGTAGGAATTTTATGAAAACCACGACGGTTGCCGCGGGCGCGTCCCTGGCAACGATGCCGAGACTAACCGGTGCCTTCGCCGGCGGCGACGACGTCATCAAGATTGGCCTCGTTGGGTGCGGGGGCAAAGGCACTCGCGACGTCAAGCAAGCTCTCGCAACCAACGGCAAGGTGAAGCTCTGGGCACTTGGAGACGCCTTCGAAGACAAGGTCAAGAAGTCGCACGACGTGCTGAAGAAAGGCAAGCAAACCGCGGATCATGTGGATTGCACCGACCGTCTCTTCCATGGCTTCGATGCCTACAAGAAGGTGATCGATTCCGGCGTGGACGTGGTTTTCCTTGTGACGACGCCCGGCTTCCGGCCCGAGCACTTCGACTACGCGGTCGAGAAGGGAAAGCACAGCTTCATGCAAAAGCCTCTCGCGGTCGATGCACGCGGCTGCCGCAAGCTTCTTGAGACGAACGAAATCGCGAAGAAGAAAGGCCTCAAGGTGGGCGTCGGTTTCCAGCGTCGCCACGATCCGAAATACAACGAGATCATCAAGCGCATCCAGGACGGAGCCGTCGGCGATCCGGTCCTCTTCCGTGCCTATTGGGATGGCAACACGCCGTGGGTGCGTCCTCGCGAGGACGGCCAGACCGAGATGGAATACCAGATGCGGAACTGGTATTACTTCAACTGGCTCTGCGGCGACCACATTCTTGAGCAACACATTCACAACATGGACGTTTGCAACTGGGTCATGCACGACGAAATGCCCGGCTTCGCACAGTGCAAAGGCGGCTGCGAAGTGCGCAAGGGACCCGACTACGGCGAAACCTTTGACCACCACCAGGTCGAGTTCGTTTACAGCACTCGCTGGGACTCCGGCGCACCTCGCATGTATTCCAGTTGCCGCCACATCAAGAACACCTGGAAGCAGGTTGGCGAATACATGCATGGCACCAACGGCTTCGCGATGATCAGCAGCGGACGTCTCTTTGATGCCAAGGGCGAGGAAATCTGGCGCTTCGATGGCGGCGGGAATTCCGAGGAAATCCACAAGCAATCCTACCTCGATGCGATCCGCAAGAACGAGGAATTCAACGAGTGCGACCGCTCAACACTTTCCAACATGACGGCAGTACTCGGGCGCATGGCGACCTATTCCGGCCAACCTCTTCGCGGAGACCAGGCCATGGCGAAGGGCCTCGATGTTTACCCCTACGGTCAGGACGACTGGTCTTGGGACAAGACCCCGCCCGTTACCCCGCAGGAAAACGGACTCTACAAGCTTCCAGTGCCAGGGACGACAAAGGTTCTCAGCTGAGCGGAGGCCACGCCTCCTGAATATCTTCCCGAAAAGCCGGTCGGTGCGCACCGACCGGTTTTTTTCGTGCCCGCGGTTGTCAATGGCACCTCACGGGAGCATCTTCCCGCTCGACTCGCCATGCGATTCCCTCTCATTCCAGTTCTGATCCTCTTCCTTGCGCTTCTCGACGCCACCGCCGCGAACCAGGAGAAGCCTCCCCGCCCCACGGATGCGCAGATCGATGTCCTCGTGGAGAACCTGCAATCGGATTCTTATGCCGACCGCGAGAATTCCCACCAGACCCTGCGCAATCTTGGCTTCCACTACCCGGAGGATGTTTTGGAAACGCTCGCCGAAAGTTGGTTTTCCGCCGAAGACGAAGAAAGTTCCTACCGGCTCTACAGCTGCCTCTTCGGCATCAAGCATGACATCTTCTACAAGGAGCCGATCGGATTCGTCGGCATCAGCATGCTGGCGACCCAGATTCCCATTGCCAACCAGAGGCGGGATTGCATCCTCATCCGGGAAGTCGTGCCAGGCACTGCGGCCGAGCGGGCCAACCTTCAGATCAACGACCGGATCCTCAGCGTCGACGGCTTGAAATTCGACGGCCTCCCCAACCGGACGACCTTCTTCTCCGACTATGTCCGCTCGAAGCAACCGGGGGAAAAGATCGAACTCGAACTTCACCGCGGCACAGAGATCCTGACAATCGATCTGGAACTTGGAGAACGGCCCCGTCGCTATCGTTTGATCTGGCAGGACCGGGTAGCCCTGCAATCCGAATTCACCACGTGGCTCGATCAGCAGAAGACACGCCTTGGACTGGACGAAGATGCTGCGGAGGAAAATTCGGAGAAAAACGAAGAGAAAAGCCCGCCTGAATCCAGTGAGAAACTTCGAAAGAATTCCAGATAGTCATAAGGCCATCGGACTCGCTGATTGAAGCGCGAGCAGTTTTCCCCCGCAGATGGACTGCTAGAGTGAGGCTTGCGGGGGCAACGCTCTCAAGCAATCCTATGAAAAGCGGTCGGGAAAAAACCTCCATACTCGTCATCGATGATGACGTTGAATTGGCAGAATCCGTATCTTCGGTCTTGAGGGACGACGGATATGACGTGGACGTCTCCACGAACGGCGACGAAGGACTGAAACTCGCGAGAGAAAACACCTATCAACTCGTCCTCACCGACTTTCGCATGCCCGGCGTCTGCGGCATGAAGATTCTTGAGGCCCTGCAGGAAACAAAACCAGCGATGCCAGTCATCATGATGACTGGTTTTGGCAATGTGGACACGGCCATCGGTGCGACCAAACGCGGTGCCTTTGATTATCTCGTCAAGCCCTTCAACATGGAGGACCTGTTGCGCATCGTGCGGCGAGGCGTGGAAGCCGGAGTGACTCACATCGAACTCCGGGAGAAGGAAGCAACGGAAGGAACGCGCGCCGCGCGCACGCTGGTCGGCAGGAGCAAGGCCATGCAGGAAGTCTACAAGGAGATCGGAAGGCTTGCCCCCACTCGCGTCAGCGTTCTGATCTGTGGAGAGACCGGCGTTGGAAAGGAACTCGTGGCCAAGGCCATTCATGAACACAGTGAGCGTGGTGACGGTCCATTCGTGGCCGTGAATTGTGGAGCCATTCCGGAGAACCTCATCGAAAGCGAGCTCTTCGGTTTCGAGAAGGGCGCCTTTACCGGGGCGGATGCCGCGCACAAGGGCTATTTTGAACAAGCCGAGGGTGGCACCCTCTTCCTCGACGAGATCGGGGACCTTCCCCTCAACATGCAGGTCAAGCTCCTCCGCATCCTGCAGGAGAAGCGCATCCGGCGGCTCGGAAGTGACAAGGAGTCGCCCCTCGACGTACGCATTCTCGCCGCCACCCACCAGGAAATGGAGGAACTCGTGCGCGAGCAGCAGTTCCGCGAAGACCTGTTCTACAGGTTGAACACGGTGATCCTCAACATTCCCCCGCTGCGCGAGCGCCCGGAAGACGTTCCACTTCTTGTCGAGTCCTTCGTACTTCGCGCAGAAGAAGATCACGGACTCAAGAGCGGAAGCTTCACCGATGCGGCCATGGAAGTGCTCGCCAAACACGACTGGCCCGGCAATGTGCGGCAACTGGAGAGCTTCGTGAACCGCGCGCTCCTCGAGAACAGCGGGTTCGCAGTCACCGATACCTATTGCGAAAAGAACATGGTATCGCACTCGTTTGCGAAACCGGCTGGGTCCGCCGCCCTGGATGCCCACCTCCGTGAAGAAGCACGCACGCGCATTGCCGCCGCTTCCCACTCGGGAAGCGGTAACGCCTTCGCCGAAGTCGTCCAGCAGGCGGAGTTAATCCTTATTGAGGAAGCCTTGAAAGCATCTGCCGGCAACCGTACGAAGGCGGCGGATCTCCTTGGTATTTCTCGTGTGACCCTTCGCCAGAAAATTTCGAGACTGGGGATCGAATAGAACGCGTTCAACCTGGCAAGTATCTGTTCAGTTGGCGGAAACATTGTTTCCGATTCCAATCACCGACGGCAGGGTGGCGGAATTTTCTGTCACTGTATCTCATTGGTATCCAATGCTTTAAACCAAAACGCACATCGTTGGCACGGCCGGTGCTAAAGCAATTCATTAACAAAATCCCCATGGAAATACGCCAACTAGCTGCCTTTGATGCCGTGGTGACGACCGGAAGCCTTTCCCGCGCCGCAACCGTTGTCAAAACCTCCCAACCCTCGGTGAGCAAACAGATTCAAATGCTTGAGCAGTCGGTGGGAACGCAGCTCTTCAACCGGACAGGTCAGGGAATGCGTCTCACTGACGCCGGTGAAGCGGTTCTACCCGCCGTCCGGGACCTTCTCGGCTTCTGGTCCTCGTGGGTCGACGGTCTGTCCCGCGACCGCTTCGCAGAAAGGAACGCGGGCACGCGCGTCTGGGCCTCTGATTTCACGATGTCTCTGAGCGGGTTCAGTGCTTGGCTGAACGAGCTTGACGGGAAATTGAAGAACGCACTCGGCACTCACCTCGAACTTGTCTCCAACGAGAGCGGGAACCCGGACTGGGCCGAATTGGAAC
>JBCDLR010000315.1:0-4680 GCA_038745205.1 Verrucomicrobiota bacterium
CCTGGCTCGGCGCCTTTTCCGTACCCTTCAAATAGAAGTACGATCCAGCTCGACGCGGGCATTAGATCGGGTTACTCAGCACCTATGAAATCCCCCTTTCCACTTCTCGTTCTCCTCTGGTTGACCGCCACCCTCGCGCTGGCAAAGGACGCTCCGCCCAACGTCGTCTGGATCATCTCCGACGACCAGACCTGGACCGACTACAGCTTCATGGGCCATGAGCAGATCGATACTCCGCACATCGACAAGCTCGCGAAACAAAGCCTGACCTACACCCGCGGCTACGTCCCGGTCAGCCTCTGCAGCCCGTCGCTGATTTCCATGATCACCGGTCTTTACCCGCACCAGCATGGAATCACCGGGAACGAACCCCGTATGCCGGAAACGGGGAACGGCCGGACCCGCTACACGAAGAACGAACGCTTCCGCAAGGAAGTCCGCCTATGGCACAACCAGATGGCGGAGTCCCTCCCCTCAGTGCCGCGCATGCTCCACAACCATCTCGATTATTTTTCCCACCAGTCGGGGAAATGGTGGATGGGGAATTATGCGAACGGCGGGTTCACCCACGGCATGACCCACGGTGATATCGACCGCGGCGGACGCCACGGTGACCAGGGATTGAAGATTGGCCGCGAGGGCATGGCCCCGGTCACGGAATTCATCGACATGTGCGTGGACGGAAAGAATCCTTTTTTCGTCTGGTATGCGCCCTTCCTCCCCCACACGCCGCACAACCCGCCACAGCGGCTCCTCGAAAAATACAAGAAGCGCACGGATTCAGTCCACGTCGCCAAGTACTGGGCCATGGTCGAGTGGTTCGATGAAACTTGTGGCGAGTTGCTGGAGCATCTCGACAAGAAAGGTGTCGCCGACAACACCCTCGTCATCTACATGACCGACAACGGCTGGATCCAGCAACGGGAAAGCCAGAAGTACGCGGAGCGATCCAAGCGTTCCCCCTACGACGGCGGTTTGCGCACTCCCCTCATGATCCGGTGGCCCGGAAAAGTGGAGCCCGCGAGCATCGACACGCCGGTGAGCACGATTGATGTCGCCCCGACGACGTTGAAAGCCTGCGGCGTGGACTACGCGAGCATGTGGGATTTGCCCGGCATCGACCTCCTCGATCCCGAGGCCGTGAAGGCCCGTGAGTTCGTCTTTGGCGACATGTTCCTCCATAACGCCGAGGATATTCACGACCCCAAAACGAGCCTTACCTACCGCTGGGGACTCCGGAACAAGGACGGATGGAAACTCATCCTCCCGCACACGGAAAACGTCACGAAGAAGGCCGGATTCGGGTCGGCCGGACAAGGCGAAATTGAACTCTTCAACGTCTTCGACGACCCGTTGGAAGAGAATAACCTTGCCAGCGACAAGCCGGACATCGTCGCCGAGCTGACCAAGGCCATCGACGCCTGGTGGTCAGCGAAATAACCGGAACTTATACGGCTCACGCCCGCGAACCCTGTTTTCCTTGACGGGTAACGGTTTTTCCTATTTATTACGTATATATTGATTATTCTGGAAAATTAACCAAATTGGAACCATGCCCGCTGTTTTGCTTCGCTCTCTTCTAGGACTTTCCGTCGCGCTCGCCTTTGCGAGCTGCAAATCTCCCAACAGCACCTCCTCCAGTGACGCTTACGGTGCCTACGGCGGCCAGAGCGGCTCCGACGATTTCTACCAGACGAGCGGAAACAGCAGTTCCGGTGGCGAATACGACTACGTTTACGACCAGGGCAACAACAGTGGCTACGACTACTCCGGCGACTCCTCGTCCTACAACTACGAGAGCAGTTCCAGCTCGGGGAACAACTCCTACAGTAACTACGACAACAGCAGTAGCGGCAGCAGCTCCGGCTCAACCAGCAGCTACTACACGGTCCAACGAGGTGACACTCTCTACCGAATCAGCAAGAATCACGGCACGACTGTCGCCGCCCTCCAAAGCGCGAACAGCATCAGCGGCACGCTCATCCGTCCGGGCGACCGCCTCGTGATTCCCTGAGCAACGGATCAGCAGATTTCCGATAGCCACCTCGCCGCGCGCGGAGTGGCTATTTTTTTGTCGCGATGGCAAGGAGCGTCTGGAAATTCGGCGACTCCTTTTCGCGATCGACAACGGTGATTTCGATATCCTCGAATCCCGCCGCCTTCAGGAAGTCGAGAATTTCGATCTCCGAGAAGCCCAGCCATTCGTCGGCGTAGAGTTCGCGGGCTTCTTCAAACTGGTGTTTGAGCAGATCCAGCACGACGACGTGCCCTCCCGGCTTCAAGATCCGGTGGGCTTCCGCCACCGCCGCCTTGGGAGTGGCCGCGTGGTGCAGTGCCTGACTGAAAAGCGCAAGGTCGACGGCTTCGTCATCAATCGGCGGCTTCTCGATGTCGCCGACACGGTACTCAAGGTTCTTGAAGCCGTTGTCTTTCGCCGCCCTTCCGCCGAAATCGACCATTTTCTCCGAGTTGTCGACGGCGATGACCTTTTCCGCGCGCTGGGCGAGCAATTGCGAGAGCGTGCCTTCGCCGGCGCCGAGGTCGGCGATGACCTTGGGAGGCATGAGCTTGATCAAGGTCTCCGCGAGGCTCTTCCAAGACCTTCCGGGCACATATTGCCGGCCAAACTTTCCAGCCAACTGATCAAAGTAAGCCCGCGCCTTGTCCGTGCGCTTTTTCAGGACAAGTTCCAGCGCCGCGTCATCCCGCTTGGACTCGGGCAATTCCTTTGCCGCCAGTTCAAGCACTTCGAGCACCGGAGGTGGAAGCGCGCCGTCCTCACTGAGCCCGTAGAGGATGTGCTTCCCGGAGCGGCGATCTTCCACCAGGCCCTCCTTTTTCAATTGCGAGAGCTGCGTGGAAATCCGCGACTGACCCATCGAGAGAATCTCCTGAAGCTCCGCCACCGAGACCTCCTGACGCCGCAAAAGGCGCAAAATTCGCGCACGAGTGGGATCGGCGAGCAACTTCAGGGTTCCAAGGACAGACGGCATGGGGAATTCAGAATGAGGAAAATCGGAGTGAATTCGTCAAAAACCCCGCCAAGCGGGCGCGATTCGGGTTGTCATTCGGGTTGAATCCCTGGAATTTGAACGCATTCGTCTATCCTACCCATTCCTAGCATGAAAACCAACCCTCAGAAAACGACCCGGCGACGCTTCCTCGCCACCGCCGCCGCTGCGGTTTCGGCCCCCACGATCATTCCCGCCAGCGCTCTCGGTCGCAACGGTCGGCCCGCACCCTCGGAGCGAATCAACATTGGGGCCATTGGTTTTGGAACGATCGCCTATGTGACCGTCCCCGGGTTCATGCAGGACGAGCGCGTGCAACTCACCGCCATCGCGGATCCCGTGAAAGATATGCCGAACTACGGATACCGCGCCGAGAAGCGTGGCGGCCGTCTCCCCGGGAAGGAAGTCGTCGACAAGCACTACGGAAATTCCGATTGCAAGACTTACGTCGACTTCCGCGAGATGATCGAGAAGGAGGATCTTGATGCCATCAACGTCAGCTCGCCCGATCACTGGCACGCCTACATGGCCATCTATGGCGCGCGAAAGGGACTCCACATCTACGGACAAAAACCACTCGCCCTGACGGTCGACGAAGGGCGCCGCATGTCGGATGAAATTGCCAAAGCCGGCGTCACCTGGCAGACCGGAAGTCAGCAGCGGTCGGACATCTATTTCCGCATGGCCTGTGAATTTGTCAGGAACGGAAGGCTTGGGAAACTTGAGGGCGTGGATGTCTTCCTTCCGGGCGGGCACAAGAACTGGAGCAACCTCGCCGACCGTCAGTCTCCCGAAGAGGCGCCGGACGGCATTCTATACGATCTCTGGGAAGGCCCTGCCCGTCACCGCCCCTACATCCCGGCGCTTCTCCCGCTCAACTGGCGGCACAACTACGACTATTCCGGAGGAATGGTCACCGACTTCGGCGCACACCATGTCGACATCGCCCAGTGGGCCCTCGGCATGGACGAAACCGGCCCCGTGAAGTTTGAGGGCATCACCGGTGACGTTCCCGACGTCAATGCCATCTACAACACGGCGACCAGTTTTGAATTCACCACCGAGTATGCCAACGGCACGCGGATGCACGTCATGAGCACCGACCGCTCCCCCCGTGGTGAGAAGGACCAAGGCATCCTCTTCAAGGGTGAGAACGGCAAGTCCATCTTCGTGAAGCGGGGGAGCATTGAGTTCAACCCTCGCGAGCTTGCGAGAGAGAAGATCCAGGACAACGAGATCCGGCTTTACTCAAGTAACAGCCACGAAAGCGATTTCGTCGACGGCGTTTACTCCGGTGGCGCCACCGCCGCCCCCATCGAAGCCGCTCACCGCTCGATCAGCATCGGCCACCTCGCAAACATCGGCCTCCGAACCGGCATCAAGGACATCCAGTGGGATCCTGCCAAGGAAATCTCCACCAATGACGAGGTCAACGCCATGCTGGCCAGACCGATGCGTGAACCATACTCGATCTAGGAAAACCGATCTCCCTCAGAGACAACCAGGCATTTCAGAAAGGAGTGGTTCGTGACCTCGGTGGATCGTGACCTCCGGGCACGATGGATCCATTCCAGACCGTCAGGTCGCACTCTTTCTGAGGCACTGCAGCTCAAAGGCATTGCTCGCTACGCTCTTCCGTTGGCATCGTGCCCGGAGGTCACGATCCACC
>JBCDLR010000316.1:0-4679 GCA_038745205.1 Verrucomicrobiota bacterium
GCAAAAAACTCTCGCTGAACGGAAATTGAACTTGGGATGAGCTTCCCTCTACGGCTTCCGCTCCAGCATTTTCTCAATCTGACGGTCTCGGAGGGTCGAAAATGCGCCCGGCTTTAATCCCGGGGCCTTGAGTTCGCCGATGCGCACCCGCTGGAGCCGGGTCACCTCGTAGCCGACTGCGGCGAACATGTGTCGGACCTGGCGCTTCATGCCCTGGGTGAGGACGACACTGACCTTGCGGCCTTCACCCCAGACGCGTTCGGCATGGGCTTTGCCTTCGGGTGTGACGACCCCGTTGAGCAGTTTCGGCTTCAGGGAGAAGTCAAAGGGCTTGTCGAGGGTGGCGACGTATTCCTTTTCCACCTTGTGGCGGGGGTGGGTGAGTTGGTTGGAGAGCTGACCGTCGTTCGTCAAGACAAGCAAACCTTCGCTTTCCTTGTCGAGCCGGCCGACGTGATGGAGTCCGATGGAATGGTACTGCGGCGGGAGCAGATCGAGAATGGTGTCACGTCCAAGTTCGTCGGAAAGCGTGCAAACAATACCGCGGGGCTTGTTCATGAGAAGGCTGACCGTCTTGTGCTGGGAGACGCGACGACCGTCGACCTTGACCTGATCCCCGGGCTGAACGCGAGTTGCCAGGTTTCGGCAAATCTCGCCATTGAGTTCCACCTTGCCCTCTTCGATCAAGCCTTCAACGCCTCGACGGGAGCCGAGACCGGCCTGCGCGAGAAATCGGTTCAGACGGACGCCTTCGGCTGAGTTTTCAGTTTTCAGAATTCAGTTTCCTGTCCGGCGAGGCGGATCGGAGTTGAGAGGTTCAGAGGCCGAAATTGTCTCGGATACAGCTTTGATAAAAGAAAAATGGCCACGACGAGCTTCGCCGCAGCCATTGGAAATTCCTCCGCGAAACGGGGGTAAATCAGCGCTCCGGCTTGGTTTTTGGCAGCCCGATGGGGCTCTTGCCTTTCTTCCACTGGCCACGCTTCTTGAGCAGTTTGATCCGCTCAAATCGCTTGAGAACGCTCTTGTTGAGGTCTCCGCCGCCTCCGGCCGCTCGTAAACTTCTGTGCTGTGACATGGGGCGGAGAATTTGGTGGGTAAACGGAATTTTGCAAGCGGATTCTAGGGAGAAATCGCTAGCGCTGGAGAGAATTTGGGGCGCCGACGCTCCATGCGCGTGATCAACTCATCCGCGACGCGTTCCCAATTCGTCAAATCCCTCCTATCCCGCTGCCCACGGAATCCGCCTCAGATCATCCCGAGCTTCATTTTCCCTTCTTCGCTGATCATGTCCTGGTTCCATGGGGGATCCCAGACCAACTCGACTTTTGCGTTCTCGATCGCGTCGATGGTCATGATTTTTGACTGGGCGTCGGCGGCGATGGTGGGGCCCATGCCGCAGCCGGGGGCGGTGAGGGTCATTTTCACTTCGGCCGTCTTTTTCGTGTCGTCGTCGCCGGTGAGAGTGCAATCATAGACCAATCCGAGATCGACGATGTTCACCGGGATCTCGGGATCGTAAACAGTTTTCAATTGCTCCCAGACCGCGTCCTTCAATTCATCTTCGCCGACGGGGCCACCAGTGTTGATCTTTGTCGTAGTCGGCGTCTCGTCGTTGGCCTTGTCGAGTCCGAGGGCATCCGCGTCCTTCGAGGAAATCCGCGCGAGTCCCTGGTCGGTCGCCACCGTGTAGGTGCCGCCAAGAGACTGTGTGATGATCACCCTCAATCCGGCCGGAAGGTGCACTTCGTCGCCACTCGGGATCTGAATGGCGGTGACTTCGCGGGTGAGTTCTAGTTCGTTGGACATGGGAGAAGGATCGAAGAGGAAGGAAGAGGGATCAACCGATTCCGGATTCGGAAGCGACCCGTCAGTTGCCTTCAAAAGTCAGTTTAACCTTTCCGGACCTGGGAGCAAAGGCGCCGGCGAGATTGCCGGAATCACTTTCTGAATCCGGAGTGGTCTGATCTTCACCGTCGAGGGCGGCGCGCAGGGCGCCCTCCACCATTTGACCGCAGTGGATCTTCATGGGCGGGAGCGGCCCGAGGGGCTGGGAGAGTTCTTCCGCGGAGAGGTTCTCGGCTTCCTCGACGGTCTTGCCCTTGAGCATTTCAGTGGCCATGCTCGCAACGGCGATGGCGGTCTGGCAGCCAAAGCTCTGGAAACTGGCACGGTCGATGACCTTCTTGCCGTCCTTTTCGGAAAACTTCAGCCACATCCGGACCATGTCGCCGCAGTCGGGACTGCCCACCGTGCCCTCGCTGTCCGCGTCCGCCATCTCCCCCATGTTCATGGGGTTGGCGATGGCATTCTGGATGTTTTTCTCGAACTCGTCGGACATCGTTTTCCTATCCAAATTCGACCTGGTACCGGGGAAGGGATGCGTCGACTTCCGCGGAATAGCGGTCGATGCCACCAGCAAGCGCCTTCACGCTCTCAAATCCATGGCCTGTGAAGTAAGCCGCGGCGTCGAGCGCGCGGGGGCCCTTGTGATCGTAAAGCACGATCGCCGTATCCTTCGGCCACGTGCCGAACGCCGATTGCTGGAGGTCCTCGCTGAACATTTCCGCACCGCCGATTCTGACGGCGTCGAATTCCTCGCGAGTGCGGAGGTCGATCAATTTTGGTGGTGAATCACCTTCCAAGGCGGTCTTCAGGTCGGCCGGTTCGATCTGCATTTTAAGATCGTTTTCGTGGCTTGCTTCCAAGTGGGCGACGACTTCGTCAACGGGAACGTTCTCGTTCCGCGCGCATACTTCGGCGAGCGTTTCTTCGGGTTGGAACCCGCAGCTTGAGCAACCGCCAATGTGATAGCGCGAGAACAACGCCCGGCGTGCGCCCGGGATCGTGGCCTCAAGTTCGGCCATCGTCGTTTTGCCGGAGATAGCGGCGGTGGTTGTTGCAACAGCGGTCGTCATTTCAAAATCCTGACAGCAAACAATTTGCTACCTTTCCAAGTAATCCATGTGTAGTCTCGGGTCAAATCTGGGAGTCGCGTGGGGCTTCCGCAACCTGTTCATTTTCAGATGCCTGACTTTTTTCAACACCGCTATCTCACCACCCTCCATTACCTGAAGGACGCGGAAGTTGACGAAGTGGAAGAGGATTTGGCCAAGTACACGAAGCGGCGACCGTTGACGCTTGCGTTGCCTGCGCTTTACTCCGAACTTGAGCAGCCGGCGCTCCCGCGAATCCTCGAGGAACTGAAGAAGGTCAAGTACGTCAACGAGATCGTTTTCAGCATGAACCGAATGGACGGCGAGCAGTTGAAGAAGGCGAAAGAGTTTTTCTCCCAGCTCCCGCAGCCAACGCGGATCATCTGGAACGACGGTCCGCGGTTCCAGGAGATATACAAGACGCTTGAAGAGCACCACCTGACAACCTACGTGCCAGGCAAAGGTTACAATGTCTGGATGGCCTACGGCTATATCCTTGCGAAGGGTAGCGCCCGGGTCATTGCCTCGCACGACACGGATATCCTCTCCTATCACCGGGACATGCTCGCGCGCCTTGTCTTTCCCGTAACGCATCCCACGATGGGGTACGAGTATTGCAAAAGTTTCTACGGCCGAGTCTCTGATCGCATGTACGGGCGGGTGACACGGCTCTTCGTCTTGCCACTTTTGCGGTCACTGATGAAGACCGTTGGGCAACTGCAACTCCTCGACTATCTGGAGAGTTTCCGATATCCGCTGTCAGGCGAGTTTTCACTGACGACGGAACTGGCGCGAACGCTGCGACTCCCGGGCGACTGGGGATTGGAGATTGGGATGCTGAACGAGGTCTATCACCACACCACCATGCGGCGCATTTGCCAGGTCGACCTCGGTTTGAATTTTGAGCACAAGCACCAGCACCTCGGGGCGGATCGTGACGAGTCAAAGCCAGCGGCCGAGAAGGGCCTCATGAAGATGGCGCGGGATATTGCGCTGACGTTGTTCTCCTCCCTGAGTTCCGAGGGAGTGAATTTCAGCAAGAGCATGCTGAAAACCCTGCGCCTCACCTATGAGCGCACGGCCCGGGAAACGATCGTCATCTATCATGATGATGCCGTGCTGAACCGCCTCAATTACTTCCGCCATGAGGAAGCCGACGCGGTGGAAGCCTTCGCCAAGGCCCTCGGCGTGGCGGCGGAACAGTTCCTAGAAGAAGACTACGTCAGTCCGCAGATTCCCAATTGGAACCGGACCTTCTCCGCCGTCCCTGAAATCGCCGACCTGATGGTCGAGGCGGTGGAAGCGGACAACGCGTGAGGCACTTGAATCACGCGATGGAGTTGGAGATTTTCGCAGAGCAACCGGCCGGCAGATTTTTGTTGAAGACGTCGACAGACTTTGTCGGCTGAAGGCCGACTTCACCTAGCATCGGGTAACGCCCCATGATGTGATGGTCGTTGGAGTGCAGCCTGAAGGGCTGCTTTACCCGATCGAAGTCCTGGGTTGATCGAATATGTGCCGAAATCGCTCGCTCAGATTTACGTCCACCTCATTTTCAGCACAAAGGGCCGGGAGCCATTTTCGACCGAAGCAGTACGACCACAATTGCACCGGTATTTGCCGAAGTTGTTGAGGGAATACGACTCAAAGCATGTCGTGGTCGGAGGCGTCGAGGACCACGTCCATATTCTGTTTGAAATGAGCAAGATGCGACCCGCATCGAAAATCGTTGAGCGTTTGAAA
>JBCDLR010000317.1:0-4657 GCA_038745205.1 Verrucomicrobiota bacterium
AAAGAAAAGGAGATAGCCGGGACGTCCCGTCGAGAGCCGGCAAGTCACGATCGTCCCCGTAATTTTCCGCCGCCCCGGCAATAAACCTCTTCAACCTTACATTCATCGATGCCCGCGCAGGCCCCCAGAAACTGGAAAACTCAGCATCCCATGAAAGACGGGGAAGCAGACCAAGCGACTCCAATTCCGCTCCCTCCGGCCAGCTCCTGGGTCGCTTCATCTCCAGCAAATCAACCTTCACCGGCCGTGGAACCTCAAGCGTCTGATAGTGTTTCCAGAAAGGCGTGAAGACTTGGAATGGTCGCCCGGACTTGTTCTCGATTTCCGGCGGCTCGAAAAGCAGCGAAGCATTCTCACTCGATGCTTCCAGGCCCGCCCCCTGAAGCTCTTTCTTGATCCTCCTGTCGCGCTCGACGACCGCGGGCTCGTACCGTCGATTCCAGAAGACACGCGTTGCCCCCGTCTCTTCCGCGACTTGAAGCAACGTCTCGAGGCTTCCCCCGCGACGCCCATCCATAATCAGCAATCGCGATCCCACCTCCTTCAATTGATGTCCCAAATCCGAAAGCGCATGGTGCAGCCACCACATCGATGCACCGCCCGGTCGCCAGGATTTTTCTTCCGCGGGCGCCCATAGGAAGACCGGCACCACCGGCTCCCCGGCTTCGATCGCCCGGGCAAGCGCGGGGTTATCCGACAATCGAAGGTCTCGACGAAACCAGACTAAAGAAGCTGCCATCGGAATTGATTCGAATCCAAACCGGAACTGGTTGCAACTCCCATGCCCGCTTGTTAGCTGTCGAAATGGGATTCTGGGATCAGAACATTGACCGCAAGGGCCGCCTCTTTCGTGCTTGCATCGGACTCTTGAGCCTCATTCCGGCGATCGCGATTTTCGTGACCACCGATCTCTGGTGGCTCGCCCTGCTCTTCCTCGCCGGAGCCCTCTTCAGCTTCTTCGAAGCCGCGCGTGGATGGTGCGCCCTGCGCGCCTGCAAGATCAAAACTCCCCTCTAGGACTCACCGGGACCAACGCCATGGCGGTGAAACCGTCCACCTTCTCCCTCATGACCCGCCCCGTGATCGAAAGTTCACGCACTCCTGAAGGGTCGTTGCTGTGAATGCGGACCATTCTCGTGAAAATCCCCTCTAATTCCGGAACGGTCACGGCGAACTCCATCAAGATCGATTCTCCGGTCTTCACGATCTTCAACTCCCCGGTCAGGATGTCCACCCCGACCTCACATTCGACGTCCTCGATAAGCAACAAATCATGCCCGACGTTTCCGATGTCCACGGAAATCACTTTTTCTTCCCTTGCCCGCAAATTACCCAGTTGGAGACCACCATCCTCGATCCAGATGCACGGATGAGAGAGGGAAGGATGCGGCTCAGGCCGCTCGCGAATCGACGCCGGCAGGCTTCCGCCAATCTCTTTCGCGACAAATCGCGCGATCCTCGCAGTTTCTCCGATCGTGTGCGATTCCCCTCTCGCCGAGATGAGTACGCTCCCGTATTCCGGCGCCCAGAACATCAACTCCTCTGCGAGCCCAACCGCACCCTCGGGTGTCTGCCCAAGGTTGCGTTCCGTGACCTTCAAGGGCATCGCCCTTTCCAGTTCTTCCCGGAACACGATGCCGGAATCCGGACCCGAGCGCGCAAGGGTGTCGAAGAGAATCCGACGGCAAAGAGCCTCGTCTGCGCGCCAGGCCGCCACAAGTGCCATGAGATCTTCGCGCAAGTCGACACCGGGAATGTAGGGAACCTCGCGAATCGCGACTTCGTATCCCATCGACTGCGCTACCCGCGCCACGTCACGCCTGAAGCGCGGAGTCTTCCTTGAGGACAAATCCGAAAAGAGAAGAAACTGATGCTCGGCGGACCCTTGCCCCTCGATCAGGGGAAGAAGATTCAAGGCAAGTTGGGGAGCATTCGCTTCTCCCGGCGCCATGACATTCTCTTCGCGTTGCCAGGCACGAGGAATCGCGTTCATATCTTCATTCCCCCTCGAAGAACAATCGACCGCCCGGCAGAAAAAGAAGTAGGAGAAGATACCGGCAGCAACGATCAGAAAGAGAAGGGCGAGCGCGAGAAGGCGATTCATCTGGAGCGAATTCGAAGTAGGTGGTTCGTCGGTGTTTCCAATTCGGCGACGATCCCACGGCAGGCGCTGGGAGGCAGAACTCCTCGTGATCATCGTTATCGCCTATGGCTAATAATATAATTACCATAAATGATTCGCAAGATTATTTTTGAAAATTATAGAATTTCCACAGATCTGAGACTCGGAATCCCTGTTTTGAAGGCTATGCCGCCCTCAAGACTTCATTTCTCCTCCCCGGGGAGCGGGAAAATCTCCGCCCCGGCACTCCCGCACGAGCCGCCACCCCAATCCGAGGGCAACCAAAAGGAGCGCTGACTGGATCGCCAAGGTGGCGGCGACAGGTGCTTCTCCCAACTTTCCATAACATCCGCAACTGGCGTCGATGTTGCGGACGATAAGGGAGATGACGGCACCCATGAATGCGAGGAGACTGCCGGCGATGACGAGAATTCCCCCGGGGTATCCGATACGGAATATGACGGCAAGCCCCGCGAAGACCTCGAGCCATGGAAGGCAAAGAGCGGTCCACGCCGGCCATGGATCCTGGAGAAGCTGGTAATTCCTTATCGCCTTTTCAAAGGCGATGGGGTCCACGATCTTGCTGACCCCGAGCAGGAGGAAAAATCCTCCGAGAAAGAGTCTGAAAACGAACTCAACAGGGCGGTCCAGGGGATTCATCACCCTAACGTGTGAGCGTGGCTTCTATCAGATGAAGGAAGAATGCCCTCTCGTCCGCCGACCGCTCAATCACCACCGCCGTGTGACCATTCCGGCAAAGCTCCGCCTCATCGCTCCACTTGAGTTCAATGACTTCTTTCCCTCCGGGCGAAACCACGAGGTCAATCCGGTTACCGATCGACAGGGTCTCACCGTTCTCCAGAATTCGATTCTCGCGACCCTCCACCGCCATCTGCTCCATCCCTTCCGCTCCTCTCCGCAGCGACTCTGCTTCTTCAATCCGCAAGACCGCGGCCAACTGCCATTCCCCTTCCATGAGCGCCGCCCCTTGCGCCAACAGCAAGTCCTTCAGAATCCCGGGCTCCACGCCATGGGCGGACTCCCCGGAAAACTTCCACGACTCGACATTGGCGATGATCTTGTTCTTCGGGGGAAGAGGCGGCATGACATCACCGGCGGAAGACACCTCCTCGATCGCCCCGTCCGAATTCGGAGCTCCCTCGCCCTCATCGGTAGCCAGAACACCAATCCCCAGTCTGTCTTGCTCAAGAACCTGCATCGCCCCCAACCCGAGGACGAGAGCGATGAGGAGCAACGCCCCGCTCATGAACCGTCGTCGCGCCGATTCTTTCATCGTTCTTTTCGTCTTTCTCTAATCAGTCACTCACCTTCAGGTAAATGTCCTTGTAGGAGGCAAAGCTCTCCGGGTCGTGGGCCTGAAAGGCGATCGTCCCGCTCGAAAGCTTGCGCCCGGGCATCTTCTCCAGGTGTCCCATGTTGTCATCGCCCTCGGTGAAATCGACGATGACTTTCCCGTTGATGGAAAGCGTGATGCGCTTGCCCTCGACCTTGATATGGTAGTCGAACCACTCGTCGTCCTTCACTGGGGCTTCATGATTGTCTTTCACGGCGTAGAGACTCGCCGTTTTCCGCTTGTCCTTGTGCGTGTTGTTCACCTGCGCCTCGTAGCCCTTGTCCGGCCAGCCTGAGTCCTGATACTCGGTGTGGAAGTAGATGCCGGAGTTCGAACCCTGTGTCGTCTTCACCTTGCATTTGAACTCGAAATTCTTGAAATCATGGTCGCCGACCGCGCCGTCGTAGAAAACGTGTGTCCGCGGGCCTCCGACCACCATCACGCCGTCCTGCACGGAGATGGAATCAGGGTTTTCCGTGTTCACTTTCCAGCCCGAAAGGTCTTCGCCGTTAAAAATCCGGACAAAGCCGTCCTCGGCGAGAGCATTGGCACCGAGAAATAGAGCGAAAAGAGCGGCAAAAGAGGAGAAGAATTTCATGGATTGCGGATTTGATGCATTTTCCTCCGGCCGCGGGGAAGAGCAAGCCTTTTGAGGCCTTGAAATCACTTGCGAGACGGGGCCACCCCCATTACTTTGCGAGCCCGGCTGATTGTAGTTTCGATGAGCAGCGCCCGGGGCCAGCCAGAACAGAACTCTTACCAGCGTACGCGCAAAACCGATGAAAAAGGAACTCCACCCCGAATACAAGGCGACCACGATCACTTGCACGTGTGGCTCCGTTTTTGAAACCCGTTCCACCGTCGAGAACGTCAAGATCGGTATTTGTGCCCAGTGCCACCCGTTCTTCACGGGCGAGCAACGCTTCGTTGACACCGCGGGGCGCGTCGAAAAGTTTTCCAAGCGCTACGGCGACAAGGCGGCCCGACGCAAGGCGCCCAAGCTCTCCGAAACGAAGGCGGCTTCCTAGCTCGCCACCTCGAATCTTCATTTTCCGAACGGTGCTGACTCCGCGATGGGCAGCACCGTTTTCTTTTTCCCGCTTGCATGGATTTCGCCCCCTTTATCGAGAAGAAACGTGAACGCTTTGCTGAACTCGAGTCGGCGATGTCGAAGGATGATT
>JBCDLR010000318.1:0-4654 GCA_038745205.1 Verrucomicrobiota bacterium
CTCCACCGTCGTCACTTCCTGCCGCTCGATCCGGTAAATCTCCTCGCCGAATTTTTTCAGGTTCAAACGGTCGCGGGCGACGATTTCGAGGAACTCGGTGTCGGTGGTGAGGAGTTCGAACTCGCGCTTTCTGGAGGCCTTGAGCGAGGCGAGGCGGTCGCGCTCGTGCTTGAGGCCGGCGATTTCGTGATCGACGACCTTGTTCGCCTGGACCTCCGGCAGGAAAAAGGTCAGGACGACGACAACGACTGCGAGGGCGAAGACGCCAATGAGAAAGCGCGTGAGGCGCTGCCAGAGGTTTGGCCCCTGCGGCTCATCCTCCCAAGTCGTGAGATAGTACTTTTTCCGGCGCTGGGACGCTTTCTTATTCTTCATAAAAAGTCTGAATGATCAGACTTTTAACTTACCTCCATAAACTGCGCTGTCACCCAATTCTTCTTCGATCCGAAGGAGTTGGTTGTACTTCGCGATCCGGTCCGAGCGGCTGAGCGAGCCGGTCTTGATCTGGCCGGCGTTCGTGGCCACGGCGATATCAGCAATGGTCGCGTCCTCGGTCTCACCGGAGCGGTGACTGATGACGGAGGTGTAGGAGTTCTCCGTGGCGAGTTCGACAGCGTCGAAGGTCTCGGTGAGGGAGCCGATTTGGTTCACCTTCACGAGGATGGAGTTCCCGACGCCGAGATCGATGCCTTTCTTGAGGAAATCGACGTTGGTCACGAAGAGGTCGTCTCCGACGAGCTGTGTCTTTGCACCGATCTTGTCGGTGAGCACTTTCCAGCCGTCCCAGTCGTTTTCGTCGCAGCCGTCCTCGATGGAAATGATCGGGAACTTCGCTTGGAGTTCCGCGTAGTAGTCGACGAGTTCCTCGGCGGTCTTCTCGGAGTTGTCGGACTTGTGGAAGACGTATTTCCCCTTGTCCTTGTCGAAGAACTCGCTGGACGCGACGTCGAGGGCAATGGCGATTTCTTCGCCGAACTTGTAGCCTGCCTTCTCGACCGCGATGCCGATGGCTTCGAGGGCGTCATCCGCGGACTTCAAGGCCGGTGCAAATCCGCCTTCATCCCCGACGGCGGTGGAAAGACCACGATCGTGAAGGACCGCGGCGAGCGCATGGAAGACTTCCGTCCCGTAGCGCAGCGCTTCGGAGAAGGTCGGCGCTCCCTTGGGGATGATCATGAACTCCTGAAAGTCGATGGGCGCATCGGAGTGAGAGCCGCCGTTAATGATGTTCATCATCGGGACGGGAAGGACCTTCGAATTGGGTCCGCCGAGGTAGCGGTAGAGCGGTTGGTCGAGCGCGATGGCGGCCGCTTTTGCCGTGGCCATGGAGACTCCGAGTACTGCGTTGGCGCCGAGTTCCGCCTTGTTCTTCGTGCCGTCGATGCCGAGCATGACCTGGTCGACCGTCGTCTGCTCGGTGGCATCAAGGCCGAAAATTGCTTCGGCGATTTTTTCATTCACATTGTCGACGGCCTTCGTCACGCCCTTGCCGAGATAGCGGGACTTGTCGCCGTCCCGAAGTTCGATCGCTTCGTTTTCCCCGGTGCTCGCCCCGGAGGGAACAGCCGCGCGGCCCATCGCTCCGCATTCGAGGTAGACATCCACCTCGACGGTGGGGTTCCCGCGGGAGTCGAGAATTTCGCGGCCAATGACGTCAATGATTGTGGTGTCGGACATGGTTTCGAGAGATTGGAGTGATTGAAAACTGGAAGCGCTCCGGGGGTTTGCCGAAGCGCGGGAAGTATTTGCGCTCGGGACGGGGATGCAAGCCCCCAGTCGAGAATTTTCGAGGATTTACATTTCCACCTCCGCCGTCAGTTCCTCGACGACGGATTTCACCGATTCAAAGACCGGCCCTGCGGCGGAGATACCGACCCTGACCGTGCCGTCCGGGGAGCGGATCCATTGAAAGTCCAGCTCGCAGGAGAAATCCCCGGCACTCACCGGGTAGGAAGCGAATTCATGTTCGAGCACCCGGTGGGTGGTCATCCGGTGCAACAAGGTGTCGACCTGTTTCGCGGAGAATCCCGTCCCCACCGATTCCGTCAGGCGATTCAACAATGCCCTCACCGACGTCTCCTCGATTTGGAAGGCAATCGTCTCTTTCTCCCCGAATGCCTCATTTAATTCCGAAACAACTTCTTCCGCCGAGTACTCCGGCAGGCGGTCGGGACGGTTCGAAAAGTAATCGATGAGCACCCTGGCGAGAATGCCGGCAACCACGAATACACCAAGGCCGATGAGGTAACCCATGAGGAAGCCAATATGCCGCCACAAAGAGGCGGTCGGCAAACACAACTTTTCAAGCTTGGAGAGGCCCGCAATTCTCCGGAACTCCCCTCAACTCACGACGTTTCGGCAGCCGCGACCGTTTCCGCGGGCTCTCCCTTGTCCGCGGACCCCTTGTCGACGGGTGCCGCAGAAATAGAGGCGACGCGGACAATGCGTGTTTCCCCCTCCCGTTCGGTCGGCACTTCGACCTCTTCTCCGACCGGGCTGCCGATGAGGGCGGACCCGGTTTCGGAGAGATAGGAGATGATCCGCTTGTCGGTATCCGTGTCCCACGCGCCGAGGATGGAGAAGGTCTCTTTCTCTCCGGAATCGGCGTCTTCGATTTCTACGACAGTCCCGACGGAGACCACGGAGGTATCGGCGTCGGAGAAATCGGTTCCACGGGCGCGCATGAGTTCGGATTCCATTTCGGCCTCGCGGCGCATGAGGACCGCCTGCATTTCCTTCGCCGCCTTATACTCGAAGTTCTCCCGAAGGTCACCGTGCTCGCGCGCGGTGGCGATTTCCTTGGTATTCTCAGGAATCTCTTTCTGGCGAAGATGTTCAAGCGCCTTTTTACGCTCGGCGAGACTCGTCCAGGAAACAACGAGCGACTCATCCTTCACCTCGGCCTCACGCTCCCCGCTGACGAGGTCCTGCACGTCCGGATAGAGCTTCACGATGCGGGCAAGAAGCGATCCCCGGCTCAAATCGTCAAAGACCGGACTGCCCTTGATGCGGCGCGCAAAGGAACGAACCTGGTTGCGGTCGGCGCCGTCGAGGAGGTCGGCGATCAACTCAACATCATCGCTAATGATTTCCCGAAGGCGTGCACTTCGGCCGAGTGCCTCGTCGTAGTGATCCCGCTCGATCGCGCTGATGATCGCTGGTCCCACTTCATCGCTGAAAACGTCTTTGGCCGCCTTTTTACGCTCCTTGCAGATCCACGCCGTGAGGTCACTGCTGTGTGCGCGCTGCTGGATACCCTGCTTGAGGTAGTTGTGCAGATTCTCTCCCTTGCCGATCTCGTTCAGGTAGCGAGACAACTCACCGACTCCGCGTGCCCCGACAACCTGCAGGAGGTCGAGAGTCTTTTGAAACCAGTCCTCGCCGAGGATTTCCGGGAGCAACTTGTAGATGTCCCGCTGGCGGGCCGCCGGAAGGACTTTCAGAACGTCGCTCAACTCCGCCCGTCCGCTTTGAAGGAATTCAGCGAGGGTCAGTCCGTCGCCGACCTCCAAGCCTTCGACCTGGCGGATAACCTCGTCCCGCGCCTGGATCATCTCGATCACCTTGATGGGATCGAGCAGCTGGATTTGCTTCGCGTAGGTATTGATCTCATCGACCAGTTCCTGCAGGCGTTCTTCCTCGCCTTCGAAAACCTTGATGTTCTTCAGGCTGTCGTTGATGACGTCGAGGCTGGCCTTCGGGTCCTTGGCATTTTTGAAATCCGCGACGTAGGCTTCGCCGGGGCTGATGCCCTCGTCCCGGAGTTCAAACGGGACATTGCGCTTCGAGGGAACGGAAAACTGGTGGTCCTTGCGCAGGGTCTTCTTCGCGTTGTCCCACCAAGAACGGTACTTGCCCTCGGGGACTACCGGCCCCTTTACCACGGATTCCCATTCATCGAGCATCATGGAGCCCCCAAAACTGGTGAGAACGGACTTGGCAAATGTGACGGGATCGTCGAGGGCCTCGGTCTGGAGACCGTCCGGATCGGCAAATCGGCGGGCGAGAACGTGCACCTCCGAGAGAGGCTGGAGCGACTTGGCGGCGAACTCCAGCTTCATCGCGTGCCCCGCTTTTCCTTCGAAGTCGATGGACATTTCGCCCCCGACGAGGTCCCAATTCGCGATTTTCCCCACGCCCCAGCTCTTGTGGAGACAATGTGTCCCAGGTTCAAGCGCCGACACCTTTTCGCCGGCGTCAGCAGTTAATTTTCCGAGGGAGACCAGATTCGCGACATCTTCGTTCATTTTGAGTAGAGAACGCATCTATAAGGAGCACACCCCTGAGAAGCAACGGAAAATAGGCTATTTAGCGAGCCGAACCCGGGAATTTACGCCGAAAAAAGGTTTGCCATGGGTCGCGCACCCTGCTTACCATCTCCCACCTGCTCATGAAAAGATTCCTCCTCGCCACCACCGCCCTCATCTTCCTTTCGTCCAGCGTCGGCTTCGCGGACATCCAATCGCCCCCCGGTGCCAAGTACAATCGGGCCCGGAAGCTCTCCCGCGGAATGGCAAATATCATCTATGGAATTACCGAACTTCCGCAAACCGTGCAACGTTACAACCGTGCGGAGGGGCCCGGCTCCCTCATCCCCGGTGTCATTGACGGAGGCAAACGTTCCGTCGTCCGCCTTGGATTCGGTGCCTACGAG
>JBCDLR010000319.1:0-4642 GCA_038745205.1 Verrucomicrobiota bacterium
CAGCAAGAGCGAGGTCATCAAACGCCTTCTCATCAACGATGGAGGCAGAAATCTCGACATTCCGCACCCATTCTCCACAAAAGACCAATACAGCCAGATTCCCGTCACCCTGCTCAGACAGGGCCTTCTTGACCAACTCGGCTGTACGCTCCACCTCCTCCCGGGCGTCGTCCCAATCCTGCTTCTGCGCATGACCGTTGAGGGTAACTATCCCGTCATGCATCACCCTGGAGACGCCCAGGTTCCGCCCGAAGGATTCGAGGTCGCGGCAAAGATTACTCACCCTTTGCGCGTCCCGCGCGTGCACGGCGAGGTAGAGTTCCGAAACATTCACTCCGAGCCAGAATGCGCTTCGCGTCCTCGCCGGAAAAGTCTGTCCCAGGGGCGGTCGATAGAGGGTTCGCCAGCGCGGATTCTTTTTCGCGGCGAGAGCGTCAAAGAGTTCTACGGTCGTTGGAAAACCGTCGTCGGCATGAGCTGTTCCTCCGGATTCAGGCTCCGACGGTGACTCCCCGACGGCACAAGTCCACGAGCCCAGGGCAACAACGAGAACGATGAGGACCCGGTCCCTCATTTACCGTCGACAATGATCCAGTGTTCCGCGACAAAATCCCGAATATGCACGAGGGGATCCCCTCCATCGGCACCATCGGGATACTCCAGGGTCAGGATCAGCGGATACTCGCTCTCATTGGCGAAATCGCCGGTGAGGACGTCCACGATCTTCTTCGCGGTCGCCGAACCTCTCTCTGCATATCCAAAAACGTCTTCGGCGCCGCTTTGAAGGCTTCCCAGTTTCACGCAAAGATACGTCTTGTCGTCGGTGAACGGAAACTTGTACTCGCTGTGCAGCGTCGCCAGGACGCGCATGTCGAAGCGACCCTGTGGCTGCTGTTCAACGAAGACGCGCCAATCCACCGGGTTGTAGTAAACCTGCGTCTCCCAGTCGACGAGGTAACGGTCATCCACCACTTCCACAAGAACAAGAACATTCTGAAAGCGGTCAAGCTGCACCTCAAGCAACCAGAAGAGATGGCCTTCGATGACTTTCTCATCCGTCCACTCGACCCCGCGCACTTCCCGCGGAAGCCATCCGTGAATTTCATAGTAGTCCTTGAGCAGCGGCGACACGCGCTCGGGATCACGGCAGTGCTCAAGGATATCGATGTATTTTTCAACGGAGAAATAGGCTTCAATCGCCGCCCGTAACTCTGCAGCTGCCTCTTGAGGAATCCTGTCGTCCTGCGGAGCGACGGGCGGAGCCTGCGGCGATTCCTTCTCGCTTTCCATGGCCGCCTTGTATCCGCTCGGCTGCTCTTCATCCGGCGATTTTGTTACCAAGGTCTTCTTCGGTTCCACGGGAGACGGATCGGGGGTCGCAGCGGCGTTAACAGCTTCGGAGCCCGAGCTTTCCCCGCTCTTCCACGCGTTGAAGGCGAGGTATCCGGTGAAACCGGCGAAAATCAAACCGAGAACCAGGAACATCCCTTTCCGACCACGCCCCTTCCCGGCAAGCCGCGCCACGTCCGCATCCGACATTACCTCGACGGCCTCGACCTTACCATCTGCATCCTCCATCGAGATATCCTTGATGGATTCAATCTCCTTCGACAATTCACGGTCCGCATCCTCCTGCTCCTTAATGATGACTTTCTTTTCCTTGCGAAGGGTCGTGACCGCTGCCCCCACGGAAGACCCAAGGCCGGTGAGAGACTCCGTGAGATCTTCGCCGGGGCCTTCCTTCAGCGCGGGTGTTAGCTCTTCGTCGTCGCGACCTCCCACCCTAATTCGGAGAATTTCCGCCTCATCCTTTTCCGAGTCCTCCAAAGGGGATTCCCGCACGGCTTGTTCGCCAATCAGCGGAGGAACCTCAAGTCCGGTCCCGGGATCGCTGGTGATAACGTCGGCGTCCTCCTCCTCGTCAAAAATGATGGCGAGGTCTTCCGCCGGGGGCTGGTCTCTCGGCACCTGAGCTGGCTCCCCCGTCTCTTTCGATACCGTCCCGAAACTTCCAGAAATCTCTTCTGACGCCGCTTCTACTTCAGCTTCGGTTATCGATTGGACGGAAGTCTCTCCGGCTTCCTCTTCCGGGAAATCGAGGTCCAACTCAAAATCCTCATCAGCGTCGGAATCCTGCGGTAACGATGGGCCTTGCATGGTCTGGCAGCAGGCCGAACTCGTGGCCTGCGATGAACTCGTGGAAGTCTATCACAAGTCGGGACTTCCCGCATCCGCGAGTCAGTCTCGTGCACGCGGTTCCCGCGCCGCAGTATCCGGCGCACCGGCCGAAGTCACAAATGGCCCGCCTTCGAGCGGTGCCTTGCTCGTGAACGCCACATCCGGCATCTCGCTGGGCTTTCCGGCGAGAGGAAAATCCTTTCGAAGCGGGAAGAACGGATACCCCTCCCACATGAGAATTCGCCGTAGATCCCCGTGGCCTTTGAATTCGATGCCCATCATGTCATAAACCTCGCGCTCGTGCCAATCCGCTGTCGGCCATATGTCACTCACCGTCACGACTTCCCGCACATCTTCGGCGACCATCGACTTGATTCGCAAATGCACATGCGTGGTCAGGGAATACAATTCATAGATGACCTCAAATCGCGGGTCTTCCCCCATGTTATCCACGCTGCAGATGTCGATGAGGTAATTGAAATCCAATTCCTCGCGGCAAAACTTCATGACAGGGTGCAACGAGTCGAGTTCGGCCACCACCGTGGATTCTCCGCGAAACTCCGGAGCAACCGAGACAGCGTCCTTGAATCGCTCAGAAATGGCTTGGGCGGCTTCAGTGGCGTTCATGTTAGGAAAAATCTCTTCGCTTACACCACTTCCAGTTCCTCGAGGAGGACCTTTTTCTGGTCGCTCAACGCACCTTCGGTTTCAATCTTCCGCTGGAGCTTCATCAGTCCTTCGAGCAGCGCCTCTGGACGAGGAGGGCACCCTGAGACATAGACATCGACCGGAAGCAGGTTGTCGACCCCCTGCAAAACGGCGTAACTACGATACATGCCTCCACTGGAGGCGCAGGCTCCCATCGCGATGCACCACTTTGGCTCCGGCATCTGGTCCCAGACACGCTTCACGGCCAGTGCCATCTTGTAAGTCACCGTGCCGGCAACGATCATTACATCCGCCTGGCGGGGAGAAAAACGCATCACCTCCGCGCCGAACCTCGCAATGTCGAAGCGGGACGAGGCGGAAGCCATCAATTCGATGGCACAACAGGCCAGCCCCATGGGCATGGGCCAGAGGGAGTTCTTCCGCATCCAGTTAATGGCGGTGTCGAGCTGCGTGAAGATCACGTTCCCTTCGATCTTCGAATCGTAAGCAGCAGGTGCGGTGGTCGTCTCAGCCATGATGGATAACGGAACGTTACCGGCGCCCTCTCCGGCGGCAACTCACTTTGTGAAATTTTTCACAAGCGCAAAAAAATTCATCGAAATCAGGCAAATTCTTCACACGGAAGGCATTTGCAAGCCCGGCCAGTCCGCGTGATGGATGCTTCATGTCCGCGACCGCTACAGCCACGAACCAACTGGATCAACTGAAGGAATTCACGACCGTCGTCGCCGACACCGGCGATTTCGAGGCGATGAAGGAATACAAGCCGCAGGACGCGACGACCAATCCCTCGCTCATCCTGCAGGCCTCCCAAAAGGAGGAATATGCCCACCTCGTGGACAAGGCGGTGAAAGATCACGAAAGCTCCTCGCTTTCCGGAGACGCCCTCGTCGAAAGCGTCATCGACCAAATCCTCATCCTTTTCGGCGAAGCCATCCTCGAAATCGTTCCCGGCCGCGTCTCGACGGAGACCGACGCTCGACTTTCCTTCGACGCCGAGGGCACGATCAAGAAGGCGCGCCAACTCATCGACCTCTACGAGGCCGACGGCATTTCCCGGGAGCGCATCCTCATCAAGATCGCTTCCACCTGGGAAGGCATTGAAGCCGCCGCGCAACTCCAGAAGGAAGGCATCAACTGCAACCTCACCCTCATGTTCTCTCTTGTGCAGGCCGTGGCATGCGCGGAAGGAGGCATTCAGCTCATTTCCCCTTTTGTCGGTCGCATCTACGACTGGTTCAAAAAGTCGACCGGCAACGAATACACCGGCGCCGACGACCCTGGCGTGCAGTCCGTGAACGGGATCTACAACTACTACAAGAAGTTCGGCTACGAGACCGAGGTCATGGGTGCCAGCTTCCGCAACAAGAGCCAAATCACCGAACTCGCTGGCTGCGACCTCCTGACAATCAGTCCCGGGCTGCTCGAAGAACTCCAGAATTCCGAGGAGCCGCTCGAGGAAAAGCTCAACGCGGAAAGCGCTGCGGGCATGGAGATAGACCGTCTCGAACTCGACGAAAAGACCTTCCGCTACCATCTCAATGACGACGCCATGGCGACGGAGAAAACTGCGGAAGGGATTCGTCGCTTTGCCGCGGATATCGTGAAACTGGAGGAACTGGTCCGCGAGCGGATCAGTTCGTGAGGTCGCGTTTTGCCTTCAAATTTATACCACGCCTCACCGCTTTGGACCAAAAGCCGGAATACGACCTGAGACCTTTTGTCGTCGTTGTCTCTCTCTGTGTGTTCTTTTTCGGGGTCCATGCGTTTTACCAGGTCCTGGCATCCGTTCCGG
>JBCDLR010000320.1:0-4625 GCA_038745205.1 Verrucomicrobiota bacterium
CTCGCAACTCAATGCAAGGTTCTCCGCCCTCGGAGGAACCTGGCAAGACCAGGAGCACGTGAAGTTTGCCGACGAGTTTACGCAGACGATGAAGGCGTTGAAGAAGTTCGTGGAGATCTCGAACCAGCACGCGCCGCTTCTTATGCGCAAGGCGCAGCGTATCCAGGAATACCTGGATCAACGTTAGGTTTTGGACGATGAGCAATGAAGCCCACGTTGTCTCGGTTGAGACGGTCGAGAATTTCCGCAATCGCCTTATCATCTACGTGCAGGATGCCAAGCGTGCCCTGGACGAGGTGGGTGATGCCGTGCGGAAGACGCGCGAGTGGTTGAACTACGAGAAATCGCAGGAGTGCCGCATGGAGATCAAGAGGTGCGGAAAGAAGCTCGCCCAGGCCAAAGAGGAGCTCTATTCGGCGCGCTTGCAGGACCTCCAGGCACAGCATGCGGCGAAGAAAGTGCAGGTCACGCGGGCGCGGAGGATGCTCGACGAGGCGGAACAGCGCGCAAAGAAGGTCAAGAAGTGGATTCGCGAGTATGACCACCTCGTCGAACCCTTGGAGAAGAAGCTCGAGGGTTTGCGGCAGATGCTGGCGCAGGAACTGCCGAAGGGAATCGGGTATCTCGCCGAGACGAAGAAGACTCTCGAGCGCTACGCGGAAGTGGGGGTGGGAGGTGGTCCCAAACCCGCTTCACCGGAGGCTGTTGTCCCGGTTGCCGAGACCGTGCAGAACAAGGAGGAGGCTGACGACTCATGAGTCGGGGCAGTGTCAGACCGGCCGGCGCCAAGGTGGCGAAGAGGACGAAGGAGTTGTTGCTCGACTGGCAGCAGACGAAGGAGTATTGGAGGGATGTGAAGAGTCGCGAATTCGAAAAGAAATTCCTCGGTGCCCTGCCGGACGCGGTGCAATCGGCGTCGACGATCATCGCGGAATTGGACGAAATTCTAGCCAAAGTGAGGAGAGACTGTGAATAAGGTTCCCGGCGTCAGTCATTCCATCGGACTTCTCGATGAGTTGCAGCGGACGGTCGCGGAATTTGCGGATCGCGAGACCGGAATCGAGAAGTCGCTCCGATCTGAAACGGCGGCGGCCATCCGCGAGAGCCGTGAGAAGGCCGACGACGCGCAGCGCAAACTCAACCAGGACATTGAGCGCGCGCAGGAATTTTTCCCGAAAGAGAAGGAACGACTCGAGGCGGCGCAGGAGGCGCGGATTGCCCGAATTCGCAAGGCCTACCAGGACACGCGCAAGGCGCTCGTGGATGAGGTCGAATCCAAGAAAGGACGGGAGATCGCAGGGCTGCAGGCAAGAATTCTCGACGCGAAGCGCGGCCTGCAGTCTGGGGCGGCGGAAGCGGAATCGGCCTTCAATGAGTTCCGCGCCGAGTCATCCCAGGAAAAGAAGCGACAGCGGGCGCTCTTGAAGTCGGCACGCGCAGCCATGCGGGGCCATTGGCAGCATTCGCGGGCGCTGACGAAGAAGTTTGACGAGGGCGTTTCTGACATCAATTACCAGAAAACGGAGCTGGAGTTGCTCGAACAAAGCCGCCGCGAGGCCGACGCCGTCGAGGAGAAGATTGCCGACTTCGGCACGCACCCGGGCCCGAAGCTTTTCGGACTTCTGCCCCTTTGGGCGACCGCCCTCATCGGCGCGATCATCGGCGCCGCGTTGACCAACGGCATGGCAGGCGGCGGTGGTGACTGGGCGATCACGGGCAGTATTGTGTTAGGGTTGTGTACCCTGCACTTTGTGGTGCATCGCGTTGTTTGGAACAGGGTGAATGACGAGGCCGTGGAAATTACGCAGTCTTTCACCAAGGCCCGTCAACTGCTCGAGGTCA
The DNA here is from genome assembly GCA_038745205.1 of Verrucomicrobiota bacterium. Taxonomy (GTDB): domain Bacteria; phylum Verrucomicrobiota; class Verrucomicrobiia; order Verrucomicrobiales; family DEV007; genus JBCCWV01. The sequence continues at coordinate 1,843 of JBCDLR010000320.1, forward strand.
GCCGTGAGAATGCCCAAGTCCGCTATGAGCGCCAAGTCATGCGCTTGAAGAGTGAAACGGAGAAGGTGAGCACGCAAGCGGACGAGAAATGGAAGGAGGAGGTCGATGAGGCTGGGGAAAAGCGGGGTGACATCCTCAAGGATATCGACCGGCGCCGCGAGCGGGCGTTGAAGAAGTGCGAGAGCCTTTTTGCCTTGCGATTGGCGGCCTTGAACGGTGAACCGGGGGTCACGATCGAGAAACTTCGGGCGGAAACGCAGGAGATCATCGACGGATTCAACGCCGAGAGCGAGAGCCGTCAATCAGCCGCGAAGTCCGCCTTTGCGACGGCGAAGGCGGGAATCGGGAAGGAGTGGGCCGAAGCGATCAGTCCTATTTTCGACGGCTTTGCCGCCTTGCAGAAAGTGAGTGCGGAGACTTTCGAAGATTGGACGCCGGAGTATTGCGAGAACTGGAAGCCGCCGGCCGAATTTGCGCACGCGGGAAAATTCGCACGCATTGACGTGGACACGTCGAAACTCGTCAAGGTTCCGAAAGCCGAGGTGCTTGCCTTGCCCGGGCCGGCCAAGTTGGAGGTGCCGCTCTCGGTCTCCCTCCCGCGCGAGGGGTCGCTTCTTTTCGAGACGGAATCCGCGGCAAAAGACGTGCTTATCGACACCTTGAACAACGTGGTCCTCCGCCTGCTTTCGAAGTCGCCCCCGGGGAAGCTGGGCTTCACGATCATCGATCCGGTCGGTCTGGGCCAGAATTTCGCCGGGTTGACCCATCTTTCCGACTACGAGGACAGCGTGATTCACTCCCGTATCTGGACCCAACGCGCGCAGATCGAGGAACGGTTGTCGGAGCTGAATGACCACATGGAGAAGATCATTCAGATGTACCTGCGCAACGAGTACCAGACGATCTTCGAGTACAACGAGGAGGCGGGCAACATCGCGGAGAAATACCAGTTCGTCGTCATTGCCGATTTCCCCGCCAGCTTCAGTGACGTGGCGGCAAAGCGGTTGATGAGCATTGCCGCGAGTGGCGCGCGGTGTGGGATCTACACGCTCATCCACTGGGACCGTCGCCGGCAATTGCCCGAGGGATTCGAGATCGACGACCTTCGCGAGCACAGCCACTGCTTTGAGTGTGACGGCGAGGAATACTATTTGATGACGGATGAATTCGGCGAGGGCGCCAAGCTAGTCTTTGACCGGCCGCCGGACGCGGACCTTGCACGGACATTCGTGCAGCGGGTAGGGCAGGCGAGCGTCGACTCGAACCGCGTTGAAGTCCCGTTTTCCCATGTCGCACCACCTGACGGCGATTACTGGAACGGCGACACGACGAGCGAGCTGCGGGTGCCGATTGGACGGACGGGGGCGACGAAGTTGCAGTATCTCGCCATTGGAAAAGGCACACGGCAGCACGCGCTCTTTGCGGGCAAGACCGGTTCAGGGAAATCGACCCTCTTCCATGTCATCATCACCAACCTCGCGCTCCATTGCAGTCCGGAGCAGGTGGAATTCTATCTCATCGACTTCAAGAAGGGGGTGGAGTTCAAGTGCTATGGAGCGAAGAAGCTCCCGCACGCCAAGGTCGTGGCCATCGAGAGTGACCGGGAATTCGGCTTAAGCGTCCTCTCACGGGTGGACGAGGAATTGAAGCGCCGCGGGGAAATGTTCCGCGCGCTCGGCGTGCAGGATATCGCGGGCTACAAGGCCGCCGGAGGGAAGGAGTCCGTGCCGCGGTCGCTCCTCATCATCGACGAGTTCCAGGAGTTCTTCACCGAGGACGACCGCATTGCGCAGAACGCGTCCGTCCTCCTAGACCGCATTGTCCGCCAGGGCCGTGCCTTTGGAATTCATGTTCTGTTGGGATCGCAAACGCTCGGTGGGGCCTACACTCTCGCGAGAACGACGATGGGACAAATGGTCATTCGCGTGGCCCTGCAGTGCAACGAGGCGGATGCGCTTCTCATCATGGACGATGAGAATCCCGCCCCTCGTCTGCTGACGCGACCCGGCGAGGGGATCTACAACGACAGTGCCGGCGCCATCGAGGGCAACAGTCCGTTCCAAACGGTGTGGATTTCCGAGACCGAACGCGACGAATGGCTCGACAAGGCCTGCGCAATGGCGGTCGAACGTGACAAGTCCTATCCGGCTCCCATCGTCTTTGAAGGCAATGCTCCTGCGGATGTCCGTGACAACGAAGCGCTCGCGAAGATGCTGTCCTCGGAGCCGTCGACGCGACCCGCGCTTGCCCGCGCGTTCCTCGGGGCTCCGAATTCGATCAAGGGACCGACCGAGGCGCTTTTTCAAAGGCAAAGCGGTAGCAATCTCCTCGTCGTTGGCCAACGGGATGAAGCCGCCCTCGCGATCACGGGAGTCGGTTTGCTTTCGTTGTCGGCCCAATACCCGGCGGGAGGCGCCGAGTTTGTCATTTTTGACGGCACGACGCCCGACACGCCGGAGCAGAGCTACCTCGACGGGGTCATCGCCGCCATTCCGCACCCCCTGGTCCGCGCGAAGAACAACGACGCCGTGGAAATCATGCAGGCCCTGACGGAAGAAGTGAAGAAGCGCGAAGACGACTCACACCTCTCGTCCGCGCCGGAAATTTTTGTCGTGGTGTTAGGAGTCCAGAAGTTCAAGAAGCTTCGATTTGAAGAGGACTTCGGGTTCAGTATGGACGATGACGATGAAGCGGGTAACCCCGGTCAACAGCTCAACGATCTTATCGAGAACGGGCCCTCGGCCGGAATTCACATTCTTGCAACGATCGACAGCTACAACAAC
>JBCDLR010000321.1:0-4602 GCA_038745205.1 Verrucomicrobiota bacterium
ACTTGATCAAGCCGTAGGCGCTCACCATGCCGGCATCGAGCGGCTCACCGCTCACCGGAAAATTCAAAACCGCCCGCTGGGTCGAGGCGCCGTAAAGGGCGTCCGCGGGAACGGGCATTTCGCCCATGCTGTCTTTTTCAGTGCGGGTCTCGCTGCTCATGCGGACCCTTGCGACAGGACGCGAAGGGCGGCAAGGGAAAAGCGATCCGCAGCGGGAACCCGGTCCCGCCCTACAGCGACGCCATCAGATTGGACGGCTGCAGTGAATCGACGATTTTCACCACCGTCCCCGAGGGGGCGTGGTCGAAAATGATGGGCGCGATGTTCACGGGAAGCCGGACACAGCCTGCAGAAGCGGGATAGCCGGGAAGTTCGCCGACGTGCAATCCGTAGGCGGAGCCGTCGAGCCGCATCCAGCACGGGAGTTCACATCCGTAAATGGTCGACGTCTTGCCCGTGCGGATCTTCTCCGTGATCGTGAATTCCCCGGTCGGCGTGACCTTGCCCTCGCGGGCGGTCGAAACCGGCGTTTCCACCGCTACCTGCCCGGCAACCAGGACAAAAGCCTTCTGCTGGGAGATATCGACGAGGATGTGCGTGTTCCCCGATTCGGCCTTGGCGAGGATGTCCTTATCCACCTTGGCCGTCATTTTCTGGGCCCGTTTCGCGCGGATGGATTTCGAGGCCTTGCGTTCGTTGGCGGCGGAAACCTGGGTAGTCTTGTCGCGTTTGAAGAAGAGTCCGGCATCGGCCGTCGTCGCACTCCCGAGCATGAGTGCCGCGATCGCGGCCGAAGCGACCGCTTCACGAAGTCCGCGGCCTTCCACTTCGTCCTCGTCGAGAACGATGCTCACTCCACCGTCGGGAGATTCCGCGGACTTACCAAGCGCATCCAGCTCTTCGTCGTCGGCGAGCAGCAAACCCAGGCAACGCAGCGTTTCATGGGCGTCGTCGGCACCGCGGCGACGGCACATGAGGGGCACCGGGGTGCCGCGAAAGGCCGAAGACGCCTCCTTTACGGAGTCCCGCAACGAATCGAGAATGGGCTCCATGCCGTCACCGGCCTCTTCATCGACCGGCAATTCGTCAGGGAGAGCGACGGAGCAAAACGCCATACGCGGATCGAGGACCGGGGTGGCGGTGTCGTCATCGCTCCGAATGTCGATACACTGCAGGTAAACACTCTCCGGGCCGTCCGAGAAATACGTCCTTTCTTCCTCGTCGAGGACGAAGTCGAGTCCCTGGTAGCTCACCGCCGAAGCGTAGAAATCGAGAAGGTTCTCGAGGGACTCCGCGGATTCGCCATTCGGCGCAAGTTCAACGGTATCATCTCCTTCAGAGGGAAGCGTGTGGGCCGGAGCGAGTAGTGTGATCTTCTTCATGGAGGGTAAATCGGCTGAATATTCGTGGTCTGAGACGAACGGCCGCCCCAACTATGCACGAATTTGCCAACTATTTCACCCACTCCAGCTTCGAAATCCGGCCGGTCTGATTCCAGGCGACGATGTAGAGATTCCCCTCCGCATCGAATCCACTGCCGTGCGGCGTGAGGTAGAGACCGTCCTTCCAGTCCGCGACTGGAACACGAGGATTGGCCCACTGGGACTCATCGGGATTGTGTCCGATGCGAGCCGCGACATTTCCGGAGGGATCCAGCAGCGTCACTCGGCCTTCGATCTCCGGAAGCGCGAGGTAGGGCCCAAAGACGGAAACGTCGCAGGGTCGACGCAGGTTCTTCGCGACGACCTCAATAAAGATCCCGTCCAAGTCGAAACGCTGAATGCGGCGATTGTCGCGATCAGCGACAAGCAAAGTGACGAACTCGCCACGAGGATCGAGGGTGATCCCATGAGCGGTGGCGAATTTCCCCGCCATGCTTCCCTGACCGCCAAACGTCTTCAGGTATTTCTGGTCCGCACTGTAGATGTGGATAAGCTTCGAGCCGTAGCCGTCGGCCACGTATATTCGCCCGTCCGGACCAACCTCCACGCCCGTCAGGCGGAACTTGGCCCCCTTGGGATACAGGCCGTCGACCTTCGGGGGCCCTTCAATGGTCCACTCGACGTTACCCTCCAGATCAAACTTGCTGACCTTCGTGCCTCCTGCAGCATAGATGAATTCCTTTCCGTTTTCCTCGCGCAGGATCATGCCGTGGATGCCCTGGTGGTGCTTTCCGAAGGCGCGCTTCACTTCTCCTTCCGGGCCGAACACGAGAATGGAATTCATCCCGTCGACCGACGCGTAGACGTTTCCCGCCTTGTCCGCGACGACATCACCGTGCATTTTCGGGAGCGTCCCGCCGTCCGCGTTGACGCCCCAACCGGAAACCCAGCGGTATGGAATGGGAGATTGGCTGACGACCGGTGAATTCCCGGTTGCCGCGACGGCAGAAAGAAAAAACGAGACAAGGAAAACGAGCTTCATCGCCGTGAAGCCTAACACAAGCCGGTCGCCTGTGAAAAGCGTCGATACTTGAGGAGTTGATTCGCCCTTACGGGCAAAAGACGGAGCGTCGTTGCCCTCACCGACGTTCCACTCACAAACTCCATTTGTTCATCCTCGCACCTTCCACTCTTCCACGAGTTCCTCGGAGAAGTCGTTCAGGAAGCGTGACGCCACTTGGAACGGATCAGCGCCCCGAGCACGGGGCCACATCTCGGGATAAAGCAAATAGAGTTCATCCTTGGCCCGTGTCACGGCGACGTAAAAGAGCCGGCGTTCCTCCTCGAGAGAATCGAGTCCACCTTCGTCAATCGTCCGCTTGTTCGGGAACATGCCGTCGGTGAGCCAGATGACAAAAACCGCCTTCCACTCGAGCCCCTTCGCCTGGTGCACAGAGGAAAGCGTGACGCTCGGCTCGTCGCTCCGGCGCCGGTCTTGATTTGGATCGCCCTCCGACCCGCCGAGGAGCGCCATTTGCTCCAGGAAATCGCCAAGATCCGAAAACCCCTCGGCAAAATTCTGAAATTGCTCCAAATCCTGCTTCCGGGTCTCCGGATTGTCGAAGGCGCTCCGCATGTGTTCGTCGTAGATCCCTTCCCGAACCGAATAGATCATCTGTTCCGGTGTCGCCTTGTCATCGCCGCCCGCCATCTCGTCAAGAACCACGACCATCTGTTCCCACGCCGTGCGTGACCGCGCCGGAACTTTCCAGCCCTTCATCAATTCCTCAAACGACTCCGGGAAAGCGTTGCCACCCTGGTCAAGGAAGCTGATCCATTGGTTGAACAGCTTCCCTGCACTCGCCGGCCCGATGCCAGGAAGCATCCCGCACATGCGCTCGAAGGAGGACGGGTCCCGGGGATTGTGAATGAACTTCAGGAACGACGCCACATCCTTGATGTGAGCCTGTTCGAAAAACCGCAATCCGCTTGTGATGACAAACGGAATCTCCTCCGAGGTCAATTGCATCTGCACTTCCATCGACTGGAAGTGCGAGCGGTAGAGGATGGCCATCTCCTCGTAGCCGACGCCTTCGTCGCGAAGCTGCCGGATACGCTGGGAAACGACGCGCGCCTGGATATTCGGATCGTAGACCGGAATCAATGCCGGCTTCATCCCTTTTGACGGAAGTGCGGACTGCAACTCCTTGGGAAACTGCTCGACGTTGGCCGTGATGGCCTCGTTCGCGAGTGAGAGAATCTCCGGCCGGCTCCGGTAATTCGTCTCAATCTTGTAGATTTTCGCTTCGGTGTAACGCTTCGGGAACTCGAGGATGTTCTTGAAGTCCGCGCCCCGCCACGAGTAGATCGACTGCGCGTCGTCGCCCACGACCATGATGTTCCGGTGAGCGCGCGCGAGGAGGTCGATGATCTCCCCCTGCACGGCGTTCGTGTCCTGATACTCGTCGACGAGGATGAATTGAAACTGGCTCTGGTAGAACTCGCGAATGTCGTCGTGGTCCCGAAGGAGCGCCCGGAAATTGAGGAGGAGGTCATCAAAGTCCATGACGTTTGCGTCCCGCTTTTTCTCGCGGTAGAACTTCTCGATCTTCAGGATTGCCGCGTCGGTCTCCTCGAAGAAGGCATACTGCTCGGCGAGCAGTTGCTTCACGGAGATGTCCATGTTCGCCGCCAGCGAGAGGATGCCGCCGATGACCTGGGGCTTGGGAAACTTCTCGCCGCTCGCTTCCTCCGTCTTCTTGGCAAAGTTGTTTTCCTTGATGACCTTCGCAATGACCGCCTTCTGGTCGTCACTGTCGAGAATCGTGAAGGTCGATTGGTAACCGACCTTTTCCGCGTGGCGGCGGAGAATTTTCGCTCCAATCGAGTGGAAAGTGCCGCCCCAAATTCCGAGCCCGCTCCCCGGCGCAATCACCTCGACCCGTTCGAGCATCTCCCGCGCGGCCTTGTTCGTGAACGTCAAAAGGAGGATGTTTTCCGGGAGAATGTCGTTCTCGATGAGGTAGGCGACACGGTAGGTCAAGGTCCGCGTCTTCCCCGACCCCGCGCCGGCAATGACCAGCGCCGGACCGAGCAGTGATTGCACCGCCTCCAACTGCTGGGGATTCAACTCCTTCGCATAATCAATCGGCTCGACAGGGGCGGCTCCGGCCGCTGGCTCAATGACAAAGGTTCGGGACATGGACTCACCCCTTCTCCT
>JBCDLR010000322.1:0-4593 GCA_038745205.1 Verrucomicrobiota bacterium
CGTAGGCGTTTCCGGCAACATTATCGAGGCATCCTATCAGGCAGTAGTTGAGGGCTTGGAATATGGTTTGCTGCTAAAGACTGCCCCGATGTCTGATGTGAAATCCGACACGCACTTCGCCGGCGTCGGTGCCAGAACCTGCTGGTGGATGAAGCAGTTTTTCGGGATCACTTACAGTTTCACTGGCCACGCCAATGACATTTTCGAGGAGACTACCTTTGCCGTCTCGTTGGAATCCCTTGTCGAAGACGCGGCCTTCGTGGCCACCGTCAGTGACTACACTGCCGGCTATCTGAAGGAACGGTTTCCGCGTTTTCGCGCAAAGATTCACCGTGCCTACAACGGAATCGATCTGGAGTCGCTCAGTTCGGTGCCAAGGGATTTCGAGGGAAAAGCAAATCCACCGAGAATTCTCAGCGTTGGAAGACTGATCGAGAAAAAAGGGTTCGATGATCTCATTACCGCCTGCGGCCTTCTCCGCGACCGCGAGTTTCGGTTTCAGTGTGACATTGTCGGAGCCGGTCCCCTGCGGGAAGACCTTGCTGCGGCAATCGTCCGGCTTGGGCTCGAGGATTCCGTTCATCTTTCCGGAGCGAGAAATCAGGAAGAGATCAGGACACTGCTTCATGGTTCCACCGTCTTTGCCTTGCCATGTGTAACGGAACGAGAGGGCGGTAAGGACAACCTTCCCACCGTTATCATGGAGGCGATGGCCGCTCGCCTGCCAGCCGTCTCCACGAAACTGGCCGGTGTCCCGGAAATGGTCGATCACGAAGTCACGGGCTTTCTGGCCGAAGAACGGCAGCCGGAAATAATCGCCGACCACCTGGCCACCCTTCTGAGGGATCCTGAACTCGTCGAACAAATGGGAGAGGCGGGATTCGCGCGGGCCGAGCGGCTTTTCTCGCTGACGGAAACGTCAAAAAGACTTCTCTGCCTCATATGGTCGTGGGGAACCGTTCCCTTGGATGCCGGCACCGCTTCCCGGATGCCTTTTCTCCTGCCCGCGAGAGTCCATCAATTGGTCGTGAGATTTTTCCGGCTATTCCGCCGCCGCCAGACCAGCCGCTTCGTTCTCGCGGAAAAGGACGCCAAGCGCCGACGCAAGACGTCCGAGGTCGCCTGATGTGTGGGCGGCGGACAGGCTCACTCGCAATCGGGCCGCCCCTTTGGCCACCGTGGGGTATCGCACCGCCGGCACGAGAATCCTGTCATTCTTGAGCATTTGCGCAGAGGCATCGACCGCTTCCTCTTCCCGACCGATGGCGACCGGAAGAATGGCTGCCCCCGGTTCGGTCACGCCAAGAGCGCGGGAGAGGTTGTGACGATACGTCGATAACGTGGACCTCAATGCGTCGCCTTGACCACCGCTGATTATTTTGACCGCCGTGACTCCGGCAGATGCGACGGCTGGCGGGATGGCCGTGGAGAAAATAAAGGAACGTCCTCGGTTGACCACAAGGTCAATGATCTCCCTGCTTGCGGCGATAACTCCTCCGCCGAGGCCCGCGGACTTGCCAAGGGTCGTCAGGAGGATGTCAACTTCTTCGCCACCGTCTGTCGCCGCGGTCAATCCGCGTCCCTGCGGGCCGAGGACTCCGAAAGCATGTGCCTCATCGATGACCAGCATGGCTCCGTATTCCTTGGCGCAGGCGATGACACCTTGCAGCGGAGGACTGTCACCATCCATGCTGAAGATCGCTTCCGTGACGACAATGAGTCGGCCCTCGCTGCCGATTTTCTCGCGGCCATGAACGAGCCGTCGCTCCAGCGACTCCAGGTTGTTGTGCGGGAAGACCCGAACCTGGGCACCGCTGGCCCTGGCTCCGTCGATCAGGCACGCGTGGCAGAGCTTGTCGAGAATCACGACATCTCCTTTCTGGGCAATGGCGGAAAAGAGCCCGGAAGCCGCGGAGAAGCCGCTCGAGAAGACAAGGGCTGATTCCTTTTCCAGGAACGCCGCGAGGGCTGTTTCCAATTCCCGGTGCGGATGCAGATGCCCGCTGATCAGTTGGGAGGCTCCGGCTCCGGTTCCGAACCTTTCCACGCCCTCAACGAGAGCCGCCTTCAGTTCACCGGAGTTTGCGAGACCGAGGTAGTCATTTGAGGAAAAGTTGAGGACATCCCTTCCATTCAACCTGATTTCCCGACCTTGCGGACCCTCTACCGTGCGAAGTTCACGGAGCAAGTGCTGCTCGCGCAGTTCGTCCAGCTCGACGTGCAGCGAGCGCATTTACGTGATCCCGAGCCCCCAATGGAGGAGCGACCCTGCATCATTCCAGATGTGCGTCGTCGTGCTCCCGAGGACGACGACAACGACGTCCTGCGTTCCGCGACGGCCGGAGGCGACGAGGCAGCGCCCGCTCGCCCGTGTGTATCCCGTCTTCATGCCGTTGCAGTAGGCGGAACGGCCGAGAAGCTTGTTCGTGTTCGAGAGCGTGACGGTCTTCCCGCTGGAATAGCGGAACTTGATGGATTTCTGCGCGATGTAGGCGCGGATGGTCCGGCTGTTGTAGGCGGCAAGCCCCAGGATGCCGACATCACGGGCGGTCGAATACTGGCCGGAAGCCGGAAGGCCGTTCGACGTCACGAAGTTCGAGTTGCGCATGCCCAGCTTCCGGGCCCGGGCGTTCATTTCCGAGGCGAACGCGGATTGGCCTCCCGCGTAGTCCCGGGCGAGACAGCGGGCCACATCGTTGCCACTCTTGACGAGCAACGCCTCGACGAGGTCGCCTCGTCGATACTGTTGACCGGAAGAAATGTAGAGCTTGGACGGTTCGACATGGGTGTCAGTCTTCGCCACTGTCACCAGGTTGTTCAATCCGCCGCGTTCAACGACGAGCAAGGCTGTGAGCAGCTTCTGCGTGCTGGCGACGCCCCGCTTCGTGTCAGCAGCCTTGGTGTAGAGCACGCGATTGGTATCCGCGTCGATGACAATGGCGGACTTGCCGTAGATGGAAGGTGGCTTCGTCGTGAGAACCCGTCGCGCCCGGCGAATTTCCGCGTCCGCGTCACCCGGCAAGACGAGAGATCCGAATGCCGCACCGCCCAGAAGTCCGAGGGCTCGTCGGCGAGAAGTCAGCGTTTCCTCTTCGATCATGGGGTTAGAATTTCCCGTAGAATCCGTATTAGTCATCCTTATTTTTCAGGGCATTTTCGATTTCACCGTCCCGCGGAGCGCCCATTTCAATGGATTTGAAATAGTGGCGGCGAACAAGTTCAAGTGCGGGTGGATTTCGTTCAAAATAGATAACGGCGAGGTTGTAGTGCGCGTCAGCGAAACGGGGATTCAGCTCGATGGCTTTCAAGAGCTGGCTTTCTGCCGCGTCCGACCAGCCGTTCTCGCGCAAGACAATGGCGAAGTAACTGCGTGCCCGAAAGTCGTCCGGCTTTTCATGGACCGCGCGGGCAAGTTCGGAGATGGCGAGAAAGGTCTCTCCGGAGTAGTGATGCGAAAGACCCAATGTGATGCGGGCATGGTTCAATTTTGGGTTTGCGGCCACTGCCTTGGCCAGGTGCGTGACCGCTTCTTCGAATTTTCCCTCCTGAAAGAGGGCGGAGCCGAGATTCGAGAGCATGAGGGAGTTGTTCGGAACCTTGGCAAGAATCTCCTCATAGAGCGTCCTCGCTTCCGGCCAATCCTGGCGAGAAAATGCCTCCGCCGCCTTCCGAGCCGTTTCGACGAGTTCTTCGGGAAGTTTCGTGACGGAGCCGGTATCGGGATCCTCGGCCCGCAGCGGCGAAGTGGTGAAGAACAATCCCAGGCAGGAGAACACGGCGAGACAGCTTCGGGAGATGATGATATGGGTGCGTGTCATGGAAGAAGCCGACTCAGGGGAAACTCCGGTGGAGATCCCGGTTTCCGGTGAACTCGACCTTCACACCTTCAGGCCGGATGAAGTCAGTTCCCTGCTTCCGGAGTATTTCCGTGAATGCCGGGAACAGGGCATCCTTCAAGTGCGAGTCGTGCACGGGAAAGGCACCGGGGCGCTTCGTGAAGGAGTCCTTGCCCTGCTGAAGAAACTTCCCGAAGTAAGCGATCACGCGACCGCCGGAGCTGGAAGCGGAAGTTGGGGCGCTACCTGGGTCTACCTGAAGCCTTCGCCCGGCGATGCAAACACGGGGGAGGAAAGTTCGACCGTTTAGTTGGAGTTCCGTCGCCATGGGGCGATGGAGGGTGATCGTTCGGGTCAGCCCAACCAGTTTGGCAGTCCCTCTTCGGCGAGAGCGACCGGTTCCAGCGATTCGATCTCTTCTCCACCCATCTGCTCGTTCCAAGCTTGAAGACGGGCGATCAGTTTTGATCGTGGCTCCTTCCGGTCAGCGATCGCGACGAGGAGGTCGGTGAGTTTTGGGTCCAATTCGATGATCGAGGCGGCGAGTTCGTCGAGACTCTCGACGGATTCATTCTGGTCAGGGAAGTGCGCCTCGAGGGCAGCGGGGTCTAGTCGGTTGGCCATGGCTTGCTGGAAGTTAGTGGTGCTTGATCGAATCGTGGTTAGTGTGGTGGTGTGGCAGGAATCATGTCGGAGTCTCTTGGGCAGCGATCACTTTCCGAAGCATCGGAGAGTTCGATTCCCAGAGGTCGCGCAG
>JBCDLR010000323.1:0-4592 GCA_038745205.1 Verrucomicrobiota bacterium
ACGCGAGCGAGTGACTTCAGGATCTTCGCAAACTCTTCTTCCAACTTTGCCTTTCCGCGGGGTTTCTGCTTGTTGAGCTTCGCGAAAAGTACATTGCCCTCCGTTCGCAGCTCACGGACACGACGGATGTTGCGAGCGAGGGACTTGAGGTATTTTTGCCGATTCTCGACCGCCTTTTCGATGACGATACGGTCGAACCGATCCTTACCTTCGAGCAACCGGGAGCCGGTGTCGACGAAGGCATCGGCGGTGGGGCCCAGCAGGAAGAGCAATTCGCGGGAGCGGACGTTGGCTTCCTCGATGCGCTTGGAGATGGCGACTTCTTCTTCCCGCGTGAGCAGCGGTGTTTGGCCCATCTGCTTGAGATACATGCGGACGGGATCGTCGAGGGCATCAAGTTTTTCCTCCTTGGCGGGCGCTGGATTCACAACAACTCGCTCGGACTCTTCTTCCTTGGTCTTGGGCGTGCGCTCCCGGTCGAGGGAGCCGACCTGCGAGACGTCGATGATGCGGAACTCCATGCTCTGCAGGCGGAGGATCAGTTGCTCAAGGAGTTCCGGGTCACTGGCGCCGGCGGGGAGGGCCTCATTGATATCGTCGTAGGTGACGTGCTCCTGTTCCTTCGCGAGTTTAATGAGGCCGCGGATCTTCTCCTGCATTTCGGGAGTCTCAAGAATCTTCGATCCCTCGGAATCGTCCTTGAAGCGTGCGGCTGGAGAAACGGAAGTCTTGTTCGACGTCTCGCTTTTTCTCGGGCGACCGCGGGGTCGACGGATGACGGGGTCACCTTCAATGCCGTTCTCGGCGAGAATACGGGCGCGAAGTTCCTCTTCTTCCAGGGAGGGACGTCCGCGGCGTCTCTTCGGGAGTTCGAGATACCCTTTGATGGTCATGACGCGCTCCATCTCGATCTCGATGATCTCGCCTTCGCGGTGGAGGCGGTAGATGGAGGGCTGTTTAGAATTGCGTTTGGATTCGGTCGAGGTTGCCTGGCTCACTGTGGATTGAGGGTTTGCTGAAGTTGAGGGGGGGGGTGGGGTCAGTGCATCAGGGGTTGGCGACGCAGAGGGACCGACGGCCTGGTCGAGCCGATGGTCCGGGAAAATGGGGAAAGAATCCGAAAGGCGCGGGCGGAAAATGAGCGATACCTGCGCAGCCGCGGGACGACTCTTGTCAAGAGCCGGAGGGGTGTTGCGCTCCTCTTGCGGCAGTAGTCCATTGGGTTGCAAAGACTATAGGGAGCCAAATAATTATAAGGTTATCACCCGGTCCCGGAGCAAGGTGCTACAGCTGTGATTTGCGGTCAACAATTTCCTTATTCATCTCCCAAATCTGTGAGGTCAGCGCAATGATTTCGGCATTTGCCAGGGACTTGTCCCGGAGTTTGCTCTGCGCGGTCTGGAGTTGTAGCTCAAGCCGCTGGATCGAGATTTTTGCTAGAGCCCGTTTCGCGTCGGTAAGGCCCTGGCCGGGAGAGCGTTCGACAAGAAGGGTGGAGGCGAGAGCGGTTTCGGGGCCCGTTAGGGTATCGAGGAAGGCATTGACCGAGGCGGGATTCTCGGGGTCGAAATCGCCTCGCCAGATCTTTGCGAGGAAATCACTTTCAGGGACTTCCGAGAGGATCGCCGACTGATCTTGGCTTTCCGTCAACCATCGCTTCGTGGGTGAGTCTGTCAGGGCGAGCTTGCTCAGGAGGAGGACGGTTTTGTTTTCAACCCTCAAGGGGGAGACAGCTTCGCGATCCTCGTCTTGGCGGCTCGGCGTGTTGGTGGGGCGAAGGCGCAGATTGGAAACGCGCTTCAGGATCTCTTCGGCGGAGGTGCCGAGGCGGGTGGCCACATTGTGCACGACGGCGTCGCGGGCCACGGGGTCGGTGAGGCGGGCGATCGATTCTGCCATTTCATTGGCAAACCGAACCCGATCGCCTGCGGAAGTCAGGTCGATATTCGCCGACATGCGGTCGATCTTGAAGTCGTGGTGCGGCTTTGCCGACGCGAGGAGAGTCTGAAACTGCTCGAGTCGGCCGGAGCGAATGAGCGAATCGGGGTCCTCCCCGGCGGGCATGTCGACGCAGCGGACCTCGAAGTTCTGGGGGGCGAGGACGGCGAAGGTCTTGTCCGCGGCATTGAGGCCGGCGTTGTCGGCGTCGAAGCAAAGGACGCATTCGCTCGTGAATCGCTTCAACACGGCCGCGTGCTCTTCCGTGAAGGCTGTGCCCATGGGGGCGATGACATTCTCAATCCCGTTTTCGAAACAGGTGATGAGGTCGATCTGGCCTTCACACACGATCGCGTTCTTGGCCTTGATGATCGGTTGCCGGGTCTTGTCGAATCCGAAGAATGTTTTCTTTTTCAGGAAGACCGGAGACTCCCGGGAGTTGATGTACTTGGCGGCCTTCGCTTCCGGATCGAGGAGGCGTGCACTGAAAGCGATGACTTCGTTCTGTTCGTTGGCGACCGGGAACATGATGCGCCCGGTAAAGAAGGCGTAGAGTCCGGCTTGAGGCTGATCCGGATTGCGGAGGCCGGCGAGTCCGCTCGCGGCCAATGCTTTCCCGGAGAATTTTCGTTCCCGTGCCCAATCGAGAAACGCGCCGCCATTTTGCGGGGCGTAGCCGATGAGCCAGCGTTCGGCGATGTCGCGACCAATGCCTCGACCTTTGAGATACGCTCGGGCTTCGTCGCCCTCCGTGCCCCTCATCGTGAAAAGTTGCTTTTGAAACCACTTCGCCGCTTCTCGCTGCACCTCGAGAATCTGGTCGCGGAGTTTCAGGCGTGCGATGGATGCGGCATCCATCGCTTCTTCCTGGACGGTGATCCCGGCCCTCTGGGCAAGGCGCCGGACGGCCTCGCTGAAGTCGACCTTCTCGTACTCGCGGACAAAGGTGATTGCGTCGCCTCCCATGCCGCAGCCGAAGCACTTGAAGATCTGGCGGCCCGGATTCACGTTGAAAGAAGGGGTGCTCTCGTTGTGAAAGGGGCAGAGGGCCTTGAACGTCGCTCCGGCACGCTTGAGCGGGAAGTAGCTCTCGATGAGGTCGACAATGTCGGTCGCCTCGAGAACAGCGCGCTTGGTTTCTTCGGAGATCAGTCCCATATTCCGGTCGTATCTTGGGGTGGACCAATTGGTTCCGCACCGTGAAATATGAATCGAGTTATGGAAAGGAAATCGCGCATACTCCTGGGAATTTTGGCCTTGGCGGCCATGCTTCCGGCCCCTTTTGCCTGGGGAACGCTGGCAGGGAAAGCGGTCGTGCTGGAGGTCGGCGAGCACGCCTTCACACGGCACGCCGAGACGGAATGGATTCTGGACACGTTGGAGAAGGCCGAGCGGGAAGGGGCAGCCGGCGTCGTTTTTGACATTTCAACGACGGGAGGTCTGGCGAGACCTGCCACGGAGATCGTCGAGAAAGTCGTTGCCGCGACGATTCCGACCATCGCGGTCGTTGATGAGAAAGCGGCGGGTCCCGGGGCACTGCTGGCTCTCGCGGCAGAGAATCTGGTGCTCGGTGAGAGAGGGAAGGTCGGTGGTGAGATTTCGGAATTTGAGTGGAGGGAGAGGAAGGACGAATTGCCACCGCGGCTCGTGGACCGGAGTTGGAGAGACGAGTTGGAAGTGATTCTTCGTGCCTTCGAAACAAGGCAGCGACCGGCTTCGGTCATACAGGGGCTGGTTGATCCGCGATTGGAAGTGCGCATCGGCGGAAAGTTGGTGGCAGGGGAGAGTGATACCCTGCTCCTGGATCGAGAAATGTTTGCAGGCCCATTTGAAGATGCTGGCACCTTGAACCTGGTCGAAGCCAATGAACTCGGCGAGGCTTTGAAGTCGCTGGATATCGACGCGGACGTGCAGCGGCTTCGTTGGGTGAAGCCGGTTGGAGAAGAGGCGTTGAAGGAATCCGAAAATGAGGCTGATGAAGAAGTGGAAATTTCTGAAAATGAGGCTGTTGAAGTGGTTGCGGAGGACGTCGAAGAGAGTTTTGGGAAGACGCGCACTGAGAGTTACAAGGACCGAATCGTTGTCATCGAGATCGGGGACGACACGCTAATTCGCGGATCAAAGTTCGACTTCATTCAACGCGTGATCAAGAAGGCCGCGGAGGACGGGGCGGAGGCCATCATCTTTGACATGAACACTCCTGGTGGCCTCGCTTGGGACACGGCGGAAGTGATGATGAAGGACCTTCCCGGTGTCACCATTCCCACTTACACATTCATCAATCCCAATGCCGTCTCTGCGGGAGCTCTGATTTCCATCGCGACGGATCACATCTACATGCATCGACCCAGCAACATCGGGTCTGCCGGTGTCATTAGCGCCATGGGAGATCTGGAAGGAACGGTCAAGCAAAAGGCAGAGTCCCTCTTCAAGTCGGTCGGGAGAGGGGTCGCCCGTGCCAAGGGGCACCCTGAAGACGTCGTGGAGGCGTTCATCGTGGCGGAGAAGGAAGTGAAGCGGGAAGTTCCTTTCATTTCTTCCGGTGGTTTCATGGCGCCGAAGGAACTCGTGATTTCTCCGGAAGGAGAGATGCTGAACCTCGACGCGGACCAGGCGACACAATTGATCGATGGTAAGCCACTCCTCGCCAAAGG
>JBCDLR010000324.1:0-4535 GCA_038745205.1 Verrucomicrobiota bacterium
AACACCATCAACGCCATTCTCCGCCTGCGCACTCAGATCGCCGTTCTCGAATCACAAATTGGCGGCCTCGACGAAGACGGTCGAAGCAAGACGCTCGCCATGGGGGTGCAGGACCAGCCCCGACCCACGACCAGCACGCGCGTCCTTGTCCGCGGCGAGATCGACAAGCCCGGACAGTCCGTCCCACGCGGATTCCTGCAGGTTCTCAATGACGTCGATCCCGACTCGCAATTGCCCCCCGACAGCAGTGGCCGCCTCGAACTCGCGCAGTGGATGACATCGAAGGACAACCCGCTCACCGCCCGCGTCATGGCCAACCGCGTCTGGGGTCACCTCTTCGGGAAAGCCCTCGTCTCCACCCCCAACAACTTCGGCGCCTCGGGAAAAACGCCCAGCCACCCGGAACTCCTCGATCACGTCGCCCTCGAATTCATGGCAAACGACTGGTCCGTGAAATCGCTCATCCGCGAACTTGTTCACTCCCGCACTTACCGCATGAGTTCGAGATTCGATTCCTACAACTACGGCGTCGATCCCGACAACGACTTCTTCTGGCGGATGTCCCCCCGGCGACTTGAGGCCGAGGCCCTGCGAGACTCCATCCTCGCCGCGAGTGGGCGCCTCGATACGGAGCGCCCCCACGGATCGAAGATCAGCGAGATCGGCGACTCCACCGTGGGCCGCCGTACGCAACCGGAACAGATCAACGAACCTGTCAACTACCGCTCGGTCTACCTGCCCATCGTGCGCGATGCCCTTCCCGAATCCCTCGATCTCTTCGACGTGGCCGATCCTTCCATCGTCACCGGCGCGCGCGACGCGACCAACATCCCGACCCAGGCGCTTTATCTCATGAACAACGAGTTCGTCATCCAGCAATCGGAGTGGATGGCCCGCCGGATCATCAGCGAGGTGAAGAGCGACCGGGACCGCTTCACGCTCGCCTTCCTCATCGCCTACGGACGCCCGCCGACCAAGGGGGAGATCGATGCCAGCTCGAACTTCTTCCGCGAGTTCAAACCCGAAGCCGCGCGCCGGGCCGGCCAGCGGGACAAGGCAAATTTCCTCGCCTTCAGCACCTTCTGCCAGAGCCTCCTCGCTTCCGCCGAGTTCCGCTACATTAACTAACATTTTACCATTACCGCCATGCAAACCGCTTCCACCCTGACCCGTCGCGACGCCCTCAAGTCCGTATCCAGCGGATTCGGCTACCTCGCCTTTGCTGCCATGGCGCATCAACAGGCGCGGGCCGAGGCTTCCAGCAATCCTCTCGCCCCCAAGGAGCCGCACTTCGCCCCGCGAGCCAAGAGTGTCATCTTTCTCTCCATGCGCGGGGCGCCGTCGCACGTCGACATGTTCGACTACAAACCAAAGCTCAACGAGGACAACGGCAAGGTGAGCAACCTCGGTCGCGGCCGCGGAAACCTCTTCGGCTCACCGTGGGAATTCAAGCAACACGGGAACAGCGGTCTCTGGATGTCCGAGCTGGTCCCCAACCTCGCCACACAGGCTGACGAGATTTGCATGCTCAAGGGCATGCACACCGACCTTCCCAATCACCCGCAGGCGCAAGTGCAGATGCACACGGGCAGTTTTCAATTCGTCCGGCCGTCGCTTGGCGCCTGGACCGTCTACGGGCTGGGGACCGAGAACTCCGACCTGCCCGGCTTCATCGCCTTGAACCCACAGGCCGGAACGGCCCAGCACTTCGGCAGCGCTTTCCTTCCCGCCGTCTACCAGGGATCGAAAATCGGTTCCGACAGCGCCCGCAACCGCTTCGCCCGACGTCGCAGCGGCGAAGATTCCGGCCCGGCCATTCCCAACATCAAGAACGAAAAACTTGATCCCAAGCTTCAGCGGATCCAGCTCGACTTCGTCCAGTCGTTGAACAAGACAAAACTCGATCGCGAACTCCATCAACCACAGGTCGAGGGCGTCATCGAATCCTTCGAACTCGCTTTCCGCATGCAGGATGCCATGCCCGACATGGTCGACCTCTCCAAGGAATCCCGCTCGACCCTCGCCATGTATGGCATCGACGGCGGTGAAACCGATTCCTTCGGCCGCCAGTGCCTCCTCGCCCGCCGCTTCGCTGAAGCCGGCGTGCGCTTTATCGAACTCTCCCACGGCAATTGGGACCACCACCGCAACCTCTCGAACGACCTTCCCGCCCGCTGCGCCGAGATCGACAAGCCCATTGCCGGACTCCTTGCCGACCTCAAGCAACGCGACCTCCTCAAGGACACGCTCGTCATCTTTGCCGGTGAATTCGGCCGCACTCCCTACGCACAAGGCAACGACGGCCGCGACCACAACCACAAGGGTTACACCACGTGGATGGCTGGCGGCGGTGTGAAGGGCGGCTTCGAATACGGGGCCACCGACGAATACGGGCACGAGGCCATCGATGGAAAAATGCACATCCACGACTGGCACGCGACCATCCTCCACCTGCTGGGACTCAATCACGAGGAGCTCACCTACCGCTACGCTGGCCGCGACTTCCGTCTCACCGACGTCCACGGCGACGTCTCCAGGGAGATCCTCGCGTAGGCACATAGTCGCACACGCTTCCCGCCTGCGCTGAAGCCTATCCGGCTCCCGCCACCAGTTTCGCCAACGCCAGTCTCTGCTACCTTGGCGGCGCATGAGAACTTGCCGCTTCATTTCCCTCCTTTTCGTCAACGCCCTACTCATCCAGGCAAACGCCTTTGAGACCATTCCCCATCCACCGGCAGGGACTTACAACGAGACACATCGCTTCGTCTTCTTCGCCGTCCTCGAAGGCTGCTTCAATGACGGCGTCACGCAGGAAGAAATCGACCTCATCATTCCGCTGCGACCCGAGAAGGAGGGCTTTCGCAACATCACGACGAACATGGTTCTCACCTGCCCGCTTTGCTCGCCGTCTTTCGACGCTTTCCGGCTCTACGCCGACCGCCTGACGTTCATCAGCAGTATCACCAAGGAGAAAGGCTACAACACGTTCGGACCGGGTCTCTCGAATGACGTCCTAGAGGAACTCGCCAAGCCCGGCCTCCCCTGCCGGAATGCCATCCAGGGGCTGATCCAAAAATGGATCGATGAACGCATCGAGCGATCTCATCTTCCCAAGCGCAAAGAGCAAGCCCTTCGAAAGGAACTCGCGGAAATGCGAAAGGACGGTGAAGCCGCTCTTGTCCGACTCCAGAACGGCGAACTCGGCGAGGAATTGCAAGCGCACTACAAAGAGTGGAAAGGGTGTCCCGTCTGCTCCGGCGCGTCACCCATGGGCGGATGAACTGCCGTTCATCGATCGCCCTCAACGAATTCGTGAATGAGCCCCGCCACCGCCTCCGGTATTTCTTCCGGCGACGAGTGCCCGACGTCCTCGAGCCGCGTCAGCGTGATCGACGGATACCCCTGAATCGCGTTCTCAATGCTCTTCAGCGGAACAATGCCATCCATTTCACCCGCGATCACGAAGACAGGCTGGTCGATCTGCTGCAGGTCAGCGGGAACGGCCAATCCACGCTGAATATTCCTGCTCATCGCGAAGTAGGCGTTCCCCAAACCCTCCACGAGGAGGCGCTTCCGGTACTCTTCTGAAACCTCGATTGGAAAATCGTCGGGGTCATGATAGGACGCGAGATACGCCGAGCGAAAGCGCTCGGGTGAAGACAGAAGAAGCCGCACTGCGGGGTAGCCCGCCCAGCGCATGGGAGCCAAGCGGAGGTGCCATGGCGGTTTCGGGAATTTCAGGGCCGGACTGATGAGGACCAGTTTCTCCACGAGTTCGGGACGCTTCTCCGCCAACTTTAATCCAAGGTGCCCGCCGTAGGAATGACCGACAATCACGCAGGAGTCGATGTCCAAGGCTTCAAGCGTTTCCTCGATCAGGATAACCTGACCTTCATCGGTGTACGCCTCTCGATCCGGCGGTCTCTCGGTGTAACCAAAGCCGTTCCAATCGATGGCGATCGTCTCAAACCGATCATCGAGGAGGGGCTGCAACTTCCGAAAGGTGTATGACGACGCCGCAAACCCGTGGAGCAGGACCAGTGGTGGACCGCTTCCGGTCTGCTTGACGAAAACACGCTGCCCCTTCACGTCGACGAGATGGTCTTTCGCAACGCCCCCGGCGATTTCTTCGAAGGGCGTCAGTGTGGTGCAGGCTGAGAACGTCATGATGACTCCGAGGGCGGCGGCCATAGCGAAACGGCGTTTCATTTTCAATCGAGGCGCAGACCCACCCCCCGCGCCATGAGCGACGCCAGCAACGGCATCGCGAGAAGAAGAACCACTTCCAGCCGAACACTCCAATGCAAGATTCCGGGCACGGCGACTTCCTCCGCCATTTCTCCTTTCTTTTGCCGGGCAAAGAAGATCGTCGGATAAGCGGAGATCAACCCCATGATGAGAAAGAGGGTGATTTTCACATGGAAGATCGGGTTGTTGGAATAAAACTCTGCGGATTTTCCTACCCAAAACCATTGGGCAAACCCGGTCCCGAGCACGCCCACCACGCTCAGCGCATACAGAATGTCGAGGTGCTG
>JBCDLR010000325.1:0-4520 GCA_038745205.1 Verrucomicrobiota bacterium
CGTGTGGTGGATCGCGCTCTCGGGGCGCTATGACCGCCCCGCACGCGACGCTTGCACTTCTTCGCCGCCTTGCGGCGGCGCGATTTCGGAATTGCGATCGGTGATCGCGATCCACTTTTCCGCGACCGGCACAATCCCCCTCAAAAAAACCTCTGCGTCTCTGCGAGAGCCCTCCTTGAGATCCCCCTCGTAAAGGTTACCATAGAATTCACCCCCGATGCCATATCTCCTTCGCCATAAGAGATTAAGCCGCATTCTGCGAGCCTTGCAGTGCGGGAAACTTGCACTCGCGCTCACTTTCCTCTCGCTCTTCCCCACCATCTCCCAAGCCGAGTGGACGATGATCTGGAACGACGAGTTCGATGGCGACGGCCCCATCGACCAGACCAAGTGGAACTTCGAGTCTTTCGAACCCGGCGCCAACAACAACGAGCTGCAGAAATACACCCACAATCGGATCGAAAACTGCCGCCGCCAGAACGGCATTCTCATTCTGGAAGGTCGCCGCGACTGGTGGTACGACGCCGGAAACGGTAACACCTACGAATACACCTCGGCTCGCATTCAGACCGCCGGAAAGTTCAACACGAAGTACGGAAAGATCGAGATGCGCGCGCAATTGCCGTGGGCCAACGGAGCCTGGCCCGCCTTTTGGATGATGCCGCAGCACAGCCTCTACGGCGGCTGGCCCGACTCCGGGGAGATCGACATCATGGAATACGTGGGTTGGGACAACGACATCGCCCACGTCAACGCCCACACGAAAGACCGGAACTTCCTTCTCGGAACCAACTACGGCTGGAGCGGATGGGTCGCGAACCAGGAGACCGCCTACCACACCTACACCGTCGAGTGGTGGTATGACCGCATGGACTTCTACATCGACGGGATTTGGCGCTACGGCTTCACGAACGAAGACACAGGCTGGGGAGATTGGCCGTTCAACTCGGAGTTCTTCATCATCCTCAACCACGCCATCGGCGGCGACTGGGGCGGCCTCCAGGGCATCGATACCGGTGCCTACGACGTCGCCGGCGACAACTTCGGCGTCGGCTACTTCGTCGATTGGGTACGCGCCTACAAGTGGGATTGGCCGGACCACGACATCCCCGCACACGTCGAAGCCGAGCACTACGAAGACTACAATGGAGACATCCGCGAGCAGAAGTGCACTGATGTCGGCGGCGGATGGAACGTCGGGTTCATCGACGACGTGGAATACATGCAGTACAAATTCAACATTCCTGCCTCAGGCTGGTATCAGGTCGACTACCGCGTGGCTTCCGACACCGGCGGCGGCATTCTCACCCTCGGCCGGGGCGGCACGGACATCCGGCAAACGCCCGTTCCCGATACCGGCGGCTGGCAGAATTGGATCACCCTGAGCGAGGTTGTTTGGCTGGAAGCCGGCTCCCAAACACTCGATATCTACGCGACCATCGGCGGATGGAACATAAACCACTTCAAAATCCACGCCGCCCCGCCCGCGACCCACATCGAGGCGGAATACTATTCCAGCATGTCCGGCATGATGGAGGAAAACTCCGAGGACACCGGCGGTGGCATCTCGCTCGGATACGTTTCCAGCGGTGATTGGGTGAATTTCCCCGTCGATATCCCCGTCTCCGGCCCCTACGAAATCAGCTACCGCACTGCCAGCCAAGACGGCGGCGGCACGATCACGCTGGGTAAAAACGGCACCGACATCCAACAAACCGCGGCCCCCAACACCGGCGGTTGGAAAAACTGGGCCACCATCACCGACACCGCGGACCTGGAGAAAGGACAACAAACCCTCACCCTCTTCGCCACCACCGGCGGATGGAACCTGAACTGGTGGCGCTATGAACTCATCGACCCCGCCTTTTCCACCTGGGCAGACCACCACAACATCGTCGGTTCCGGCCGCACTGGGAACGACGATCATGATCCCCGTCCAAACGAGTACGAATTCCTCTTCGGCTTGAATCCCAATTCCGCCATTGAAAACCCCGACCGCATCCCCCATGTCGAAGTGCATACCTCACTGCCCGGCGGCGAAACCTACCCGGCCTTCACCTTCACCAAACGCCTCCACCCGGACGACGCCACCTACACGGTCGAATCCTCCACCAGTCTTAACGACTGGACCCCCTGCCTCCGCGACGACGACGGCACCGCTCCTCACACTTACACCCAACTCTCCTCCTCCCCCGACCACGGAGATGGCAGCCACACCATCACCATCCGCTACAACCAGTCATTTGACGAAATGACCTCCGGCAACCTCTATTTCCGCCTTTTCGCCGAGGAGTAGATCAATAGGTGGATCGCAACCTCCGGGTGCGATGGATTTCCTCACGCGCAGCGTGCAATCCTTCGCCGCTTGCGGCGGCGCTATTTCGGCATCGCGCCCGGCGAGTCGCGATCCTCCCTCAATCCGATCACTCCTGCGTGAAAATCACATAGGGGGAAGCTGCTACATTTGTCCCCAGTGCAGCAGACATCTGGAGTGATTCAGCTTTTACACCATCTCGCATCCTTTCATGCACACAAGAAAATATCCTCTACGCCCCCGCGTCAGACCATCGGAACCACCTCTGTGAACTCTGTGCCTTTCTCCTGCCAACGGCAAGCGCTCGCATAACTCGCAAAAAGCAACACCCTCAATCCGCCAACCCATCCTCATCCGCATCATCCACACCGGCGAACGGACTCTCCACTATCGCTTTCCAAGCCGCTTCGCGCATCTGGCGATCAAACGCCGAAGGAACACCTTCCGGCTTGTAGCCCTCGATCTTCTCCGGCGACTTCTTGTAAAGCATCCCGTAGTAGAGATACCCCACCAGATGCTCAATCCCGCTCGAGCGCGAAAGATGCCCGCCGTCACGGTAGATCCCCTTCTTTCCGTTCTGTGATTTCTCATCCACACAGTCAAAACTCCCGATCTTCCCGTCGAGAAATTGCCCAATCAAATCGACGACCGCATAACTGGCGGGAATGATGCGAACCTTGCCCGGGTATTTCTCTTCCAGCGCATCATAGTTCTGAGTGAATTGTCCCGACACCTTCTCCGCCTGCGCCGCATCGACCGCCTTGCGGATCTCTTCGTTGGACAGCGATCTCCATTCGGGATCAAACCGCGGCCAGCCGTCCTGGATGTAGAAAACCATGTCCGGGTTATGCTTGAGGCAAAGATCGATCCATTGGGAGAAGTACTCAACCTTGTCCTCGTAGAAACCTCCCCAGGTCATGACATCCCACTCACCCGTCACAATCGCCGGCACCAACACGGGATTCGCCGAAGCGCGGTTCATCCACTTGCCAAACTCCTTCAACCAAATCGCATTCGCCGCCCCGGTTGCACCACCGCTCGTATGCGAACGCTGTTGGTGACCCTCATGCCCCGCAGCCTCTGCAATCCCTGGCAAGGTCTTCCGGCCCGGCGCCACCCAACTGTGGCCCGTCATCAATATCCGAAGCCCGTCCCCCTTTTCGTAGACGAGCGGCTCCTCCGTCATCCCCCGGCCCTTCGCAATCGCCGCATCCAACTCCTCGTCCGTCGGCACAAAAATCGTCTCATTCTGTTTATACCGACCCCCACCACGCTGAGTCGCCAGATACGCCCGCGCCTCCGTCATCGTCAAAATCCCATCCTTATCCGTATCCGCCTCCGGATACTGCTTCAGTCCCAGGGCAAGGCGCGGGTCGGATTCGGAAGTGCGCTCAGCAACGACAACCGGCTGCGCGAGAAGGAGAACGGCAAATGAAAGAATAGCGGTGTGGTTCATTGATTCCTCATTGAACACGGAATGGACGGCTCGGTCGCGCAAAATTCAATCAATCGATGGGAAAATCCATGCCTACAATCCTTGTGCAGCATCCACTGCAAGATCCTGGCTCTATTTCGTCACCACTCAAGACTGTTTTTCGAGCAAAAAGAAAGGAGTTGGCTCAAATCAGATCCAGATCCTGCTTACTCCTAGTTCCCGAGCGTGAACCGTCTGATAGTATCCACATACCTCTCTAGAGCACCTGTCTGCTGAACCATAAAAATTGCATCTCCGCCAGAAGTCCCCTCAACGGAAAACCTGACAGGCATGGCATCCACGCCACGACTATGAAAGGTACCCGCAGGTAGCGTGCATTCGGTGACAAAATCCCTCTCGCTGCTCGAATAGTCCCCGAACACGTCTTTTATAGCCATGGACGACCGTTCATGAAAAAAATCAGGAACACTCCCATCCTCGAAATCCGAATAAAATGGCGCATCCACAAACCGATCTTTCCTGACAATTCCAATCGCCGATCTTCGAAACGGATTAAATTCTTCCGTCCGATCGAATAATTTTATTCTGTTGATAAAGACCCCCATCGAGACCTTCAGTCGCCTCCTCACGTCAGCCAGCCGTTGAATCGTGCAATCATTTTCAAATCCCTCAAATGCAGCAGTAGGAATCAACAACAAAGGGGACAGTTGTTCTGTATCAGCCTCAATTTCTTCGATATCGTCTTTCGAAAGCTGGCTTGAGTCTTTACCA
>JBCDLR010000326.1:0-4515 GCA_038745205.1 Verrucomicrobiota bacterium
GAGACGCCGACCAGCGTGGGAACATCGAAGCGCTCATGGCCGCCGTCGATGAATACATCCCGCTTCCTGACCGTCCGGTCGACCGGGATTTCCTCATGCCGATCGAGGACGTCTTCTCCATTGAAGGTCGCGGCACCGTCTGCACCGGCCGTGTCGAAACAGGCATCGTCAAGAAGATGGAAGAAGTCGAGATCGTCGGCATCAAGGACACGCAGAAGACGACCATCACTGACATCGAGATGTTCCGTAAACTTCTCGACGAAGGCCAGGCCGGTGACAACGTCGGACTCCTCGTCCGTGGGTTGAAAAAAGACGACGTGCAGCGCGGTCAGGTCATCGCGAAGCCCGGATCGATCAATCCGCACACCAAGTTCAAGAGCGAGGTCTACGTCCTTTCCAAAGACGAAGGCGGCCGTCACACGCCGTTCTTCAGCAATTACCGCCCGCAGTTCTACTTCCGCACGACGGATGTGACCGGCACGATCAAGCTCCCTGACGGAGTGGAGATGGTCATGCCTGGCGACAACATCACGATGGAAGTCGAGCTCATTTGCCCGATTGCGATGGACAAGGGGCTCCGCTTCGCCATCCGTGAAGGCGGCCGCACCGTCGGCGCCGGCGTTGTTAACGAAATCATGGAATAACATCGGCACGGCCTCCGACGCTCTTCGCCGGGGACCGGGCCTTCAACTTTTCGCCGCCGACCGGCACCGGATCGCGTATCACTCGCGGGCCGGTTCCGGTTTCGGCGTCAAAAAAGGAAAGGAAAAAGGTGCGTAGTTCAGTTGGTAGAACGTCGGTCTCCAAAACCGAATGCCGGGGGTTCGAGTCCCTCCGCACCTGCCAGCCCTGACACACTTTCCTTCCCACCGCATCCGACACCGCAGCAAGCATGTTCAAGAAATTATCCAACTACTTCGGCGAAGTATCCGCCGAGTTGAAAAAGGCGACCTGGCCGTGGGTTCCCGCGGGCAAGGGCGTGAAGGGCTTCAAGCGGTTCAAGGAACTCACCGACTCGACCATCGTCGTCGTCATCGCCATGGTGCTCCTCGGCGGTTTCGTCGCCCTCTGGGACCTCGTCATGTATGAAGTTGTCGAAGCCCTCATCTGGGCTGGCGGCGGCAAATCCTGATTTAGCAAGATGCCGAGAATTCCCGAGCCCAAGGACCAGTGGTATGTCGTGCAAGTTCTCTCCGGACAGGAGCAGAAGGTGCGCAACAACCTCGACAAGCGGATCGAACAGGAAGAGATGGGCGACCTCGTCTACGAGGTCCTTGTCCCGACCGAACGCGTTTCTGAGGTGAAGAAGGGCAAGGAAATGGTCACGAGCCGGAAATTTTTCCCCGGTTACATCATCGCGAACATGCACCTCCTCGACGAGGGCAACCGTCTCGTCGACAAGACCTGGTATTTCATCCGCGAAACCGATGGCGTCATCGGCTTCGCCGGCACCCGGGACAAGCCCGTCCCGATGCGCCAAAAGGAGGTCGACTCCATGCTCGCGCAGATTCGCGAACGTGAAGAAGGCGTTGCGCCGAAGATCGCCTTCGAAGTCGGCGAAACGATCAAAGTGGCCGACGGACCGTTCGAAGGCCAAACCGGCACGATCGAAGAAATCAATCCGGAGAAGGGCGAGCTCGTTGTCGCCGTCAGCATCTTCGGCCGCTCCCAACCTGTCCCGCTGGAATACTGGCAGGTCGAAAAAGACGATTCCTAACCCGCTCCTCGCATTCCGCACCCTCCCTGTAACTCTCAGCTCGCACCCCGAAAATGGCCAAAGAAGTCGCATCCATCATCAAGCTCCAGATCCAAGCCGGTCAGGCGAACCCCTCCCCGCCCGTCGGCCCTGCCCTCGGTCAGGCCGGGGTCAACATCATGGGATTCTGCAAGGAGTTCAACGCCGCCACGCAAAAGCAGGCCGGTGACATCCTCCCCACCGTCATCACCGTCTACAAGGACAAGAGCTTTTCCTTCATCACGAAGCAGCCACCGGCCGCGGTGCTCCTGAAGAAAGCGGCGAACATCGCCAGCGGATCCGGTGAGCCGAACAAGACCAAGGTCGCCAAGATCAGTAAGGACAAGCTCATGGAGGTTGTGAAGATCAAGATGCCCGACCTCAACGCGAACGACGAGGAAGCCGCCGCCCAGATCCTCGCCGGCACCGCGCGTCAGATGGGCATTGAGATCGAGTGGTAAGCGAAGCTGGTGTCGGAGTCGGTCCGACTCTGTTACCCCGCCTCTCCATCATCCCTTACTTCACCTCCCAAATCCGGAGGTCGTCGACGGTCGCTTTCATCGGCACGGCGAAGACGAAGTCACGTTTGGTCTCGTGGCCAAATCCGGGTGAAGAAAACGATCCCGCTTCCTCGCCATCGATCCAAACCGTCAAGGTCGTGCCGTTGTGGCAGGTCGTGATCTCGTGCCAGGCGTCCGGTTTCAGCTCGATGGGGAAGTCTTTCTGGGAACTCTCCATCGCCTCCCGGGCTTCCTTGGAGTTTTTGTCCTCGCGGTATTTCAGATTGAAGCGCCCGGTGCGTTCGTCGTCGAGACGAAGGCTGTCCGGCTTGATGGTGACGCCGTTGATGTGCCCGGCGTGCACCTCCTTGTGCTGCCGGTCGTTGTAAGCGAGCTTCAGGGAGCCGTCCTCGGGGATCTGCATCCGCAGGGAGACGACCATGTCTTTCACCGGTTTCGAGAGCGAATGGCGGGTGGAAATGGCGTGATCCGCTTTCGGGGAAATCGTCATGACGAGCGTCCCATCCGCGAGGTCGTTCTGCTTCTCCCCCTGCGCACGTGATGCGCTGTTCGTTGACCAATTTTCGCCTAGCGATTCCTCGCCGTCGGGATCCTCGCGATTGAAATCGTCTTCAAAGAGGAGGGAGCCGCGCGATGCCACGATCTCCGCGACTTCCTCCGGCAGCGTCGGTTTTTCGCTTTCCCCGGAACCGGCCGTTGACTGTTGTTCCTCCACCCACTGTTGGTCCGACTCAGAGAGGGTCTTCAGGGGAATGTGGAAAATCTGGCCGTCGCTGCTCCGCCGAACGCGCACCTCTTCTCCCTGGAGGGAAACGTAATCCGCCTCAAGTTCTCGACCATCCTGCGACTTCCAGGTCCGCGCATGGGAGAAACAGATGCCTGCAAAAAGAACAAATAGGAGAAAAATCCGCGTAATCATCCGGTCCACGCTACCGCGGGATGCGGTCGTCGTGCAAGCCGTGAGCCAAAACACCGAACCCTCAGACCTTCGCCCGGCTGATGTCCGGTGGCTTCGGGCCCGAGAAAGCCGAACGGACGGAGTGTCGGAGGCGGGAAATTCCCTGGAGAAAACCCGTTTGATTTTTGAAATTTTCCCTCGATACTACGCGCCCTTTTCCCTGGAATTCCGGGGATTTCCGGAAAAACAAACCGCAGGAGGGCCTCACCGGCCCGTTCGCACTGCTCCCAATTATGGCCAAACAAAGAAGCAAACGCTATCGGCAAGCTGCCGAATTGGTGGATTCCGCCAAGAAATACGACCTCGACGAGGCCGTCTCCGTCCTGAAGAAGTTCCCCGGGGCAAAATTTGACCAAACGGTCACGATCTCCGCCAAGCTCGGCATCGATCCCCGAAAATCCGACCAGATGGTTCGCGGCACCTGCCCGCTTCCTCATGGATCCGGTCGAACCGTCCGCGTTCTCGTTTTTGCGCAAGGCGATGCCGCGAAGGCTGCCGAAGAAGCCGGGGCCGATATCGTCGGCTTTGAAGAGGTCGTCGAAAGAGTGAAGGACGGCTTCCAGGATTTCGATGTCGCTGTCGCCACGCCCGCCGCCATGGCGGAAGTCCGGAAGCTCGGTCGATTCCTTGGACCACGCGGCCTCATGCCGAATCCCAAGACGGGAACGGTCACCGACGACACCGCCGCCGCCGTCAAGGCCGTGAAGGCCGGACGCATCGACTTCAAGCTCGACAAGAACGGAAACGTCTCCGCACCGGTTGGCAAAGCCTCTTTCGACCCCCAGAAACTCGTGGAGAACAGCAAGGCTGTTCTCGATGCCATCGTCCGCGCGAAGCCCGCCTCCGCGAAAGGACGTTACCTCGTTGCGGCGACCCTTGCCGGGTCGCAATCACCCGGAATCAAACTTGATGCCCGTCCGTTCGACAAGACCGGAGCCTAACTTCGACACCAAATATTCGGATCCATGAAAGAACTCAAGGACATCGTCATCAAGGACCTGCTCGAGCGCATCAACGCCTCGCCCTACCTCATCGTCGTCGAATACGCGGGCATGACCGTTCCCGAATTCGAGGAACTCCGCGGGCAACTCCGCGATCAGCAGGCGCGACTTGAGGTGGCGAAGAACAGCTTCGTCAAGCGTGCCGCCGCCGAAGCCGAACTCCCCGAGGAAATCAACGCCACGCTCCTCGGGCAAAACGCCGTCGTCACCGGGGCGCAGGACATTTGCGCCGCGGCGAAAGTCATCAAGGATTTCCATAAGAAAACGGAAAAAGCCGCCGTTCGTTCCGGCGTTCTGGAC
>JBCDLR010000327.1:0-4495 GCA_038745205.1 Verrucomicrobiota bacterium
CGTCTGAAAATCTGCAATGCTCGGGCCTCCAAGTTCTCCAATAGGGCTCGGCGTACCAAAGGCGTCAGCAAATTGATCGACAAGGAATTGGCCTCGCACCGATCCGACTCCTACCAGAAGTAGAGCGGAGGATAGAACTGATACCTGAATTCCTTGTTTCATGAGTTTGAGCGCATTCGGTGGCAATTGCCCAGCATCTTGAACGTCATTCTGGGAACAAAATCCATGCCAAAATGAGCGGACGGACCTTGGCGGCTCTGAGATGAATCAACCCTTGATGAAGCTAATTTCAATCCAGCAATCAGTGCCATCTTGTCCACTGTGCACTTGAACGGTGGAGGCCCTCGGTTCACAACACCCAAGGCGACGGTCGTCGTCTCGTGAATTCCGAACTCGAAGAAGGCAACCGGCGAATTCAAGAAGTCCATAGACTGGACCACGCGCTTACCGCTGTTCCTCGTTCCCGGTCTCCTCGTGCCACGATTGCTTTCCGTTCACCCGGAGGTCGTCATTCCGATGCTTCGCGAGCGTGCCGGTTCCAGACAACCCACAACCCGTTACGCCGCAGGAAGAGGTCAATTGAACCTCAGTCTCCGAACAATTGCACCTCATCAGGGCCGGGATTGGCGTAGGCGGGATCCTCCGCACGAATATAAATCTCACCGTCGTCCAACACCTTTACGTCGAGAGGAACAATGGTCGTGCGGAGCTTGAAGAATGGACGCAGCCTACTTTCTCGCCAGCGGGGTTGGATAGAGCGCCAGCTTCTTCTTCATCTCTGCGACGATCTCCGGATTCCTGGCGGCAACATTGTTCTTCTCGATGGGTTCCTTTTCAAAATCGTACAGTTCATAAACGTGGCCACCTTTCTTCGCGGGATCGCCCCACTGGACAAGGCGATACCTTTCCGTGCGAATGGCCCAGCCGAACTTTTGCTTCGGAAAGCAATGGGTGATGTGGTCGCGGATGCGCGCTTCGGGATCGTCCAGCACCGGCCGCAAACTCAGGCCGTCGATGGGTTGCGGACCGGCGGGCGCGGGCAATCCGGCGAGGTCAGCCAGAGTCGGAAAGATATCGATCGTCGCCGTGAGTTGCTTTGTCGATGTCTCCGGTTCAATGCCCGGACCGGCGATGAGTAACGGGATGCGCGTGGGTTGCTCAAAGTTGTCGTGCTTGCTGAACCGGTTGTGGGTGCCGAGATGCCAGCCGTGGTCACCCCAGAGCACGACATAAGTGTTCTCGTCGAGTCCGGTTTCGATCAAGGCATCCACCACCTTGCCAATCTGCGCCGAGACATAACTGGTCGACGCGTAATAGGCGCGGATCAGCTCCAGTTGGAACTCCTCCTCGTCGAAGCGTTCTTCACAGGGGAAGTAATTGAAGACTTCCCCCCTCTTGTGCCTCAAAGCGTATGGCGGGCTACCGTTGGGCGCCGTGCGGACCTCGGGAAGATGGAATTTTTCGACCGGGTGCATGTCGAAATACTTCTTCGGCGCCGAAAACGGCAGATGCGGGCGAGCGAAGCCGGCGCAGAGGAAAAACGGCTCGCCGCTTTCCTTGAAGCCCTGCAAGTACTCGACGGCTTTCGCCGCCGTGCGGCCGTCGGCATAGGCGTCATCCGCGACATCGGCAATCTCAATGGCCGCGCCCTTGCCCACCGTCTTGTCCTTCAGGAACTCCTCGCGCTCCTCGCGGGACAGGTCGGACAATTCGAAGAAGACCTCTTCCTTGCTGATCTCGGTATCGCGGCTCTCGGGCAAAAGGTACTCGACGACCTTGTCCTTGTGCACGACGTCGAACGAAGTGGGATCGCCGAGGTTACCGTGACCGACATGGAAGATTTTGCCGATGGAAATCGTCTTGTGCCCGCCGTGCTTCTTGAAGTGCTGCGGCATCGTGACCGCCTCGGGATACCGGTCGCGCAGGTTGATCCCAAGGCCGTACAAACCCGTCGAGGTCGAAAGGCTTCCGAGCATCAGGTTGAAGCGCGAGGGAGCGCAAACGGCCTGGTTGCAGTAAGCCAGGTTGAAGCGCATGGCACGCGAGGCCAGCTTGTCGATGCCCGGTGTGATCGCCCACTCGTCGCCGTAACAACCAAGCGCTGGCTTCAGGTCGTCGACGAGAATGAGGAGAACGTTCGACTTTTCCTCGGCGTAGACGACGGCAGGAAAAACAAACAGGGTTAAAAGAAGAAAGCTTCGAAATCGATCGGGGGTTTTCATCAGGATTTTTTCGGCAGGATTGCCTCGCAATTGAGATATGGGCAAGGAGACCTTGCGGGAAGACTGCCGGTCTCGCCATGAATATGAGATTCTATCCCTTAAGAAATCGGACCGGAATTCAACCCGGCGATTGCAGCGAGGAAGGTTTCGAGAAGTATGGCTTTAAGTTCTGCCCCATGAAAATCCTCGCTCTTGCCCTTCTCGTCTCCCCTGTTCTTTTTCCATCGGCAGCCAAGGCCAACGAGGAGGTGAAGCATCTCTTTACGGCAAAGTTACTACTGGCGCGTTTCGAGCAACTGGAGTTGACCGAAACCCAAAGGAATCTGTTCGACAAGATCAGTCAAAAGCTCACCACAGAGGTCGCCGCCATTCGGAAATCCTCTGGGATCAGCAAGGACGACATCAAGAAGCGCGACGAAGCTTACGGCCCCGCCAAAAAGGAACTTCAAGGGGAGGCGCTCTGGGAGCGCGTTCAGCAAGAAACGGGTTTCAGCGACCAGCAGATCGCCGGGTTCCGGAAGACGCTGGTTCTGGCCCGCGATTTTCGGGAGGAGGCACTCGCGATTCTTACATCTGAGCAGAAAAGAGAGTTTCCGAAAACGAGGAAGCGGAAAAAAGACTAACGGCTGTGCCGCGCCTGAATGGCCAAGGCCGGTCTAGAGCAGTTGGTTGAGTCCGTTCTCTTTGAGCTTTTCTTGGCTGCCGGCTCGTCATGGGGCTGCTCATTCCAGCGGAAGAAGTGGCGGGATCGGGTGAGTGCCAAGCGCCTTTTTTGTGGGCAATTCATTCGATACCGGGAGTTTTGGATGGGGCCGAAAACAAAAAAGGTGTCCCAAGCACGAGCGAATCATGATTAAGAAACTTGTTTGTCTACTTTTCGTCATCGGGGGCGTCCTTGGGTCACACGGGGCCGACCAACCCAATGTGCTCTTCATTATGGCGGACGATCTGCGTCCACAGCTGGGGTGCTATGATGATCCGATCGTGAAGACGCCTCGCCTCGATGCCTTTGCGAATAAGTCACTGCGATTCAACCGGGCCTACGCGCAGAGCGCTGTTTGCAGCCCTTCACGCAACTCCATG
The DNA here is from genome assembly GCA_038745205.1 of Verrucomicrobiota bacterium. Lineage (GTDB taxonomy): Bacteria > Verrucomicrobiota > Verrucomicrobiia > Verrucomicrobiales > DEV007 > JBCCWV01. Next base: position 3,306 of record JBCDLR010000327.1, read on the forward strand.
ATGAGCGGACTGCGTCCCAACACGACGGGGCTCCGTGGTTTCGGCGTGTCCTTGCGGGAAGCGTTACCGGATGTCGTGACGCTGCCGCAGTATTTTATGAAGAACGGCTATCACTCCCAGGGCTTTGGGAAAATCTTCCACATCTATGATGAGTCGATGCTGGGAGATGAGAATGATCCTGAATCGTGGAGCGCTCCCTTACAGTGGCCCTCGGTGCCCGTCTGGGGTCCGGAGCAGAATGCGCTTCGCAACCGGTTGATCGAAGAAGCACGAGCGGCGGGAGAAGTCTTTGATCATCCTCACGATTGGCCTCGCGCCGAGACCTGGGACGACAGCGATGTCCCGGACGAAGAAATGCAGGACGGCGAGACCGCGATGATGGCGGCGGAATTTCTCAATTCGCGGACAGGCAATGAGGAACCGTTCTTCCTGGCGGTGGGCTTCTTGCGTCCGCACTTGCCCTTCAATGCGCCGAAGAAATATTGGGATCTCTATGATCCCGACGCCATCGAGTTGCCGGGCTTTCGCAGCCTGCCCGACGGGGCACCGGAGTGGGCCGTCTCTCAGGGCATCGTGGCCAACTACCACAACATGCCGGCATTTGAGACCATTGATGAGTCATTTTTGAAGCGTTATATCCAAGCTTACCTGGCCTGCATCAGCTACGTGGATGCCTGCTTTGGTCGGGTAATCGACGCCCTCGAAGCTTCCGGACACGCCGACAACACGATCATCGTATTCGTCGGGGATCACGGATATCAGATGGGCGAATACGATTCCTGGGGGCACAAACACTCCAACTTTGAGATTTCTGCGCGGGTGCCTCTGCTCATGAAGGTGCCGGGCATGGAGCGGGAAGGCGAAATGTATCAGGAACCGATGGAGTGTCTCGATCTCTTCCCCACCCTGGCGGACCTGGCTGACCTCGGCGTCCCCGAAGTTCTCGAGGGTCAAAGCTTGGCGGTGTTGTTTCGAAATGCGGAGGCTTTGCCGGAGCGTGTCGTGGCCTTCAGCGAAATGAACCGTCGAGGCCGCGTGGGACGCAGTATTCGCGATCGCCACTTTCGCTACACGGAATGGCGCAATCCTACCGGAAAAGTCGTCGCCCGGGAACTCTATCATCATGACGATGATTCATTCCTCGAGAAGAAGAACATCGTCGAACAGGAAGCCTATCGTGAGGTAGTGGA
>JBCDLR010000328.1:0-4489 GCA_038745205.1 Verrucomicrobiota bacterium
CAAGCAAAAAGGGGGAAATATTATAATTTTTAGAGGGCGAAGTCTTTGGCCCTTTGTCAGTTGCGGAGAACCCCCCAAACTCCTTCCAAAACCCGCCTTTCCCTTCGACGAATCGTTCCCTATTTCTCGAAGTAGTCCCGCCAATCGACCTCTTTTGGCCCTTCGGGAATCGGAGGTGGTGTTGGCTGAGCGGACGGCGCCTGCGGGGTTGCGGCGGGAACGGGGTCCTCTTTCGGCTCCGGCACCTCGCGGATTTGCTCCGGCGACTCAATGACCATCTGCGGTTGTTTGGTGTCGCCGCGATGGAGTTCGATCATGCCGGCCACCTCGATCCATTTGTCCCGGTAGATCGTAACCGGATCTCCCCCGGCAAAGCTGGCCAGCGCCTTTCCGAAAATGACCACGGTAAAGTCACTGTCCTTCAGCTTCAGAAAGTTCGCCCCGGTCGTCGCCGCCTTGTTCGACGCGGAAACAAATCCACGGACCCGGACCCTCTCTCCCGCCGCCGCGACAATGGTGGCCTTATTGGAAGCATCGATCCGCTCTAACATGTCCATATCGCCGGCCGGGTCCGCCTCTTCGCCCGGGTCGGTCTGCGGTAACGGTGCCCCGCCGGAGACGGTCACCTGGTCCGGCGAGGTGAGGACGATCTGAACCTTCCCGTTGTACTCCGCGATTTCGCCAGTGAAGGTGATCTCCAATCCGCGATAAACGTCGGCAGGTTCTCCGTCGGGGAAGTTGGAAACGGAACTCGACGGAACGAAAACGTTGAACTCCGTGTCGGAAAAATTGAGGAAGTTATGACCTGCGCCGGACTTCCCCGTGTCGGCGACGGTGCCCCTGACCTTCGCTTCCGTTCCCATCGCGGCCCGGATCCGGTCGACCTCCGTCACGGCGAAGACTGGAAGATCTCCGCCTTCCTGCGCAATCGCCGGAATCCCGAGGGCCATCCAGAGGCTAGTAAGCGCCACGCACCGCATCATCGATTTCAAATTCATAGAGTTCCAAGAGTTCAGCATGCGACTGTCCGGCCAGTGGTTTCAAGCCCGAAGCGGCCGCGTTTTCGCGAGCTTGTTCCGCGGTCTTCGCGCCGGGAATGACGGTGCTCACGGTCTCGTGATCGAGAATCCACCGCAACGACTTCTGCGCAAGCGTGGCATCCGGCGCTTCCTCGATGAGAATCTTGTCGATTTTCGATGCGAAAGTGACGGCGCGATCAAAGGGCACGCCGGCAAAGGTCTCCCCGACATTGAAGCACTCGCCGTTGGCGTTGAATCCCCGGTGGTCTTCCGCGCCGAACTGGTGGTCGTTCGTGAATTTCCCGGAAAGAACCCCGCTGGCGAGGGGGACTCGGACGATGATGCCCACGTTATTGGCTTTCGCCGCCGGAAGGAGTTCGGTGACGAGGCGTTGGCGGAAGAGGTTGAAGATGACCTGAAGCGTCACACAGGGTGTTTCCCGGATGCAGAATAGTGCCTCTTCCATCGTCTCCACGCTCGCGCCATAATGCCGGATCAATCCCCGATCCTTCACCTTCTCGAGATTCTCAAAAACCTTGCCTGCCTTGATTTGCTCGAAGGGAATGCAGTGCAGCTGCACGAGGTCGAGTGCACCGACCCCTAGACGTCGAATCGACCCCTCCGCGGCGCGGGCGATACCGTCTTCATCGTCCGTCCAGCCTTCCCCCCGCCCCATCTTGGTCGCGACGTGGACAGGCTCGTTCCGCTCCTTTAGCACCGATCCGACGATCCGTTCCGAGCGCCCGTCCTCGCCTTAGATATCGGCGGTGTCGATGAAGTTCATTCCCGCGTCGAGCCCGCCGTGCAGGGCTTCCCGCGCTTGATCTTCCGGGACCTCGTCGCCCCATGCCCCGCCAATGGCCCAGGCGCCGAACCCGATCTCCGAAATGCGGAAGTTCGTATGGCCAAGAACGCGCCGGGGAATGGAAGACATGCTGCGAGTAAAGCGTGAAGCCTGCGGGTGGCAAACTTTCTTCCGTTCCAGCCCGTCGGCGGCGTGAGACCCAATGCCCAGCCCGAGCAGGTCCCCGGAAAAAAGGGTGGTCTTGCTTCCCCGGCCCTTTTGCGGTCAATCGAGCATCCCAAACACCTCGACTTGCCGGCCAATCCCTTTCAATTCGAATTCGCCCAGGGGTTCAAACAAGCCGCGTCCCGCGTCCCATCCTTCAAAAAAGGCCGCCGTCGCCAAGATGTCGGCTTCCAGATCACGGGTGAGTTTCTCCACGCGGAAAGTGAGATTGACCTCATCACCGAGCGCCGTCTTGTTGCCGCGGCCGAACGAACCGACCGCTGCTTCCCCGATGTGCAAACCGACCCCGCAACGCAGGTCGACGGAAGCCCGGTTGAGAAACGTTGTTTGTTCGGAAGATGGCGTGAGATGGTACTCGGTGAGTTGCCGCGCCGCATTCAGGGCACTCGCGCGTTCGCGGGGACTCGTCATTTTCCAATAGGCAAAGACGCAATCACCGATGAACTTGTCCAGGAGGCCTCCGGTCGATTTGAGCACCTGGCGGCAATGCTCATACCAGGGCGCCATCAAGTTCGCGAGCTGGTCATCGGGAAGCTTCGAACTGATCTCCGTGTAACCCATGACGTCGGCGACAAGGAAAACCATGGGCTGACTCTGCGCGGTGAGCATCATCGTCGAACTGGGATTGACCCCGCCATCGAGCGGCTGCGAGGGATGGCGTTCCTGGAAAACGAACTCGAAATCCGCAACCCCGATGCGATCGCCGTTCGCGAGGCTGACCGGCTCACTGACCGGCGCGCCGTTGACCGTGCTGCCGTTGGCGCTGTCGAGATCAAAGAGCGAATAGCCACCGTCGGACCGGCGAATCATCGCGTGTTGCCGCGAAATATTCGGCTCCTCGATCATAATGTCCGCCGATGCCGAACGCCCGATGACACACGTCTCGCCAATTGGCCAGACCGTGCCGTCGTTGGAAGCGACGAGCTCAGCAGGTTCTAGATCCATAAAATCGGGGGACCCCATGGTGGAGAGAACGGGCGCGATCGTCAACTGTCACCGTCCCTCAATTCACCCCGGGAATTTCCACTGGATGGACCGCGGACTCTCCCGAAAGTGCCGGGTGCATAACGCCTTTGTCCTCGGCGCCGGGAAGGGAACCCGGCTCCGTCCGCTCACGGAGGAGATTCCCAAACCACTCGTCCCGCTCGTTCACCGCCCGCTGGTTGCATATGCTTTCGATCACCTCGGGACGATCGGCATCGAGCGGTTCGTTGTGAATACCCATCACTGTGCCGGCGCGTGGAGGACGTCGTTTCCGTCGGATTCCTACGCGGGGAAACCGATCGCGTTTCGCTTTGAACCGGTCCTCCTCGAAACCGGTGGCGGCATTGCCAACGTCGCGGATCTCCTCGGCGGGGCTCCGTTCATCGTTTACAACGGCGATATCCTAACAGACCTACCACTTGTTCCCGCCATGACCCGCCACGTTGCCAGTGACGCCGTCGTCACAATGATCCTGCGAAGCCATGGCCCCGCCCTTCATGTCGGCTACGACGCCGCAACCGGGCTCGTCCCCGACATCCGCAATCGTCTTGAAACCGGGCACCCATCCACCCATCAGTTCACGGGCATCTATCTGTGCGACCCCGGGATCCACCGGCATCTCAACGGCCCGACCCCGCACAGCGTCATCGGTCCATTCCTCGAACTGGCAAAAGCAGGAAAGCTCGGTGGCGTCGTCATCGATGAAGGGAGCTGGTTCGATCTGGGCACCCGCGACGCCTATCTCGACGCCCAATTGGCGGTATTGGAGGAGGAATTAAGGATATCCGGCGAGGTCCCGCCCGCCGTCCATCCCTCGGCGAAGATCGATCCAGAGGCGGAAATCGGCCCAGGAACGGTCATTGGTCCCGGGGCCCGCGTCGAAGGCGGGGCGAGCCTCCACCGATCCGTTCTCTGGCCGGAATCGAGAGTGACCGGCGGGTCCACCCTCGAGCGTTGTATCGTCCGGACTGGACGCACTGCCTCAGGCACGCTAACGAATCAGGATGTCTAACCCGAAGGCATGGCTGTTTTGCGGCCTTGCTCGGGATTCTTTTCATGCTGCCCGAAGCCACCATCCTTGAACGTACCCGCACCGTTTTTCCGGAGCTGGAAATGGCGGAGCTCTCGATGACTCCCATCGGTGAAGGCGGCTCTGATCGCGTCTATTGGCGCCTGAAGGCCGACAACCCGTCCCGCACCATCGTCTTCATGGAATACACGGACGTGCGCCCCGACAACGCGCTCTTCGTTCCGGTCTCGCACTTTCTGGAAAAGAATGGCATCGCGTCGCCACGGGTATTCGCCTGGATCGAAGACCAGCGGCTCGTCTGGCTGGAAGACCTGGGAAATCATGAACTGTGGCACCTTCGGAACGAACCTTGGGACGCGTTGAAGCCTGCCTACGAGACCGCCCTCACCGAGGTCTCCAAGTTGCACGCCATCAGGGAGTCGGAGC
>JBCDLR010000329.1:0-4402 GCA_038745205.1 Verrucomicrobiota bacterium
AAGCGGACGAAACAAACAATCGCGGTAATGCGCCCTTGTCCGTGCTCGACGCGCGCGACAATGTCGTGTTTTCGAAGGAAAAGAATCGCCGTATTGCCTTGCTGGGGGTCGAGAATCTCATTGTTGTCGAGACCGGCGACGCGCTTCTGGTCACGACCCGCGACCAGGTAGACCGCATCAAGCATCTGGTGAAGAACTTGCCCGCGGAATTGAAGTAAGTAGGATGGCGCCAATGGAGCGCATCCTCGGCATCGATTACGGCGAAGCCCGTATCGGGCTGGCCATCAGTGACGATCTCGGCATGCTCGCGCATCCGGTGGAGACGATTCACCGGAAGGAAACGCCGGACTTCGCGGGACGAATTACGGAGATTGTGAAGGAGCGGGTGGTTTCGCGAATTGTGATCGGACTTCCCTTGAGACTCGACGGAAGCCGCGGAACTGCCGTGGAGAAGGTCGAGCAGTTTGTTGCTGGCCTTCGCGAGAGAATCCCCGAAGAGATACCACTCGAGACGACGGACGAGCGGCTGACCACGGTCGAGGCACAGCGAAAGCTCCACGAAGCTGGCCGGACGGTGAAGAACAGTCGAAACGTGATCGATCAGATGGCGGCGGTTGTCATCCTGCAGGACTACCTCGATGAAAAAGCGATGCGGGAGGGCGCCACCGGCGCGATGGACTCTTTCGAACTGGATGATGAGGATTAAGCTAACCATCGCTTACGACGGGCGTCCCTTCGAAGGTTGGCAGAGCCAGCCGTCGGGGCGCACGGTGCAGGATCAGATGGAAGCCGCGCTCGAGCGGATCGCGAAGAAGCGAATTTCCCTCCATGCTTCGGGCCGGACCGACACTGGCGTACACGCGCTCGGTCAGGTCGCACATTTCGACGCTCCGGCAAATTCGTCGATGGATGCGGCGGCGTGGATGCGGGCTCTCAACGCGCACTTGCCGCGGACCATCCGCGTGATGGCTAGCGAGGGAGTCGCGGATGATTTCCATGCTCGCTTCTCAGTAATAAAAAAAACCTATCGCTATGAGATTGATACGAGTGAAGTGCTCCGGCCTCTCCGTGCCGGGCTCGCCTGGCATCATCCGCAAGTCATTGACCGTGATTTACTTCGGGAGTCCTTGGTGCTCTTTCAAGGGGAACATGACTTCGCCGCGTTCGCTGCCAACCGGGGAGACGGCAAGGACTTGGAGACCGTTCGCACGATTCACGAGGCGAGGCTCGCGGAGCATGGCGAGACGCTCGCGCTGACATATACCGGCAACGGATTCCTCTACCGCATGGTGCGTTTGCTGACGGGCAGCGCCATGCGTTGCGCGACCGGAGGCGAGCCGGTGCGTTGGATAGCGAACTTGTTAGAGCCCGCGGGCACAGCGCACTCCTCGCATTGTGCGCCCGCAGACGGGCTTACGCTCGTGAGCGTCGACTACTAACAACGTCCGAATGCGAAAAACCCTTCTATTCGAGGCCTTTTTCGTATTCTTCGATACGATGAAGGGCTTCGATGAAGTCGTTCAATGACTCGATTGGGAGCATGATGGTGTCCCTTCGACCACGAACGTCCTCGGTGATTTTCAGGAAACGGCCGCGGTTGTTTTCCTTCAAATCCATGAAGAAAACCTTTCGGTCAGAAAAGATTTTCTCGGTAAACAACGGGTGATGCGATTCCCGGTTTTGGGAGTAATCACGCTGTTGCGGGTAGTTGTCATCGTCACCCGAAGGCGTATCCAGCATTGTCTTCACTTTACTCAGCAGGTTCATTCCAGTTTCTTGTCTGCGGAGGTTTTAGGGGGGTAGACCGCAGCAAATTCTTAAATAGGTTGAGGGTCCGATATTAAAAGTAATACCCTACAAGGCAAGAGGAATCGGGCGCGGGTGGAAAGAAAATTGCCATGTTCAAGCGGTCGCGGGTGACGATTTTGAAACGTTTTTTCCAGATTGAATGCCTATAGCCCCACGGCACTGCGAACCCGATCCAGGGTCCGCCGGGCGATGTCCCGAGCCTTTTTCGCGCCAGTTTCCAAGACCCCATCGACGTAGTTCTGGTCACCGGCGAGCTTTTCCCGGCGCTCCCGCATTGGGGCGAAATGATCCCGAATGCGTTCGAAAAGCACTTGTTTGAAGTCCCCGTATCCCTTCCCACCGGCTCGAAAGTCTTCCTCCAAGGCCGATACTTCAGATGCATCGGCGAATAACTTGTAGAGCTGGATAATGTAGCTGCCCTCGGGATTTTTCGGCTCCTCTACAGGGGTCGAATCCGTCACAATCCGCATGATTTTCTTCCGTAGCTTCTTTTCAGTCTCTTCAAAAATGTCGATCGTGTTTTCGTAGCTCTTGCTCATCTTTTTTCCGTCGAGACCCGGGACGACGGCAGTTTCTTCGCGAATGCGTGGCTCGGGAAGCACGAGCAAATCCTCCCCGTAACGATCATTGATCTTCAACGCGATGTCCCGCGTGACCTCGAGGTGCTGCTTCTGGTCCTTGCCGACGGGAACGACGTTCGCGTCGAAGGCGAGAATGTCGGCAGCCTGCAAAACCGGGTAGGCGAAGAGGCCGTGGGACGGGGAAACTCCCTGCGCGATTTTGTCCTTGTAGGAAACGCATCGCTCCAGCAATCCCATCGGCGTTGCGCAACTCAGGATCCACGTCAACTCGGTCACCTCCGGCACATCCGATTGCCGCCAGAAGACGCACTTTTCGGGATCGAGTCCGCAAGCGAGGAAGTCGATGGCCAACTCGCGGACGTTTTCACGAAGGGCAGCGGGATCGTGAATGGACGTGAGTGCGTGGTACTCGGCGATGAAATAAAACGCTTCGCCCTCGTCCTGCATGCGAATCGCAGGCTCCATCATGCCGAAGTAATTGCCGATATGAAGCCGACCGGACGGTTGGACGCCGGAGAGAATGCGCATGGTGAGTTGGTTCAGCAGCTCGACGTCAGACGAGGCGGCGCTTGGTGTAGAGCTTGAAAATCAACACGCACATGACTGCCGAGATGATGAAATAGATCGCGGCGGTAACGGCGAGCGGCTTCCAGTTCCCTTGCGTGATGGTTTCCGGGCTGGGCTGGAGCGTCGACGTCCCGACCAGTTCCTTGGTCTGTTCGTCGTTCTTCGGTTCTTCCGCTTTCTCATCGGCAGCAAGAGTGGCTGCAGGCGCGGCGAGCAGGAAAAAGCCTGCCGTTGGTCGCCATGGAAGGCGGGAAGATGTTGTGGATTTGGTTGTCGGAGTCATTCTGCCAAGTCTCCCCCACAGTAGTGGAAGGGCCGAAAATGACCACTGTTTCAAGGGTTTCGTCAAGTCGCGGCTTTCGAATCGGAGGCCATGCGTTATCTTTTCTCGTGCGTTCACTCCTATTCTTCGTGGGAATCCTCACCTCGGCGTCAATCTCCGCCAGTGGTGAGAATGAAAAGGTGCCGTCGCCGCTCCGGTTCACCCTCATGTCTGCAGACGGAACCGAGATGGCCCTCACCACCGCCGCCGAAAATCACGTCACTGTCCTCGAGTGGGCACGACCCGATTGCCCGTGCACTCTCGACTACTACAAAAAGGACGTCCTCCCCGCGCTGCAATCCGAGATGCGCGCGCGCAGTGTGAAGTGGTTCATTGTCCTTCCCGTGAAGGCGGACGCGACCGCCGAGGAACGGAAAAAACTCGTCTCCGTTTTGAAGGACGTCGGCGCGAAGCCGGATGCGTTCCTCTTCGATGTCGATTTCAAGATGACCCATGATTTGGAAATCCCCGTCCTCCCGCACGTCCTCATCGTCGATGAAACCGGCAAGGCCGCCTACCGCGGCGCCCTTGATTCTGAATGCAAGATCAGCGGCGGAGAAGCGAAAGAGACAAAGAAAACCGCACCTGTCCCTTCCGCGCCAAAAGATGAAGCCGTCCGGAACTACCTCCACGAGACCTTAAACAGCCTCCTCACCGGCAACCCCATCACCGAACGCGAGACCAAGGCTAAAGGTTGCATCATCGATCGGTTTAAACTCGTTCCGGTGCAGTAGTCTGGCGCCGGCTTGGCGATTCTCCCCGTTTGGTGTAATTTGCTCGTCAGATGGAACCGATCGACAAGGCCAAGGAAGTTCTCGACACGATGCTCGGGTATCTCGGGTTCGTCGTCGATGTCCAGCCGCTCGAAACCGAGAACGGCACCGTCTTGGAAATCATTTCCGAAGAGGCCGACATCCTCATCGGCCGCCGCGGCGAGCGCCTCGACGATATCCAATACCTCGCCAACCGCATCGTGCAGACGCAAATGCCCGACGCCCCGAAAATCCGCGTCGACGCCCAGCACTACCGCATGATGCGCGAGGACCAACTCGTCGAGGAAGCCAAAGCCATCGCCGAACGCGTCAAAGCTTCGAAACGACCAGTCAAACTCCCACCACTCAAC
>JBCDLR010000330.1:0-4396 GCA_038745205.1 Verrucomicrobiota bacterium
CCGCAACTCCCGCTGCGACGCCCGCCGGTAGCGCGAAGCCCGCTCCCGAAGCAACAACTCCGACCAACACGACCGGAGCCGCCAGTTGAGCTTGAATGAATTTTTCCGAACTGAATTTCTAATCCCGACCTTTTTCAGCCATGCCCTTGATGCCCAGAAAAGTGAAGTTTCGCAAGAGCCAGCGCGGCAGTCGCGCCGGCAACGCGTCACGTGGAACCCAACTGAGCTTCGGCGATTTCGGCCTGCAGGTTCTCGACCGTGAATGGATCAAGAACAACCAGATCGAAGCCTGCCGCGTCGCCATCAACCGTTACCTCAAGCGGAAGGGAAAGGTCTGGATCCGGATTTTCCCGCACAAGCCGGTGACCAAGCGCCCCCCGGAAACGCGGATGGGTAAGGGCAAGGGAGCCCCGGAATTCTGGGTCGCCGTCGTGCGGCCCGGCCACATGCTCTTCGAAATCTCCGGCGTTTCTGAAACGCTTGCCCGGGAAGCGATGCGCCTCGCTGCCAACAAGCTCGGTGTGCGCACCCGCTTTGTGAAGCGTGGCGATCACTAATTTTATACTGACACTTTTTCCAAGACATGAAGATCACCGAACTCCGCGAATTGACCGTTGATGAACTCTCGGCTCAGGCCCGTGACCTGAAGCTCGAGATAGTGAACCTGCGCGTCCAGCAGGCGAGCGGACAGCTTGAGAACCCGGCGCGAATTCGCACCGTCCGCCGCGAGATCGCCCGCATCGAGACCGTGATCTCCGAACGCCAACAGGCCCAGGCCCAGGAGGCGGCCACCGCGACGGCCTGACTGTAAACTGACGAAACCATCAGCCGAATTTCTCCCATGAGTGACGAAGAAAAGAACGAAGAAACCTCCGCGGCCTCACCGCCCGTAGAAGAAGTTCCCGCGTCTGCAGTGGCAGACGAGGAAACTCCTGTCGTGGAAGCCGCCGCGGAATCGAAACCCGATGAAGAGGCAACGGCCTCGGACAAGAAGCCAGGACTCCGCAAGGAGCGGGTGGGCAAGGTCGTGTCTGACAAAATGAAGCAGACGATCGTTGTCGAAGTCGTGCGCCGCGTTCCGCACCCGAAGTTCCGGAAGATCATCAAGCGTTCTTCCAAGTTCTATGCCCACGATGAGGACGAGACCGCCGTCGTTGGCGACAAGGTCCGCATCGTCGAGTGCCGTCCCCTCAGTAAAACCAAGCGATGGCGCCTTGCCAAGGTGCTCGCCCACTAACTTCACCGTTTAACCAACCTTTTCGCCCTACTGCCATGATCCAGATGGAGTCCAAAATCGACGTCGCCGACAACACGGGTGCCCGTGTTGCGAAAATGATCGGCGTCCTCGGAAAGCGCACGAAGACGGCGAACGTCGGCGATATCATCACCGCTCACGTTCGCGAGTCCACGCCGACCGCCAACATCAAGAAGGGTGAGGTCGTCAAGGCGGTGGTCGTCCGCACATCCTCGCCCATTCGTCGCTCTGACGGGTCGGTCCTGCGCTTCGATCGCAATGCCATTGTCATCATCGACAAGGACAAGAATCCCCGCGGGACCCGAATTTTCGGACCCGTGGCGCGCGAGCTGCGCGAGAAGAACTTCATGAAAATCGTCTCCCTCGCCCCCGAGGTCCTCTAACCCGCCATGAGCCGCAAGAAAACACACGTCAAGAAAGGCGACACCGTCGAAGTCATCTCCGGCAACCACAAAGGGTCGACCGGCACCGTCCTCCAGGTCTTGTCCGCGAAGGAACAGGTCCTCGTCGAAAGCGTGCGCATGATCAAGAAGCATGAGCGCCGATCTCAGGACCGCCCGGAGGGTGGTATCACGGAGAAGGAAGGCCCCATTCACATTTCCAACGTCAAACTCGTCAGCCAAGCCTGAAGCAACGGATAGAATACCATGGAACCGACTGCCCTGACAGATTACAAGAGCCGCGTCATCCCCGCCTTGAAGGAGAAGCTGGGACTCGCGAACCCGCACGAGATTCCGCGTCTTGAAAAGATCGTCGTCAACTGCGGAATCGGACGCGAGGCCGACCGCAAGGCCGCCGTCGAGGACGCTCTCGAGGAGATTGCGCTGATCACGGGTCAACGTGGCGTGCCCACGGTGGCAAAGAACAGCATTTCGAACTTCAAGCTTCGCGAAGGTGAAGCGATCGGAGCGAAGGTCACGCTTCGTGGCCATCAGATGTATGATTTCTTCCTTCGCCTCGTGAGCATGGCGATTCCGCGCATTCGCGACTTCCGCGGTGTTTCCTTCAAGGCCTTCGACGGGCAGGGGAACTACACGCTGGGAGTAAGTGACCACACCATTTTCCCGGAAGTCGAACTCGACAAGGTGAAGCGCAATCTCGGCTTTGACATCTGCTTCGTCACCTCTGCGAGAACCAACGACCACGCGCGTGCGCTCCTCGCCGAGATGGGCATGCCATTCCGTAAAGTCGAAAAGAAAACCGAAGAAGGCCAGGAGGCCGCCGCCTAAACGAGAACAACAAACTTTAGAATACTATGGCAGCCATTAGTGATCCCATCGGCGATTTTCTCATCCGCATCAAGAATGCGAGCCGCGCCCATAACGAAGAGTGCGTCGCTCCCTATTCGAAGATCAAGGCGGAGATCGCCCGCATCCTCAAGGAAGAGGGGTATATCTGGAACTACGAGGTCGACACCTCCGGCAAGTTTCCCGAAATCAAGGTGAAGGTGAAGTTTGTCGACGACACGCCCGCCCTCACCGATGTGAAACGCGAAAGCAAACCGGGTCGCCGCAGCTATGTTTCCGTCGAGAGCATCCCGCGCGTGCTCGGTGGACTCGGCATCTCCATCTTGTCCACTTCCCGCGGCATCATGACCGGCCACAAGGCACGCCGGGAAAAAGTGGGCGGCGAACTCCTCGCGAAAGTCTGGTAAGACCATCCCAATCAATTTCTTCACGCAACGCATTGTAACCATGTCCCGTATAGGAAAATCCGTCATCAACGTCCCCGACAAGGTATCCGTCGAGGTCGCGTCCGATTCCACCCTGACCGTCAAGGGGCCCAAGGGGGAACTGAAGTGGACGCTTCCCGCCGAGATTACCCTGAACCAGGAGGGTGCCGATGTCACCGTGGAGACCTCCGGCACGACCCGGCAGGCAAACGCCATGCACGGCACCACCCGCAGTCTCATTGCCAACATGATCCAGGGTGTCTCTGAAGGATTCGAGAAGAAGCTGGAGATCCAGGGCGTTGGTTTCCGGGCCGCGGTCAAGGGCAAGAACCTCGATCTCAGTCTCGGGTTTTCACACCCCGTCCTTCATCCCATCCCTGATGGTCTCGACGTGAAGGTCGACGAAAACACGAAGATCAGCGTGGCTGGCATCGACAAGCAACTCGTCGGCCAGTTCGCGGCGGAGGTCCGGAGCTACTACAAGCCGGAACCCTACAAAGGAAAAGGAGTCCGCTACGTCGGCGAATACGTGCGACGGAAAGCGGGCAAGAGCGTCCAGAAGTAAACCCAAAGAATTCTTTCACGGTAACCATCACGATCATGCCCACTTTGAACCGCAAAGCCGTCCGTGCGAAAGTTCGCCGCCGCATCCGGAAAAAGATTTCCGGCACTGCAGAGCGGCCCCGACTCGCCGTGCATTTTTCCAACAAGAACGTTTACGCCCAGCTCATCGACGACGAGAGCGGAAAGACGATCGCTGCTGCCTCGACGAAGGAAGGCGCTGCCAAGGGGCCATCGACCGCCAGCCTGGAAACCGCCACCTCGATCGGAAAGCTCATCGCGGAACGGGCAAAAGCCGCCAAGATCGAGACCGTTGTTTTTGACCGTGGAGGTCACATTTTCCACGGTAAGGTAAAAGCCCTTGCCGATGCCGCCCGCGAAGGAGGGCTCCAATTTTAATTTGTTATCATGAGCGATTCGCCCACACCCAAACCGGAAGAAAAAAAAGCTGCCGCCGCGGAGGAAACCACTCCTGTCGCTGGTGCTCCGGGAACTCCTGAAGGAACGGCAGACGCAGGTTCCAAGCCTGCAGAAACCGCTTCTGAAGGCCGCGATTCCATTCGTAGCACGAGCTATGAGCCCAAGCCCGGTGAAGCGCCGAGTGGCCGCGAGGAACCGGAGGAGCCGGAACTGGTCGAGAAGGTAGTGTCCATCAACCGTTGCGCGAAAGTCGTGAAGGGCGGTCGACGCTTCAGCTTCAGTGCTCTCGTCGTCTGCGGCGATCACAGCGGCAAGGTTGGATTCGGATTCGGCAAGGCAAATGAAGTCTCCGAGTGCATCCGCAAGGCCAGCGACTCGGCGAAGAAGGCCATGGTCCGTGTTTCCGTCGACAGCCACACCATTCCCCATGAGATTCTCGGTGAGTTCGGTGGGGGCAAGGTTCTCCTCAAGCCCGCCTCTCCGGGAAC
>JBCDLR010000331.1:0-4394 GCA_038745205.1 Verrucomicrobiota bacterium
CTTCCGCTGTCATCGACAAGTCCGCGCCCCGCCTCAAAGTCATCAGCAAGTACGGCATCGGCCTCGACAAGATCGACGTCGACTATGCAACGCAAAAAAAGATGCCCATTCTCTTCACGCCCGGCGTCAATCACACGACCGTCGCCGAGCACGCCTTCGGATTGCTCCTCTGCCTCAGTAAACACCTCGTCGAAGTCGGGCACGCGGCGAGTATCGGCGAGTGGAAGCGCATCACAGGTCACGAAATTTGGGGCAAGACGATGGGGATCATCGGCCTCGGCCGCATTGGCAAGGAAGTCGCCGTTCGCGCGAAAGCCTTCGGGATGCCGGTCATCGCTTACGACGTTTATTGGGACGAGGACTTCGCGGCCACGCACGGGATCGAACGAAAGGAGACAATGGATGATGTCCTGGTCAACGCCGACGTCATCACCCTGCATTGCTTCCTCTCCGACGAAACCCGTGGACTCATCAACGCCGACAAGATCGCCGAAATGAAAGACGACGCCATCATCCTCAACACCGCCCGTGGAGAACTTGTGGACACCATGGCCGTCGTCGATGCCTTGAAATCCGGCAAACTCGGCGGCTACGGCACCGACGTCCTCGATGAAGAACCACCCCCCGCCGACCACCCGCTCCTCGGTTGCCCCAATGCCGTCGTCACCTCCCATATCGGCTCCCGGACTTACGAAAGCGTCGAACGCCAAGCGATGAAGGCGACGAATAATTTGGTGAATTTTCTCAGTGGCGAAGGGGAGTTTGTGCAGGCGAATAAGTTTTGAGCTTAGGGCGAAGAAACCAGGACAAAGGTTGATAGATTCTGAGAGGGTTTCCGTTTAATTGAATCGATGAAGCCATGGGAAAGTCTGCCGTCATTAAGATCTACATGGTTTTTTGGGTGCTGACCACTCCACTGAATATTCTCATCTTTCTGGCTGGCATCCCTTTCCTCGTCCTAAGCATTTTCGGATTCATTTTTGGGTCGCAGGTCATTGAAAAGCCACTAGTCGCACTCATTACCGGTTCAACCATGCTACTATGGTCCGCCAGTTCTTTACTCATCGGTGTCGCAATCTACGATCTGGTTATTGAGAAGTCGCAGCCTGAAGCGCGGAGCTGGCTGCTAGTGGGCGTCTGCGGTGGAGTATGTGCCGCCATCATTGGCATTCTAGTTGCCCTCAATATCGCTACAGATTTTCTTGGTCTATTCGAAAACTTCGATTGGAAGACTGTCCCTCTGATATCGTCTTACCATGTTCTGATTCCAGTCCTTGGTATCGTTCTCTGGGCCACTATCGGTCGCGCCCCGGAAACGACCGACGGCCAGTAACGACAGATGATTGCCCAGGGGCGGGACGCAATAGGCTTTGGAAGTCGACTTCTCACCACTACCAAGAAGGATTCACGTTACCCTGAGGCGAAAATCCAGCTACCCTGCAGCAAGGGCAGCTACGGCCCACAGGTAGGCCCCACAGAATCCAGAACGCTGAAGGCTTTTTCAGCCCCTCTACGGCCTCTTCGGCAGAAACCGGTCCCGGTCATGCGGCGGGATCTCACGGTAGGGAATGGTCACTTCGGGTGATTCATTCTTGAGCTGGTCACGCTCCTCGTCGTCGGCGTAGTATCTGAGCCAGATGTCCTGGCTTTCGTCTCCTTCGATGGGGAGGGCGTCGACGTGGCAGGCGGCTTCGGGGTATTTCCGAAGGTCGTAGGCCTGTTCGTTGAGCAATTCGAACCAAAGCAACTCATAGAGTTCGCGGTCGCTCAAGTGATCGGTGTGGTAGAGGTACGTCCTCTGATTCTCGAGACCGAAAATGACCTGCCAGAGTTTCATATGCAGGTCTTCGTCATCGAGTGAATCCGGATCAGGCAAGTAGACTTTCTGGCCTATGAGGAGCTTCGCGTGGGTCGTGACAGGGCTATTCTCGAAAAGCTCGATGTAGTCGCCGATGTCATTGAACCCCTCGTGCTCCTCCTCTTCCTCCCCGCCAGTCGAGAGGTATATCGGCGAGTCTTGCCTCGCTTCGATTGCCCGGTCGACATCTTCCAGGTAGCGGCTTAAATCTGAATCGAAGACATCGTCTTCTTCCACCTCGTCATCATCGCCGAATGGATTCATATGTGGAGAACGAAAAACGTGACGTGCGTATGAATCAAGCAAAGAAAAATTAATTATATGACAAAGTCGATCATCGATCATCCCTGTGTCTGGCACGGCGAAGAATTGCTCGAACGCGACGAGTGGTTGCACACGTTCACCTCGGCAGAGATTGGCGCGCTTGACGACATCGTGACCACTGGAGAGGCGCGCGATGCGAACCCGGTCGTGCAACGCCTCTGCTTTGTCCGCGAGAAACTCGAGACAGGTGCCGGGGGCTGCATGATGCGAGGAATTCCTGTTCAACGATATACGGAAAAAGAAACGACGAAGCTCTTTGCCTTGCTCGCGGGGAAAGTCGGAACGTTGCTCTCACAGAGCGCGACGGGGGAGACTGTTTTCAGCGTGCGCGACGCGGGCTTCAAGGACGACGATCCGCGATCGCGCGGACCGAACACGCGCAAGAAGCTCAGCTTTCATTCCGACCGTTGCGACGTCATCGCATTCCTGTGTCTCAAACAGGCGAAAGAGGGCGGAGAAAACGAGGTCGTGAGTTCGGCCGCAATCTTCAACGAAATGGCCAGGACCAGGCCTGATCTCCTGGAAATACTCAGAACCCCTTTTTACTACCTGCGCCACACGGTCGACACGGGAAACGAAAAGCCGTGGACACAGCAGCCGATTTTCTCCGTACACGAGGGACATTTCGCCTGCAATCTGCTGCGCGTCCTCATCGAACGCGCCTACGCCAATCCGGATTTGCCTGACATGACCAGGGAGCAACGCGAGGCGCTGGATGCCGTGGAAGAGATCGCCAATCGCCCCGAGTTCCATGTCCGGTTTCGTCAACGCCCCGGTGACATGCTCTTTCTAAACAACTGGGTGACACTTCACCGCCGCAGCGAATTCATCGATCACGAGCAACCGGAAGAAAAGCGCCACATCCTGCGTATCTGGCTTTCCGTGCCGAACAGCCGTCCACTCGATCCCCTGTTTGCCGGCAACTACGGTGCGACCGAAGCCGGTGCGTTAAGAGGAGGGATGCGAGCGGCGCAATGAACATTTTGCCCATGACACGAAAATCCATCTTCTGGAGAGCGATCGTCTTCGTCATCGCGGCTATCCATGCTCCGGCGGAAGAAGACCCCAAATGGGATTACAAATATTTTGAGTGGCCCATCGATCTCCATGAATTGAACATCACGGAGTTGAAGGCACGCTCCTCGAACCAGCGTAAGGTCGTTGTTGCCAGCATGAGCGAGAACGAGCTGATTGATGGTTTTCAAAGGCACGACATCATCAGTTTTGTCGATGGAGATCTTGCCGGAATCTCGATGCTGATTCTGGGTCCGGACGAGAACGGCCATCTGATGCGGGAGGTGGGCCAGCGAAACCTGCAGCGGAGCAGGACGACGCTTGGCAGCGACCACAGGGAATGGTTGATCTACACCGATAGGCCTTCCAATTACTTGCGTGATTTGAAGATGGAGGATTGGAAACACATCGGAGTGAAGGTTTGGGAAACGGTTCATGCGGGCCGGAAAATCGCGGAGGCCAATGGTGGGAAGTTGCTGAATTCACGTTGAATGGACTTCCGAGACTCCCAGAATCCTGACATCTACACCTTGCGCACCACAGCGCCGGGGCCCGGCGGGGCGTTGCCTTTTGAACCGGAGCAATTGAAGTCGTCGGCGAGCGGCGATCTTTTCGGTTGGTCGCAGAACGCGGGGATGGGTTGGAATCCGCGGGCGCTCGGGCGACCCGAGTTTCTTATCCTGTCGACGCAAGGTGGCATCCGGCGCGAGGATGGTTCGCCCGTTGCTTTGGGATACCATACGGGCCACTGGGAAGTGGGTTTGCTCATGGAATCCGCGGCGAAGGCCATCGCTGAAAAGGGCGGCATCCCGTTCGCGGGATTTTGCAGCGATCCTTGCGATGGCCGCACCCAGGGGACGGTCGGCATGCTGGATTCGCTTCCCTATCGCAACGACGCGGCCACTGTTTTCCGTCGCCTCATCCGGTCGCTGCCCACCCGTAAAGGAGTCGTCGGCGTGGCAACCTGCGACAAGGGTTTGCCCGCGATGATGATGGCGCTCGCAGGCATGCGGGACCTTCCATCGGTCCTCGTTCCCGGCGGCGTCACCCTGCTCACGGAAGAGGGCGAAGACCTCGGCAAAATTCAAACGATCGGCGCCCGTTACGCCCACGGCGAACTCTCGCTCAACTCGGCCGCCGAACTCGGCTGCAAGGCTTGCGGCTCGCCGGGCGGAGGGTGCCAGTTTCTTGGCACGGC
>JBCDLR010000332.1:0-4393 GCA_038745205.1 Verrucomicrobiota bacterium
GACGATCCGGACGGGGATGGTCACGACAACCAGCAGGAATGCGATGCCTCCACCGACCCGCTCGATGCCGATTCCTGCTTCATCCTGACTGATGCACAATTTGATCCGAGCAACATGGACATCGAGTGGACGAGCGAGCAGGGCAAGCGATACCACATCCAGCTCTCCAACGATTTTGCGACCTGGGGCAGCATCAGTGACAGCACCGGAACGACGCCCTGCGACTTCTACGGAACGGGAGAAAACATCCGCGCCAACTTCAACGATCCGGCCAATCCGATGGTGACGGGTGCGGCCACGCGCGAGATCTGGTTCGATTCATCCATCCTCGGAAACCTCAACGACTTCAAGGCTTACGTCGACAACGGCGGATCGCCTCTGCCTCCGGACGGCGTGGAATGGCGTTCGAGCCTGAAGGCTCCTTCCGAGTACGGCAGCAATTATGGCCAGCGTTACCGCGGGTTCATTGTTCCCAAGACGACGGGCGACTACACGTTTTACATTGCCGGTCGCCACCAGTGCGAGTTCTGGATCGACACTGAGGGAGACACGACCGATGCCGTTGGCCTCGCGCGCGAGTCCTACCTCAACAACAACAACCTTACCGATGAGGAGGATTGGGACTACCTCGCTTCACAGGGGGTTGCCGATACGCAGAGGTCCCGGACCATCACCCTGACGGCCGGTCAAAAGTATTTCTTCGAGATGTGGCATACCCACCAGGGTCAGTGGGACCATTTGGCGGTGGGTTGGGAACTTGATGGAAGCGGCGTCATTGAGATCGTTCCGGGCGACTGCCTGTCTCCCGCCAAGGACTTTTCCAGCAACAACCTTTCCACGCTACAGGACGCCAACCGCAGCTTTACCCGCGTGATCACCTACGGGGCGGGAAGCCTCGGCGGTTCGGGCGCGGAGCAAGCGCTCGATTCCGACGGCGACGGTGTGGACGACGCCACCGAGGAAAGCCTCGACGGCTTCAATCCCTATATCGCTGACAGTGCCAGCGCCGGTCAATCGGATGGCCAAACCCTGACCGATGCGGCTGCCGTTGATCCGGTCAATGACACCATCACCGTCGTCACCATCGACGGGTTGGCACGGGAGGACAATGGACTCACTGGCGGCGGCACTCCGCGGGTGAAGGATGTCGGCCGCTTCAGCGTTCGCCGGTCGGGTTCGCTCGTTCCGGTCACCGTTCAATTCACTGTTTCCGGCACCTCGGATCCCAACGCCGCCGGAAGTGCTTCGAGCGGGGATTACTTGCTCGAGACGCCGACGGGCTCGCGCCTTCCTTCAAGTGGTGGAACCTATGCCGTCTCCATCCCATTCGGAGCTGACGAGTGCATCTTTGAGGCGCGCTCCCTGCCGGACGAGTTGGTGGAGTTTCCCGAGCAATTCACGGTGACGATTTCAGCGAGTCCCGACTACGTGATCGGCGGCGCGGCTATGGCATCGGTCGATATTCACGACGCGCGGGACGACCCTGAGTTCAACAAATACTACATCGCGACCTTCTCCAAGGATGCGAATGCGGTCACCGCCACCTCCGCTTCCGGGGCAACCGTCCTCGTTCTCAACGGCAGCAATCGTATTGCGAACGTCAGCGATTTTTTCGAGAACCTGACTTCTGACCAGACCAACACTCATATCCACCGTGCGACCTTGAAGCCGGATTGCATTACCTTTGACGCCGGGCCCGTTGTCGAGTCCATCACGGATGACGGCAGCGAGACCGGGACCGCCCTCATGGGGCCCGTTACCAACTACACTTACACCATTGAGCCGCGTGCCGGCTTCACGCAACAGGACCTCATTGACTCCCTTGAATTCGACAATCCGAAGCAGGGCAGCCCGGCGGGAACGACACCGCTCTACAACAACAAGCACACGGTGATGAATGGTGGCGGCGAAATCTGGGCCATCTACCGCCGTCAGCCTGCGTCCGAACTTTCACCGGAAGCGGAAGGCCGCATTCCGCCCACGCCGCCGATCGAGCCGATCGATCCCTTGACCGAGCCGGACAAACTCCGTCGCGAGGTCGCGCGCTTCCTCACCCAAGCGACCTTCGGTCCCACCGAAGCCGACATTGAGGAATTGGTTTACGAGATTGAAAACACGCACGGCGGCGACCGCATCGCTGCGTTTGATGCGTGGATCACCTCCCAGTGGGCCGTCCCGCAGACGCTCGTTCGCGATCTTGTCCACGCCATGGATATGCAAGAGTTCAAGCTGCGGGGTTACTTTGATCCGACCCGGAATAGTGCAGCTTCTTCGCCTCCGGTTGAACCAACGAATTGGCCGAACTGGCCGTCGCAGGACATCTCTGATTTCGACTCCTTGAACGTCGCGACCTGGCAATCGCCGGATGCCGACTTCCCGATCAGCGGGACAGCGGAGAACCAGCTCGACAACATCCTCGGTTCGCCGAACCACAACAACCGCCGTCGTGCGCAGTGGACGATCATGGTGCACGGCAAGGATCAACTGCGGCAACGGGTTGGATTCGCCCTGTCCGAGATCACCGTTGTTTCCGAAGAACTCAACAATATCCGCCAGCACCACATCGCCGCCGCGCGCTGGATCGACATGCTCGCGGAAAACGCGGACGACCATTTCCGTGAATTGATCGAGGATGTCACCTACAGCCCGATCATGGGCAAATACCTAAGTCATCTCCAGAATAGCCGTGAATCCACTTCCGGTGTTCCGCCGGATGAGAACTACGCCCGTGAAATCATGCAGCTTTTCACCATCGGGCTTCTCCAGCTCTGGGATGATGGCTTTGTTAAACTGGACCCTACCGAGTTCAACATCCTTCCGACATACACCAACGACGACATCAAGGAATTGGCCCGCGTCATGACCGGGTTGAGCTGGTCCACGAACAGCGCCGGGACCAACAACTGGGACAATCCGAACCTCGATCGCACCAATCCTCCCAGCGGATGGTATGATGACGGCACGGGGAACCTCTGGTATTCCTCCCGTTACAATTACCCGATGGCCTACTACAACGGTCATCACGATAACGGGAACAAGACGATAGCCGGGAGTAAAGTCATTAGTAACAATGGAAGCGCCGACGGGCGCTACCGCAGTGAGACCGACAAGGACCTCCGGGACGTCCACAACTACTTCGCGGGAACCCAGACCACAACCGCTGAGGGAGCTCCCAAGGCATTCGCTGCCACTTGGGGAGGACCTGCTGACGTTGACGGCAACGGAGTTCCCAACAATCACCAGAATCCCCCGGCCTTCATCTCGCGCCGACTGATCCAACGACTGGTGACGAGCAACCCGTCGGGCCCCTACATTTACCGCGTCGCGCAAGTCTGGCGAAACTCCAACGGTCAGCTCGACGAGGTAGTCCGCGCCATCCTTCTCGATCCTGAGGCACGAAATCTTTCGGTGACCGAGCTCAATCCTGAGTTCGGCAAGAAGAAGGAGCCCCTCGTGGCCTGGGTGCAGGCGATTCGCGCCGCCGCCGGTCGATCACGCGTGACCTTTGACGCCTCCGTCATCACGGGTGATCCCGTGGACTTCCCGAACCAGGTGCACCGCTTCCCGCTGAGTCCGACCGCTGACGGGGATCTCCGCAATTTCGACTACCCTCAGACCGAGATTGCGAAGTTCGCCGGTGCCGTCGCCTACGACAACACGGGCGAATTGATCTCCAGCGGACCCGGATCTTACCAACGACTCCCCGCAACCCTGATGCGTGTCAACGCCATGGACGGCGGCGGAACCAACGCTCTTGGCCAGACGCCGCTTAAGGCGCCAACCGTCTTCAACTGGTTCCTTCCCGACTACCAGCCCGGCGGGCTCATCGCCAGCTTCGGGCTTTTTGCGCCGGAGTTCCAAATCGCCACAGAGAGCTCCGTTTTCCAGAACATCAACGTCTTCTGGACGTCCCATTGGGGATCCCAGGGATTCGGCGGTACAACCATGGGTGGCAACAATGCCAACTCGGATGCCGCCGGCTATACCACCGTTTCGGGTAACAACGGCACGAACCACACGGATGACAACGTCATCATGAACTACTGGGCCTGGATCTACCGCTACGAGAATTACCCGGACATTCCGAACAACGGCCTCAACAATGAGCAAGACAAGGTTCTGCAACTGATCGATGACCTTGATGCACTCCTCTTCGCCGGACGTTACAAGTTGCTTTATCCGATCGATGCGAGCGACGACGGGACTTCAGTGCAGCAGGGAAACCTGACGCATTTCCCGAATCGAAACCCTCGCGAGACGCTCCTTCACTACATTGTCGACGCCTACAACGACAATGCGAGCATGTCTAACCAATGGAACAAGGTACGTGCCGCGCTCTACATGATGACGACGAGCCCTGAGTTCCTCATTCAAAAATAGTTTCCAATCCGCC
>JBCDLR010000333.1:0-4369 GCA_038745205.1 Verrucomicrobiota bacterium
ATCAAATTTCGAAGCCCTGGCGGATGCGATTGTGCGGGGGGAGCTGGATGCGGAAATTGTTCTCGTGATTTCAGACGTGGAATCGGCGCCGATTCTCGAGAAGGCTCGGTCGCGTGGAATCCCGTCCTTGTCGATTGATCCCGGGCCCTACAAGACGAAACTCGGGAGGCCCGCGCAGAAGGAGATCGCTGACCGGTTGCGGGCAGCGGGCGTGGAACTGGTGGCGCTGGCCGGCTTCATGCGTCTCGTGAAAGACCCGCTGCTTGAGGAATTCGAGGGCCGCATCGTGAATATCCACCCGTCGCTCCTCCCAAAATTCAAAGGACTCGAAGCGTGGAGGCAAGCGTTGAACGCCGGTGAAAGCGAAACCGGATGCACGGTGCATTTCGTGACCGCAGAGATGGATGCCGGAGAAGTTCTCGGTCAGGAGAGAGTGCCGATCTTGCCGAGCGACACTGCCGAGTCGGTGCACGCGAGGATTCAGGAGAAGGAACACCGGCTTTATCCGGCCGTGATTCAACGCCTGGCTGAATCAATGAAGTCGGAGTGACAGGCGCTTATTCCGAAGACCCGTAAGCGAGCCAATCATCCAACGTGTCGATATCCCGCAAAGGTGTGAGCAGGGTGGTGTGCCAATTGCGAGCGTCAGCCCTTTTTAGGCATTGCTCGAGCGTGTCGTTTTGGCTCCAGCTTACGGATTGAAGGACCTCGAGGTGTTCAGGCCGCGTCGTCGCGAACAGGTAAAATCCGCCGTCCAGTGCGGGCCCGAAAACGAGGTCCACGCCTTTCTCCATCGCCGTCCAAGCGGCGGACAGGTGCGACTGATCGATCTCCGGCGTGTCGGTGCCGATCACGCAGATCTGATCAAAGCCGTCATTGAAGCCAGCGAGGAATGCGGTCCGCATTCGATTGCCCAAATCGCCCTCCCCCTGGGGGCAAAACTCGAGTTCGCCCATGCCGAGGCCGGTTATCCAAGACTTGACCTCTTCGACCTTCTCCGGCGGATCGAAAGTCACGCGAAGGGAGACGTGCCCCGGATTTGCAAGGGATAGGAAGACCTCTTCGACGAGCTGTCGGTATATGCGGACAGCCTTTTCGGGGCCAATCTCGGCCGCGAGACGGGTTTTCACCCTGCCTTGTTGGGGAAATTTGAGGAAAACGAGAAGGAGGCGTCGCATTTTATAAAGAAATCCGAAATATTAGTAGTTCCAGATAATCGTTGAAAATTGAAGATGTGAGCGATACTTTTAGGGGTAGAAGTCGCCTGCGGCGGGTTGGCTGGACTCCCTGAGTTTTAAAACTTTGGACCAGCTTCGAGTTGTCGGGGGTGATTTTCTCGTGTCCTCGCCATGGCCAACGTCCGCAAGAAGAAATCATCGTCCGCTCCTTCCTTTTTTCCCTTTCGCGTGCAAACGGCCGCCGGGGATGACGCACTGCCGCCGACGGATATGGTGGCTGTGGGGATGCTCGGGTTCGGGCTCCTCCATCTTCTCGCTCTCGTTTCCTTCACGCCGGATGATCTTCCGAACTGGGTTCCTTTCAGTCGCCTTGCCGAACCTGCGAGTCCGGTCAACAATTTCATTGGTCCGGTCGGGGCCATTGTTGCGGGTTGGTCCTATTTTCTTTTCGGGGCCGCGACCTACCTCATCCCGGCATCGATGATGTGGTTCGGGCTCTCCCGTTTCTTTCTCGAAGCGGAGTTGTCAAAGCGGGGGATGTTCGGGATGGGGCTGATGATTCTCTCGGCGTGCTGCCTTCTGCACTACCAGCCGTGGTTCTTCAAGGCTTGGGTCGAGGTCTACAATATCCCGGGTGCGGGGGGAGGCTTCGGGAAAGTGATCGGAGAGAAGATTCTCTCGGCCATGATCGGCACGGTCGGGGCGAGCCTGTTGATGTTGATTGTTTACCTCACGAGTGTGGTCATGGTCACTGGCTTTCATCCGTTCCATTTCTTCTTTCTCTGCCGTGACGGCGTGGAGAAGGGAATCGAGCTCTACAAGGTGAAGAAAGTGGAAAAGGCGGGGGAAATGGAGCGGCTTGAACTGGAAAAGGCCCGCCTGGAGAAAGAGCGCAAGAAGATCGAACGCAAGATCAACAAGGCGAACAAGACCAAGACCGTGGAGGAGAAAACGCCACGGAAGTCTGCGGTCGTGGAAGCGCCTGAAAGCAAGGAAGTTGAGTCGGCCGGCGACGAAGAGTGGGAGTGGGAATATTACGAGGAGGAGGGAGCCGAAGAAGCAGAGGCGGACCCGGTAGAAGAAGCGAATGAAGAGTTGGAGCCGGAACTGCCGGAGCCTCAGATTTTCGACGCCACGGAGCGCCGGGCGGGCAAGGATGAAAACAAGCCAACGCTTGCGGAAGTGTTGCGGCGCAACCGGGAGAAGGAAGGCGGCGGTAGTGACGGGAGTAGTGCACTGGCGCTGAGTTCCGCGACGTTCCCCGACTATGAACTTCCGGATCTGGACCTCCTCTCGGAGGCGGAAGTGAGTGGGAAGCCCGCTGACAAGAAGGGGTTGCTGCGCATGCAGCAGATCATCGTCGATACCCTGCGCTCGTTCCAAATCAATGTCACGGCCGGCGATATCACGCGTGGTCCGACCATCACTCGCTACGAGATTTACCCGAGCCCGGGGTTGCGGGTCAGCCGCATCACGCAATTGGAAGCGGACCTCGCGCGGGCCACGAAAGCGGAACGCATCAACATCCTCGCGCCTATTCCCGGCAAGGACACGGTGGGAATCGAGATCGCGAACAACGACAAGTTCACCGTCTATCTGCGAGAGCTGCTCGACGACGAGGAGTTTGCAAATCCGAAGCACAAGATACCCATTGCCCTCGGCAAGGATGTTTATGGCCGCACGGTCGTCGGGGATCTGGCCAAGATGCCTCACCTGCTCGTGGCGGGAGCAACGGGTAGCGGGAAATCGGTCTGTATCAACGGGATCATCGCCTCGATGCTCTACCGATTCACGCCGGACGAACTACGGTTCATCATGATCGACCCGAAAGTGGTCGAAATGCAGATTTACAACGACTTGCCGCACCTCATCGTGCCGGTCGTGACGGATGCGAAGAAGGTCATTCTCGCGCTCCGCTGGGTGGTAAATGTAATGGAGAGACGATACAAGCTTTTTGCCGACTGCAGCGTGAGGAACTTCGAAGGGTTCAACAAGCGGCGAAAGGACGCGGAGGCGGATTCCCTGCGCCGGGCGGCGTTATCGGCGGATGAAGATGGGGAAGGCGAGTTCGACCTCGAAGCTGAAATGAAGGAAGTCTCCGGAGACGCCGAGGCGGTGGAAGAATGGGTGGAAGGAGAGGGTGAAGAATGGGAATACGAGGACGAGGACGAGGGCGAGGAAGTCGCTGAGGCGGAGGCTGACGGCGCGGAAGAGGAAGAGGTTGTTTATTACAATGGGGACGAGGAAATTGAACTCGAAGCCGGTGACGGCGGAGAAGTTGTTCCTCGGGCCCGCAGGGCCGCGCAGGAGGAATTGACCACGCATGCGGTGACGCTGGCGGACGGCGTGGAGGAGGAATGTGACGATGAAGAAGAGTATGAGGAGGTGGAAATGGAGGATGAGGATGGGCCCGGGAATCCCATCCCCGAGTCTCTTCCCTACATCGTGGTCATCATCGATGAGCTGGCGGACCTGATGCAGACGGCTCCCGCCGATGTAGAAACCTCCATTGCGCGGATCGCGCAGAAGGCGAGGGCGGCGGGCATTCACCTGATCATTGCCACCCAGACACCGCGCGCCGACGTCGTCACGGGAATCATCAAGGCGAACATTCCTTCCCGAATCGCCTTCCAGGTTTCGTCATCGCTCGACAGCCGGGTCATTCTCGATCAAAAGGGCGCGGAGAAACTTGTGGGTAAAGGGGACATGCTCTATCTGCCTCCCGGCAGTTCAACGCTTGTTCGTTCACAGGGTGCGCTCATCACGGACGAAGAGGCGGTCGACCTCGTGAAGCATTGCTCGAAGCAGGGTAAACCAAGCTTTGAACCTGAAGTGGAACAGACGATTGCCGGAGGAGGCGACGGGGACGAAGAGGAAATTTCAGACGAAGATGAAGAGGCGCTCGAGAAATGCATCGAGGTCATCCTCACGGAGAAACGTGCCTCGACATCGCTCTTGCAGCGTCGCCTTCGACTCGGCTACACCCGTGCCGCGCGCATGATGGATATCCTGGAGTCCCGCGGAATCATCGGGCCAGGGGAGGGCGCAAAGCCACGGGAAATCCTGATCCAGTTGGAAGACTGACCAAGGCCTGTTTTGCCAGAGGTTTCTGGAAAGAGACGTTTCGATAAGCCCGTTCTATACTGGCGGCGCGGCATCGCCCAAACACGAGACCCTCTGAACGACAGATC
>JBCDLR010000334.1:0-4354 GCA_038745205.1 Verrucomicrobiota bacterium
GTGGGCAACGCCGATGGGGAGGTGGATGTCTCTGACCGCTTTGATCGTCTTCCGGCAGAGAAGGTCGCCGAAACCGAGGAGTCCCTCATTGGACTACTTCGCGAGGCGCTTCTACATGCGTTTCAAAACTGCGATGCGGAGAAACTCGTCATCCTCCGGCTCGTGAACCAGCATGGTATCGACCAAACGACCGTTGGTCGCATGTGGGGCTGGTCGCAAAGCAAGATCAGCCGGGCCATTTCCAGTCTCATGGAAGAGATCCGCGATTACACGCTCGAGGAACTGCAGCGCCGAGACCCGTGGCTCGACCTCCAGTGGCATGATTTTGTCGAACTTTGCCGGGAATCGAACGAGCTTTTCTCCCTCGAATGAGAAATGTGAATATTTTTGCATAATCCCCGGATCCCTTCGTCAAAGCCCGGACCATCTCGGACATCCCCATGAACGACTCCTTTCAAATTCTCGATGCCTTCGTCGCCCACTTTTCCCCGGAAGTAGAGGGGCGTCGGGCCGAGGCCATCGATGCGGAGACCAAGACGTCTCTCCAGCGGCTGTGCCGGGGAGAATTGTCCGAATCTGAGCGTCAGGAGGCGGCGAAGGTCCTGATCAGCAATCCCACGGCCATGGAGTTCCTTCTCGCGGAGATTTCCTCCCTCAAGGAGCGTTGAATCGCCGTCGACGGACGATTTTCGAACACTTTTTCCCCGCGGTGGCGTTATTTCGGAGAGTGGGGGCTTGCTAGCCTTTCAGCCCCCTTGTATTTTTCTCACGGCCCTTGCGGGTCCGGAACAACAAATCTAAACGAAACACAATTATGAACACGGGTTATGCGAATCCTTATGTGGTGTCAGAGGCACCAGCGAATGAACGTGCGGCGTTCATCCGGAACACTTACCTGCACTTGGCAGGTGCGATCGGGGCGTTCGTCCTTCTTGAATGGCTTCTGATCGGCGTCTTTGGAGCTCAAGTGGCGCCGCTGGCAATGAGTATGATCGGAGGTTGGCAATGGTTGCTCGTTCTCGGAGCATTCATGGTCGTGGGAACGATCGCCGACCGCTGGGCAAGTTCCCAGACTTCCAAGGGAATGCAGTATCTGGGCCTCGGATTGTTCATTGTCGCCGAAGCCATCATCTTCCTTCCGCTCCTCTTCATAGCGATCGCAGTCTCGGGCGGAAACCTGGACCTGATCTCTCAAGCCGGGCTTATCACTGCGCTTCTCGTGGCCGGACTGACCGTTACGGCATTCATCACGAGGCAGGACTTTTCCTTCTTGCGTGGAGTCATCGTCATCGGCAGCTTCGTCGCTCTTGGACTAATCGTTGCCAGTTTCATCTTTGGTTTTGATCTTGGCCTGCTGTTCTCTGGAGCAATGATTCTCCTCATGGCGGCATCGATCCTCTACACGACATCGAACATCATTCATCACTACCAGCCTACCCAGCATGTGGCTGCCTCCCTCGCGCTCTTTGCGTCCGTGGCAACCCTCTTCTGGTATGTGCTTCAGTTCGTGATGAGTCTCGCGAGCAGCGACTGATCGGCGACCATCACACGAACCTTTCGAAATCCCGCTTCGCCTGGCGTTGCGGGATTTTTTTGTGCCCCCCGGCACCGGCAGTTCAGGCTCCGCTGTAGTTCACGTAGAGTTCGCCGGTGAAAACGCGGTGCGCCTTCGTGGCCGCATAGGCGAGGAGAATCAGGGGCAGGACCTTGACGAGATAGATGCCGCGACCTCCGGGAAGAGGAATCTGGAGGACTTTACCGAGCCGGTCTCCGACCCAGAGGGTGGCGAAAATGAAGGGCACGTAGAGAGAGAGCATCAGCCGCACACCGATACCCAATTCGTTGTACCATGCATAGAGGATCAGGTATCCGGTGAAAAATCCAAGGACATAGAGAAAAATCGGAATGCCTTCCAGCACGGTTTTGCCAAGCCGCTCCCTCGCGCCGATGGAAAACCCGACGAGGGCGATCCCTGCGACGATGAGCATTCCCTTGAACGAGCGATCGAGGAATTTCCAGGCGCTGGGATAGTACTTCTTCATGCGCGAGCGGTTGCTCCCGATGCCTTCATCGAGGCGGGCTTTCGCTTCGCCGAGGGAGTTGTCGGAAAAGTAGCGCTTCGCCGAAGGTGCCGGGCGGGCAGGAATGGAGGCGGGATCAGCGTCGGGATGTCGTCTCAGGTAATGCTCCCGGTATTTCTCCTGGAATTCGCCGTCCGTGATGGGCTTCTCCGCGGCGCCGGCCGTCATGACCGCGTACATCTCGTCCTTGTTCTCGCTCCACATGATATGCTTGGAATAGGTGCTGTAGAAGGGGCTCCCGAACGTCTTCCAGCTGTGTTGCAGGTAAGGAAAAAGTGTTAGGACGAAGACGAGGGGAACGAGCGCGCCTTGGAGCACGGACTTCCAGGGCCAACCTTTCTTGAGGACGAAGCGATCCCAGAACATTTTGAAGCCGAAGGCGGCAATGAAGAGGTAGATCAGAGGAAGCGTACCCGCCTTGACGAAAAAGGCGGCGGCGGCAAGAACGCCCGAAGCGACTCCCAGCCACCAGCGCGGCTCCCTAAGCATCATCCAGAGGAGGTAGAATAGAATGCAGTTGAGCGTCCAGTAGAGCAACTCCGGCTGAGTGTAGCTGGCTCGGAAAATGTAGAGAAGAAACGCCGTGGCCGTGATCGCCGAGGCCGCGAACCCAACGGAAAGCGTGCGGGCGAAAAAGACGCCAAGGACGCCCAGCAGAACAACGGACAGCCACGCATTGACGGTTTTGGCGCGGACAAACCACTCGAGGGAAATTGGCATCTCGCGGTCTTCCGGATCGAATGTCGTGTCGTAGAACGCGGCAAGCAGGTAGGAATACCCGAGCGTTCGCTGGCGCGGGGCCACGAAGTCGATCCCGACTTCATGGATCTTCGACGCCGCTCGGAGGTAGACCTTCTGGTCGTTCAAGTAGTAGGTTTCCGGGCCCCCGGGTTCGATCGGTCCGCCGTGATTCCACTTTTCCCCATGGGAAGCGACGGCAGAAAGATAGAGGGGGACGAGCGCCAGGAAACCGAGAAGGATCCATTGGAGATGGCGGGGATCGTCCGGCGTCGTGAAATAGCGCAAGAGGGTTCGCACGGGATCAATATATGCTATCTTGCGCTTGGGTAAAGGGTGAGGGTGCGGGAAAAGTCGGGATCATGATCACCTTCCACCACGCTTTGCCCTCGCAAAACGCGAACGGCGATCCTCTTCGCTGACCTTTTGCGGGCGGGCGGCGAGGTCTTTGGAATCGGGGGTGGCCTCGATGGCTGTTTTCGCCGCCTCCGGACTTTCCTTCGATTGGGCGAGGTTCTCTGCGGCTTTTCGTGCGTCACGCTCGGCTTTTCTTCGTTGTCCGTAGACCTTCGTCCGGGCTCTCCATCCGGCCAGTTCAAAGGCGGGCAAGCGCCAGCCCGTTCGCGTTACCAGCGCCTCGACAAGGAACAGGAGGAAAAGGAACAGAACCAGTTCCAGTTGCAGGTCCGCCTTCAGTTGGTGCGGCGGTCGCGTCCACGCGTCGTCAAACTTGACCAATTCCCGGCCGCCGCTTAGCCGTGATGTCTCCCGCAAGTCCGCCACGCGTTCCGGATCGAAGGACCACTCCGTTTGCGTTCCGACCAGAACCGGACCGAAGGGCAGCGTGTGCTTGCCGAGTTGGACCGCTCCCCGCACGACTTCGCCCTCCGGGATTTCGAGGGTTGCCTGAAAGCGCCCCGGCGAAAGCCGCTCCCAGGTGTAGTTTCTCACGGACTCGGCGGACGTGCCCATGCCGAGGACAATGCCTGGAGGGCTCTTTGCGAAGGTGTCGTTCCAGGAATCGTCGTGGTAGAGGTCAATCTCGAGTTGCGTGCCCCGCACTTCGGATCGAAGGGCGATTCCAGGCGGCGTCTTTTCTCCCATCAGCCACCGCGCCATCGTTTGCGCAAAGTCGCCGAAACCTTTCCAACTCCGCGTCCGCGAGGAGAACTCCCCGCCCATGGGAAAAGCCACGGCCGCAGTGCGGCCCGCACCGCGATTCCCGAAGGCCACAAGTGGCGCCGTGTACTCGTCAGCCGAATTCAAGGCGGATACATCTTTTGGCCGCAGGTAGCTGAGATTGTAGCCATCGACCTCGCTCAGCCATTCCAGCTTCCCACTGGCGATTTCATACCACCTTCCCGTTGGTCTTGCCGGTGTGGGGTCCTCGACAAATGCAGAACGTGCAATCGTCACGGTCTCCTGCGCGAAGATATTGGGAAGTTCCTCCGCCTTCTCCGTGAAGAAGATCCGGCCGTTTCCTCGCTTTGCAATATCCTCAAGAAAGGCGGCGTCGACGTCTCGCCGGGTTCCGA
>JBCDLR010000335.1:0-4348 GCA_038745205.1 Verrucomicrobiota bacterium
CCCGTTGCTCCGGGCCCTCAGGGCACGGCTCGTCCGCCCGTGCGGGCACCCGACCAGGTCGATACCATCTTCATTGAGAAATTGGGCGAGCCGCAGCGTTACTGGGCGGGGATTCTCGTTCCACTCGGGCATCGCGAGCATCGCCATTTTCCGCAGGGGGTGCTCATGATTGTCGCCGATGAAGACGGGAGCGGCGTCTTTTTCGACCCTTCCCCGTGGATTTGGTATGGCGTGGGGTTGTTGGGAATCTCCGCTTTGATCTGGATCCCGTTTGTCCGGAGCATGACGGGTCGGATCAAGTCGTTGACGCGGGCAACGGAGGAAATTTCGGAGGGCCAGTTCACCGTGCGTCCCGGAACCAACCATCGTGACGAGGTCGGGCGCCTGAGCCGGGCGGTGGACCGGATGGCGGAGCGACTCGACCAGCACCTGTTGGGACAACGACGATTTCTCGGTGACATCGCCCATGAGCTTCGCTCGCCCATTGCGCGCATGCGGATGACCCTGGGTATTCTTGACCAGCGGTTGACGGAATTGGCAAACCGCGAGCGGGTGGCGGATGTGGATGAAGAGGCCGGCGAGTTGGCAAAGCTGGTGGATGAGATCCTCGCATTTTCGAAAGCAAGCATCCGGCCTGAAAAGATCGAACTGGAGGACATTCCCCTCGTGGATGTGATCGAGCCGGTGCTTGTCCGTGAAGGGGAGGGAGGACCCGTGCAGATGGAGGTGAACGGAAGCCTCATGGTGTACGCGAACAAAACGATGTTGCAGCGCGCCTTTGCCAACGTGCTGCGGAATGCGCTCAAGTATTCGGGAGAGAGCGGGGAAGTGATCGTCGAGGCGGAGACCGAAGACGATCACGTCGTCCTGCGGGTCGGTGACGATGGCACCGGCGTTCCCGAGGAGGAGCTTGCGAGACTGACCGAACCGTTTTACCGACCTGAGCTCGCCCGGACCCGGGAAGGCGGCGGTTTCGGGCTTGGACTAAGCATCGCCAAGACCTGCGTCGAGAGTTGCGGAGGGACGCTGACCTGTCGAAATCGTGAGAGCGGTGGCTTCATCGTTTCCATTCGGGTGGCGAAGGGCGAGGAAAGCGGTTAGTCGTACTTCCTGCGGACGTAGAGCATATCCGGAAAAGGCTCATCCCCGAGAAATACCTCGGCTGTCGTGCGCAAGGGGAGGTTGGGAGTGATACTGAAAAGGTTGACGGTTATTATGTCATTGAATTGCTCGAGGTTGTCCGAGGTTTGGACCGTAACGTCGATATCCTCTGCGTTGGTGCGGACGGAGAACTGGTAAAAGAGTTTTTCGGGAGCAGCTTCGCGGTAGACGAATGCTTCAATGTCGCGATTGAGAGGGTCGGGAGCGGTGGGATCGTAACCTTCCGCGTAGTCGGCGAAGTTGGAAATGCCGTTCTGGTTTTCGTCGCCGTCGCGGCTCAGGCCTGGGAAGAGTTCGGTGAAGTTCACGTATTCGGCTTCGAAGGCGCCGAGATCGACCGTTTCGTTGCGGATGCGCGGGTTGCGGTCGAAGTCGATGGGCTCACTTACGGCCGAGTTGTTGCCGCGATTGGCGATCGGGGAGCGGAAGTCGATGCTGAAGTCGTCGTCGAGTGTGCGCAGAATATTGTCGTCGCCGTCGGGATCGGCGTAATTGGGATCCAAGGCCGGGTTGTTCCCGTCGAAGTTGTTCCCGGGGTTTGCGAGCGACGGGGTGAAGAACTGGATGAGCGTGTTTTGGTAGGACGATTCGTTGGGGAGGGTGATGATATCGGAAAGCGCGGATCCTGAGGTCTCCCAGATGACGACGTTGGTGAGTTGGGGATTCGAAGTGGCCGAGGAATTGTAGATCATTCCGCCCGTTTGAAAGGAACTGTTCCGGGCGAAGGTGCAATTCAAGAAGGTCGGACTACTGCTGTGGTTGGAGATGGCGCCGCCGTCGTTGTCGGCCACGTTGAGGGCGAAGAGACAGTTCGTGAAGGTGGGATTGCTGTTATTGAGGTAGGCCCCCGCGCCTTCGCCGCTGACTCCACCCGGTGAGAGGACTTCGAAGGCGTCGTTTCCAAGGAAGGCGACATTGGTGAAGCTGGGGCTGGCGGCGTTGAGATACATGCCGCCGCCGACGAAGTCCGTTTGGTTCTTCAGGAGGATGCTGTTCCGGATGGACGGGGATCCGCTGCCGTCGCAGATGAAGCCGCCGCCGAGATGATTGCGATTGGTGCTGTTGTCCGCTTTCCCCCCGGTGATGACAAAGCCGTCGAACACGGCGCTGCTGTCGGTACCGGTCCCCACAACGACATGGTAGGAATTACCCGTAATGCCGACCGCTCCAATCTCGCCAGATAGCCATGAGGTGTCGACGCGGGGGTCGGCATCACGTTCCGAGACTGCGGCTTCGGTCCCGGCGAAGCCGCCGAAGAGTTGCACGCCGTTTTTAAGAACAAAGCTGTCCGTGCGGGCCGTGCCCGGAGTGTAGGTGCCGGCGCCGACCCAGATCTGGTCACCTTCGCCCGCGATGGCGAGGGCGTCTTGCGGATTCGGCAGGGCGTTGGCCCAAGTGCTTCCGTCGCCACTTGCTCCTTCTTGGACGAGAATCGGGGGCTTGGTCTCGAAGGCTCCGAGATCAACGGTTGCAGTGCCGTTGATATCACCGTCGAGGATTCTCGCCTGGTCACTGAGGTCTTCAGTGAGTGCGATGAAAGAGTTGTCACCGTTATCAATACCAGGTGAGCCGACGAGGAAGCTGGGATCGTCGTCTTCCGTCCCGGCCGTCGCGTCTTCGCCGAGATCGCTGACAAAAACGGGCGTGTTGTCGATATCGGCGCCATCGAGGTTTGTGCTGCTTCCAAGTTCGGTGTCGGAGCGGTTTTGAATGAGGTTGTTCTCGAAGGTCGTGTTGGTGAAATTATCGACGTCGAGCGAGGAAACGGGCAGGTTGTCGGTCGGTGTAAAGCCGGATCCGCGCACAAAATTCTTCCAAAGAAGGCAGTTCTTAAGATCCAGAGAACCGGTGGTGAAAAGAGTCACTCGCACTCCGCCGCCTCGGCTGTTGAAGGCGGTCGTGCGGTTATTGGTGAAGGTGCAGTTGACGAACTGATAGTCACCCCGGTCGCCGTTGAAAGCGCCTCCTGCCTCAGCTTCGTTTCCGGAGAAAAGACAATTGATAAAGCGTGAGGTGGACAGGGTGTCGGATACGGCTCCTCCCCGGTCCGCCGTGTTGTTCAGGAATCGGCAGTTGGTGAAATTGCATGTGCTGCCATTGCTATTGAAAACGGCACCGCCCAGCGAAACGTTCTCATTTTCAATGAAGGAGCAGGATTCGAAATCGACGGTGGTCGACTGAAAAACGAGCACGGCCCCGGATTGTCCCTTGGTGAAGGTGCAACCAATGATGTCGATGTCCGCGCCACCGCCACACTTGATGGCGGATCCGATCCCGCTTCCGCGGCCATCACGAATCGTAACGCCGTCGATCAGCGTGTCTCCGTTTGCGATCACCAGCGTGCGGGTATTGTCGAATGGAGACGATGGGCTCCCAAGTTCGCCGGTGAGAATCGTCGGAAAAGCGGTGGGGTTTCGCTGAGATAGAGAAGATTCGTTCCCGGCAAAACCGCCGTAAAGTCGCGTCCCGGCGGGAACTTCGAAACTATCGTTATCGTTTGTGCTCGGCGTATAGGAGCCGTCGGCGACCCAGAAAATGTCGCCGATTTGTCCGTTTAACAGTGCAACGCGGAGATCTTCGTAGGCATTGCTCCAGGAGGTTCCATTGTTGGCGCCGTTGGACGCTTGATTGACATAAACAGGGGTGAACGCCGCAGTCTCATAGGCACCGATGTCGATGGTCCCGTTCACGGTGCGGGTTGTGCCGTCGAGGTCTACGGTGCCTGCGCTGGCCGAGTTGTCGCCGGCATCGACGCCCGGGGAATCGAAAAAGAGGCGGACGTTACTCTCGGTGGTGGGGGCGTCGGTCGGCGGCTTCGAGAGAAAAAACTTTGGGGCGTTGTTAGGATCGGTGCCGTCGAGATTTCCGGTGCCCGCAGGGTTGATGTTGGCAACGAGGCAATGGGTATAGGTGGCCGAACCGCTGGAAAAGATGCGAAGAGAGGCCTCGGGATTGGTGGTAGGGCCGGAGGGGGAATTGTCCCAAATGAGGCAATTGGTGAGAGTGACATTGGTCGTGCGCACGAGTATGGCGTTATCGACCGCATTGCCCTGCACCGTGCAATTGATGAGAGTTCCCGTGGTATTGCGGAAATAGATCGCGGTATCCGCACCGGAATTTCCCTGGACCGAGCAGTTGGTCATGGTCGCCGAACCTTCCCAAAAATAGACAGCAGCACCGTCGGAGG
>JBCDLR010000336.1:0-4344 GCA_038745205.1 Verrucomicrobiota bacterium
GCTTCGGCCTGCGTCAGATCCAGTTTGCCATTCATGTATGCCCTCTCGCTGAATTCACCGCTGCGCGCCAGGCGGGCTCCGTTCTCGAGAACCCTTTCCAGAACCCGTCGCGAACCGTAGAGGCCCCCGTGACAACTCAGCTCAACGACATCCTCCCCGGTAAAGCTCCGCGGCCCCCCGTACCAAACAACAAGGCACTCATCGATCCGCCGGCCTTCCTCGTCGTTGACCACCCGCAAGCAAGACTTCCTCTCCGCGCCAAAGCGATTCACTGAAGTCTTTCCACCTCCCGCCAGGCACTGACCTACGATTTCGCGGGCGTTCTTCCCGGACACGCGGATCACCGCCAACGCACCGGCAGCGCGCGGCGTGGCGATTGCCGCAATCGTTTCCGAATCCAGCGACTTCACGACCGACATCAAACGCTGCTTCCCTGCCAGCGAAGCTTTTTCCGCAACGTCTTGTAGAAGGATTGTCCCGCCATACTCACCAGGGGAATGGTGCTCTCGGACCGCTGCACGACCACTTCAAAGCCTTCCACCAACTCCGCCACCTGGAGGCCATCGATGGTTAAATAGACGTCCTCCCCGCATTCCACCGGGGCCAGTTCTAACTGGGATTCTTCGGCCACAATCAGGGAACGGACGGAAAGCGCATGCGGACAAATCGGCGTTAAAACGAGAACCCCGCTTTCAGGAGCAATCAACGGCCCTCCCGCAGAGAGCGAATAGGCCGTCGAGCCCGTCGGAGTGGCCACAAGAAGCCCGTCCGCGTGATAGTTGTTCAGAAATTCCCCGTTGATCTTCGCCTCGATTTTGACCAGCCGCGATCTCGCGCCGCGCCCGATCATCAACTCATTCAGCGCCAGCCACGAATCCACGACCCTTCCACTTGCAGACTCGACGAGGCGGATCGCCAGCAGGCGACGACCGCTCACGTGGAAAGTTCCGTCGCCGAGATGCGTGGTGATTCCGTCCAGTTCCTCCATCGTTCCGCAGGTCAGGAATCCAAGGGTGCCGATATTGATTCCTGCGAGCGGCCTGAAGATTCCCGCCGAGCTCATCAAGCGGGCCGTTCCCAGCAGGGTGCCGTCACCGCCCAGCGAAACCACCAGTTCCGACCATTCGAGGAGGTCTTCGGACGACCATTCCGGAGTCGAGCCCTCGATCTTGCAACCGCTTGCATCAAACCGGATCTCGACTCCAGCTGCTTCAAAGGTCCGACGCAATTGGGGCACTGCGGATTCGGCTCCGACCTTGTTCGGATTGACTACGACTCCGATTTTCGAGGGGGAGGGATTCAGTGCTTTAGCCATGCGAGATATTCCCGGTTACCGTCGGTTCCGGAAATGGGTGAGTCAATATGCCGACACCAAACCTTGGCTGATTTTTCGACCACAAACCTGCGGATTTTTTCGAGAGCCCCTGCCCTTACCGCCTCATCGCGAACGATTCCTCCCTTCCCCACCGCGTCCCGTGGTGCCTCGAACTGCGGCTTCACAAGGCAGATCACCTCCCCGTCTTTCGCCAAGACTTCAAAAACCGGACCCAGGATCAAGGTCAGGGAGATGAACGAAACATCGATGACGCACAGTGCGATCGGCTCTTCAACGTCCTCTCTCCCCATGTGGCGCACGTTGAACTGCTCCCGTGAAACGACCCGCGGATCGTTCCGAAGCTTCCAAACGAGCTGGTTCGTTCCCACGTCAAAAGCATAAACCTTCCGCGCTCCATGTTGAAGCAGGCAATCGGTAAAACCGCCCGTCGACGCCCCGGCATCAAGACAAACTTTACCGTCCGGATCG
The DNA here is from genome assembly GCA_038745205.1 of Verrucomicrobiota bacterium. GTDB lineage: Bacteria > Verrucomicrobiota > Verrucomicrobiia > Verrucomicrobiales > DEV007 > JBCCWV01. The sequence continues at coordinate 1,805 of JBCDLR010000336.1, forward strand.
ATCCCGAACGCGCTCAGCGCGCCTTCCAGCTTGAGCCCACCACGACTCACGAACCGCGGCTTCTCCTTCACGCGGACATCGGCATCCTCCGAGACCGGTGTCGCCGGCTTGGTCGCAACCATCGTCCCCAGCAGAACCTCCCCCGCAAGGACAAGGCGTTTCGCCTGCTCTCTCGAATCACACAGCCCCCTCTCCACCAGCACCTGGTCGAGACGCTTCTTTGCCATTACTTCACCGCCGTTTTCGTTTCCGCCTTGTTGATCGCGTCGATCAGTTTCCGATACATTCCGTACCCTCTGCGTTTCGGACTGCAGACGAGTCGGGGCATGGAAAAGAGTGAAGGCTCATCGGCTTCTTCCTTGAGTGCCTTCGTCTGCTCAATTCGGCCCTTTTCCAACATCCCCCCGAAGTCCTCATTAAGCCGGGCGAGTGCATTTTCACTCAATGCTTCTCTCAAACGGATGACCATTTTCCCCCTCACGAATCGATAGCTATGAAACAACCGGTAGAAGCCAAGAATTTCTTCCACCGCCTCGTCCAGGTCGTCGGTGACCTTGAAGAGATAGAAATCCTCCTCCGAAATGAGTCCTCGACGAAGCAGGTGCTCCTCCAGGAATTGCTTCCAGGTTTTCCAGTAAGTCCCTCCGGGCGCGTCTACGGCGACGAGCGGAACCACCGTGGATTTTCCGGTCTGAATCAGGGTCAATTGCTCAAAGCCTTCATCCATTGTGCCAAATCCTCCCGGGAACAGGGCCACGGCATCCGCCTCTTTTACAAAGGATAATTTTCGCGTAAAAAAATAATTGAAGTCAATGAGCTTGAGGTCATCACGGATGGTTTCATTGGCCCCGGTCTCAAACGGAAGGTTGATGGAGAGGCCAAAACTCGACTCCCGTCCTGCCCCCAGATTGGCGGCACCCATGATGCCATCGCCGGCGCCAGTAATCACCATGTAGTCTTTTTCCGACATCTTCCGCCCGAACTCGACGGCTGCCTTGAACTCAGGGGCGGAAGGATCCGTTCTCGCCGAGCCGTAGACCGAGACTTTGCGGCGATGTTGATAGGGGTGGAAGACATTCTCCGCCGTCCGCATCTCCTTCAGGGCCCGATTGAGCAACTTCAATTCTCCCACTCCAACCTCATCGTGACCGAGCTTCAGGGCCGTGATGATCATCTCCTCAATGAGGGAAGCGTTTTGACCACACTTCCAGTCCGCCACCAGCTCCGAAATTCGGCGGTCCAGTTCCTCGTCGCCCGTCGATCCGCGGTGAAATGGGACTGAGGCCCAACCGACACCAGTAAAGTCCCGGTGGTCCGATTGTTCGTTCTTTGCTTTCTCGCTCATGTTCAGGTTTTAATCACTTTGTCGCTTTTCACTGGAGTCGGCAAGGTCGGTTGCCCGTATCCATCCTCTATCGCCCTCAAGCTCTTGAGGAAGCATGAACTCCACTTCTACCATCCCCCCGTCTTCGCGCACGACCTTGAGGAGAAACTGTGCTGGCAACAGGCGCCCCTCGGTGACCACCAAGCTCCCGGCATTGGACCCGGCAGCGGACGCCTCCAGTCCTTGCTGAAAAATGAACTCCCGAAGTGCTTGTTGCTCCGAAAACCATTTCCCGGGATTCACCCGGAGCATGTCCTCCGCGAATTCTCTCCCGACAAGGCCGGGGGCCGCTGTCTTTGGCGGAGAAACCCTCTCTGCGGTTTGGACCCCCATCCATGCCGCAGGAATTGCGACGATTCCGATGAGGCATAAAATCCCGAACTGGCGCAAACCTTCCACGTTCACGATCCCCCACTGGCCCGGTCGAGAATTTTCCGCTCCTTCGCGCTGAGGCTCTCCATCCCCGAGGCACTTATCTTGTCGAGAATGGCATCGACGTTGGGCCCCTCCTCTTTTTTGGGGAATCCTTCAATTTTTGGAGTCGACGCCAAGTTCGCCTTCTCCCGCTCCCGCCGCAGATCACGCGCGGAGAAAGGAACCCCGGCACGGCCAAGGAGATGCATGTAACTCCAGCCGACCAAGGCGCCTCCCAGGTGGGCGAGATGACCGACGCTGGCGCCTCCGGCTTCGGGAGCCCGGAACCACTCGAAGCAAAAGAGGAAGCCCGCCAAGATGACCAATGCTCTGGCAATTGAAACGATACGGAGGCGAAAAAAGCCTGCTTCAATCAAGAGGCGGTCTGGATCCAGCGTTGCGAGTGCACAGAGCATCGCAAATCCCCCCGATGAGGCACCCACCAGATAGCCCGCTCGATCCACATAGATGTTCGCGAGACCACCAACGATCCCACCCAGCAAGTAGAGGACCGCGAAATGCCAGCTTCCCACTTTTTCCGCGACCACTCCGCCGCAGAAATAAATGAGGAACAACATGTTCATCGCAAGATGCGAGAAATTGGCATGCACGAATCCGTAGGAAACGAGCCGCCAGACCTCCCCGTCCATGAGTGATTTCCACTCCAGCCCCCCCATCGGAGCCCTTCCCTTGAAATCATAGGCCACCCCGAAATTCTGCAGGAGGAACAGGCCGGCATTGA
>JBCDLR010000337.1:0-4335 GCA_038745205.1 Verrucomicrobiota bacterium
CACCGTCTTCTCCTGATCCTCGCTCAAATTCAACGGCCCGCGCAGACGCTCCAACTCGGCCAGGGTTCGGTTCTTCCGCAACTCCTCATTTTGCTTCTTCCACATCTCGTGCCCCTTCCTCGCCCCATTGCCCTTCGCAGCCTCGAACTCGTTCTTTGGAATCGAATTGCGAACGACTCTGGCGTCCCTTTGCCTCGCTTGGATCTCCTTTCTCTTCGATTCCAACTCCGCGACTCGGTTCTTCAAACCTGCATTCTCCTCCTCCAATTCCTCCATATCAGCCCTCGTCTGCCCAGAGTACCCGGTCTCCACCGACTTGGGCCCTTGGAGCGTAGCAAGAAAGACGAGCCCGGCCCCCAACAAGGCTCCCGTGAAGAAAATGGCTACTGACTTCATGGCGGCTTCAAAAATCGAGCGCCACCCGATTCGTCATTTGCCTGAAGCTCACCACGAAAAAAACCGCCCCCGAACTTACCCGAGGAACGGCTCCCAATCTTCAATGCCGTAGGTGTTCCGCAGCATGGCGGTCACCGGCACTTCGCGCGGCTCACGCGGAGGACGGGTCAGTTTCAGGCCCGCTTCTTCCGGCGTGCGGCTTCCCTTCTGGGTATTGACGCGCTTGTCGGCAAGGACGCAGTTCGTCCACGTTGTTTCGCCACCGCGGGAACGGGGCACAATGTGATCGATGTTGCCTTCACCGGGCTTCAATTCCTTTCCGGTGTATTGGCATTTGCCACCGTCCCGCATCCAGATGTTGCGCGCGGAAAACTTCGGACGCTTCATCGGCACACGGGCGAAGTTCGCGAGCACGACGACCGTTGGAATCCGCACCTGGCCGTTCGCCGTCCCGATGCTTTGATCAACATCGCGCACTGGCAACGCGAGCCAGTCGTCCCATTTCGTCGGTGTCATCCAGTCGACTCCTTGGATGTCGAGCGCCGTCGCCGTGTCCGTCACCATCTGGCAGAAGGCATCCGCCGGAGAGATGATGTTGATGGCTTGCCAGTTCCGGTTCAGAACCAGCACAAGATTTTTATGCAGAAGATCGCTCATGGGAGTTTGATCTTTGGACGCGTGAAATGTGGATGGAATTCAAGAAAGGGCAAGGTGTTCGTTGCTCTGATTATCGTGACAATATCGCCTCTTTTCGGCGACCCTTGCCCGCCGCGGATTCTAACGAATAGACGTCGGCGGGAAGGCTGCACGAGCTGGAAAACTTCGACGCCGCCTCCACCCCCGCGTAGGCGATGGTCTCGGCATCGTAGTTCGGGTCCTCGTAGATCGCATGCATGGCCCCGAGGGCGTAGGCACTGCCGGAACCAAGGGACCAGTAGGAGTTGTATTCGAAGACTTCACGGTAGGTGTCGACTTCGAAGATTCCCCGCTGGTTGGCCACGAGGAAGCAGAATTGCGAGGACTCGTAAGGCTGGCTCCCGTCTTCCGAGCTTTCAAGGTGATACTCTTCCTTGAGAATCGGGTGAAGCTTCTTCATGGATTCAAAGATTTCACGCTTCGATCCCAGTTTGAGCTTATCTCCGTGGAACTCGATCAGGCTCTCCAAGACCCGGTTGTGGGCACAGTAGCCCACCAGTCCGAGGAAGCTTCCGTCAAACTGGTAGATCTTTGAGTCGGCGAGCATGGAGCGGTCGCACAGACGCCTGCCGAAGGTCACCAGCGAGTCTGCGGCGATCGCGATTTGATTGTCCTTACGGACGACATTGATGACTGACATGGTATTGCGTTGTTATAGTTGAAAGCGCCGGACCACACAGTGGTGATACGGCGCCTGAATTTGTTTAGTCGATGAATGCCACGTTCGACATCGTGCGGCTCTTGTTCTCGGTATTCATGAGAACTTCATGCCACTCGTGAAGCGTGACAGTGTTGTGGTCGGGGTGGCGAATTCTTCCGCGCGCGTAGACGCGGGCATTCATCCGCCGAACTTCCCAATTCCACCTGCGCGCCTTGGGATTACCGCGAAGCAGCGCCTTGTAGACTCTCTTCCGCAACGGTCGGGGATACTCGCGGCACATGTAGACGGTCTCCCCGTCTTCACGGACGAGACACTCGACCATATGCGGCTTGCCTCCGGAACGTGCAATCGGCTCCCAGAAAAGGGTGCTCTCATCGTCGACGACACTTTGGCTCTCCACCGGAACGAAGAACCATTCACCCTGGCGGCGAAAGGCCTTGTTCTTGCGCTTGTTGCGAGTCTTTCCGTTCAAACCGGCACGCGCTTGCGCAATGTGCACTCCAGTGGGTTTCAACGACTCCATCGCATCGGCGACGGTGGATACGGCTCCGGGAACCGCCGCGACGAACCATTCGCGCTCATCGTGGCCGCAGAGGAATCGATCGATGATTCCATCGTTCTTGCGGGCCATGAGCAGGAGATGCTTCGCGTCCGGGCGGGACTGAAGAACACCAAGTTCAAATTCTTCCTCGAGGGCAGCTGGAACCGTCAGGACGAATTGCTCGCCGTAACGGTCCTCCTGCACATCGAGTGAGTAATCATTGGGTTCACTCCACCAACGCTGATCTCGCGGAGGCTCCGGTCGTGTAATCTTGATTCGGGCACCCATGCGCGCGAACTGCTTTTCAACAAGTTTCGCATTCATGGTATGAATCGAGGGCGTGGTTTCCCCACCCTCGTCTATGGATTCTTATCCTTGTTCAATTGTTGCATGACGCCCGCGAGGTCGGGCATGCCGACCATGAGCGTCGTCCCGTAGTTCTGTCCTGCTTCCTTGAGGGTATCAAGGTAACGGAGCTGCATAAGCTGCGGGTTATTTTCAAACACACGGGCTGCATTCGCAAAGGTGCGGATGGCAGCGGCTTCACCGCGTGCCGTTTCAACTTTGGCTTGCGCTTCTTTTCGCGCCGCGACGACACCTGCGTAAAGCTGTTTCAGGTCGCCGCCGAGGATCACGTCGCGCATGTCGACCTTCTCGACCTCGATCCCAAGCGGTTCCGCGCTTTCACGGGCCGCTTCGAGAAGTTGGGTTCCGAAGACCGCCTTGCGCTCGAGCAGGTCGTCCACGTCTGCCACTCCAACGAGTTCACGAAGAGCGATTTGCACAGACGTGTAGACGGCAGCAAGCGCGTCCGCCGCCTTCGTGGAGAAGGCGACCACGTCGGCCACACGGAAGAACGCCACAACGGTGATCTTCACCGTTGCCTTGTCGTTCGTGGTCATTTCCTGACCTTGAACAACCAGCTGCGTGAGACGCGTGTCGAAGGTGCGGACTTCCTCGTGACGCCCGAACAATCGGTAACGTCCAGGTTCGAGCGTCTCGACAAATTTGCCGTTTTCATAGTGCACGCCGACTTGGTTTTCCCAGACGACGAACTCTCGAAGACGGATTTTCACAAAGTTGAAGATGAAAGTTCCCACGACGGCAAGAACGATCGCAGAAACGAGGAATGAAATGACTTGGTCTGTCATGGTGTCTCCTTTCTAGTTGTTTGGTTGTTGATGATGATTTGATGAAGAGATAGGAATTGGCCCTACGGCGTCTTCCCCAATTCGCGGCGGGACTTGACCACGACGCCAACGAGCTAACTCGAAGGGGCAAATGGGAAGTCACAGGGCCGTTTCATGGTTGCTCCGAGGGACGGAAGACGGCGAAGGGTTGTTGGTTGAGCCGGATTCGAACCGGCGACAGTTCCGTTTTCAGCGGAGTGCTCTCCCAGACTGAGCTATCAGTGTGATCTGGTTTCTAACCAGGTGGCGATATGCAGGACTTCTCAGGGACACCCATTGAAGCTGCTGCCATTAGATTCGTTGAAACGTGGCGCCCGGACAGGGACTTGCACCCCGATCCGCGGATTCAAAGTCCGCTGCATTGCACTACTTATGCTATCCGGGAATTAAAATGGCTGGGGCACCGGGGCTTGCACCCGGTCTTCCGGTTCGACAGACCGGTATCCTACTGCATGGATCATGCCCCCTCGACAACTGGCAGGGCCACCGGGATTCGCACCCGGTTCTCCAGCTTGAAAGGCTTGTATCCTAACATCCATAGACGATGGCCCCTTATACAGGGATCAGATAGGAAGTAACAGGGATCAAAATGCTGATACTTGTTTTCTCTTACTTGATACCTATCATTGGTCGATCTGGTAGGAGTGGCTTCGCCCGTGCTATCTTGTCGCTTCGTGTTGTCAAAGGAGAGGTCGCGAGAGCGACCTCGCGCTCGAACCCACAACATCCGCTTTCTGAGAACGGCGCCTCTGCCAAGATTGGGCTACAGATCGTGAAAGTGATTGGCGGAGTCCTGTGGAGTTGCACCACATCCCGGGTCAGGGGACCAATTGCTTAGCAAACAATGCCGG
>JBCDLR010000338.1:0-4303 GCA_038745205.1 Verrucomicrobiota bacterium
CACGCCGGCGGAGGCAGAGGCCTTTTCACGGCATTGGCGCACTGAAGCCGGCAGATTGCGTAAGCTGACTTTTTCTCCGGTGCTCATGACAACGCCGTGCTCGATGGCGGTGCGCAGTTCACGTACGTTTCCGGGCCAATTGTGCTCGACCAGGCAACGCATGGCCTCCGCGGACAACTCGTTCGCTGGTTTGTCATTTTCCCGGGCAAACTCCCTGGCGAAGGAACTTGCCAACATCGGCACGTCTTCAATGCGGTCACGCAAGGGCGGCATCGTGATGCTGACAACGTTGAGCCGGAAGAAAAGATCCTCGCGGAAATCGCCCTTCTCCACGAGTTCGGAGAGATTCTTGTTCGTCGCGGCGAGGACGCGAACATCGACCTCGATCGGCTTGTTGCCGCCGACGCGTTCAATGGTGCGCTCGCCGAGAGCCCGCAGAAGCTTGACCTGGGTGCTGCCGTCGATCTCGCCGATTTCGTCGAGAAACAATGTGCCCCCGTTCGCGTGTTCGAAGCGCCCGATTCTTCTTTCGGTGGCGCCCGTGAAGGCACCGCGTTCGTGGCCGAAGAGTTCACTCTCGAGCAGTTGCGGAGACAGCGCCGCGCAGTGCACGGTCACAAGCTTGGTCGCAGGGCGTCCGCTCAGGTTGTGGATCGCCTTCGCGGCGAGTTCCTTGCCTGTCCCGCTTTCGCCCTCGATCAGAACCGTGGCTTTGGTCGGCGCGACTTGCTCGATCGTTTCGAAGACCTCCTTCATCGCCGGCGAGTCTCCGATGATGTTCGAAACTGCGAACTTCTTCTCGACCTGCTTCTTGAGTGCCACATTCTCTGATTCGAGCTTCCTGCTGTGAAGCGCGCGGCGGACGAGAATTTCGAGTTCGTCAATGTTCAGCGGCTTCGTCACAAAGTCGTAAGCTCCCCGTTTCATGGCCTCGACCGCCGTATCGACCGAGCCATAGGCGGTCATCATGATTGCGATGGGTGGACGCGGGGCCTGCAGAGCCTTTTCAATCAACTCCATGCCGTCCTCGGAACCGAGGCGAAGGTCGGTGATCATGACTTCAATCGCCTCGTTCTTCAGAACTTCCATCGCCTCGCCGGTATCGGCTGCGACGTAGACGTCGAAGTCGTCTTCAAAGGAACGGCGCAATCCGTCACGGGTATTCTTTTCGTCGTCGACGATCAATAGCGTTGATTCATCCATGGCAATGGCACGGGGGAGTGGTGAAGAAACAAGGAATAATCAAAGTGTGAACCGCTCCTACTTTCGAAGCATCGAATAAACAGACACACCATGAAAACAAACGATCAAATGGCTCCGAGATGGATGGTGGGCCTTGTCGCGGCGAGTTTCGCCCTTCCCGCGGTGGCCGTCGCGGACCCCGTCTCCTTCTCCGTCTCGTCCGGAAAATCGCACCTGAAGTATTCCCAGCGATACAACGTGAACCGCATAACCGACTCGGGGAACAAGCCAAAGCGCAGCTTGGTCCAGCGCCGCCAGTCCCTTCAGAGCGCGAAGGTATCCTCATCGAAGTTTCGGAGCTCGGCCGCGTCCGTTTCCAATATTCAGAATCGGGGTCGCAACTTCGGCGCGCGTTTTTCCCGGCGTGCCCGCTCCTGACAATGCCGTCCATCCCTCGAAGAATTCCAAGCGGCCCGTAACCCGCCCCAAAAAGACAGAAACCACGAAAACAGTAGAAAACAAACCATGAAAGCCACCCTTTTGACCCTGACAACCACCGTTGTGGTCTACTTCGGCCTTGCCGCCAATGCCTCCGCCCATCATTATTCCTCGGGCTACGGGAAATCCTATAAGTCCTCCGGATACTACAAGGGAGGATACTCGAAGAGCTACTATCCGTCCTCCCGCTACTACGGAAATCGATCCTATTCGAGCAAGTACTACTCCTACCCCCGCTACTCGCATTCCTACGGAAAGAGGTATTCGAGTTCCTATGGAAGGAAGTACTACTCCTCGTCCAGGTACAACCGCCCCTACAGTTCCAAGTACAGCAGCCGCTACCGCCGCTAGCCGGACTAAGCCGGGATGGACTGGTGAATCGTGACATCGACTAGTCTTTCAGCATCCTGACGTTTTTCTCATAACGGGGAAGGAACACCGTCACTTTTGTTCCTTCCCCTTCCTTGCTTTCGAACCGGATCTCCCCGCCATGTTCGCGGATGATTCGCCGGACGATGAGTAGTCCGAGACCGGAACCGGTTTTTTTCGTCGTGAAGTAGGGATCGAAGATTTGCCCCATCGCTTCGGCGGGAATGCCGCCCCCGGTATCGACGAAGTGGATCTCCACGAAGTCGTCGTCAAGGTCGCTGCGCACGAGGATGTCGCCGTCGGCGCCGATGGCCTGCGAGGCGTTGCGGATGAGGTTGTAAAAGGCCTGCTTCAGTTGGTCGGGGTCTATCTTGAGCAAAGGCACTCCTTCAGCGAGGTCGAGGGTGACCCGGATCTCGCGGTCCTTGAGTTCCGGTTCAAGGAAGCGGCAGGATTCCTCCACCAACTCGTTCACGTTTGTCATCTTGAACTGCGGCTCCGAGGGCCGGATCGCGCGCAGGAACTGGTCGACGATGAAGTCGAGCCGCTTTACCTCAGAGGTGCCAATCTCGAAATACTCCTTCAGCGTATCCCGGTAGAGTTCCGGCACGGCCTTCTTCACTTTCCGCTCCAGCAATTGGAGATGGATGTTGAGCGAATTCAGGGGATTGCCGATTTCATGAGCAACGCCGGCAGCGAGCATCGTCAAGGCGTTCAACCGTTCCGACTCGATCTTCTCTTCCGTGTGGCGCCGGTTTTCCGTGGCATCGCGCACGAGCATGACGTAGGCGATGTCCGCGTCAGCAGGTTCCTCGTCGTCGACGAGTGGAAGTGGTGTGATGTAGAAGTTGAGAATCCGGTTCTCAGGATAAAAGACCTCCATGTCCCGATTCACGGTGGCCCGGGTGGAGACCAGCGCCGGCCAGTCCAGTCCTCTCACAATGTCACCAATTGACTTTCCGGTGGCCGCGTCCGCCTGTGCGCCGAAGAATGCGCCTGCCGATCGGTTGATGTAGAGAATCGTGCCCTCGCCATCGGCGACAATGACGCCCTCGCGCAGGGCTTCGAAGATCTTTTCGAAGAAGCCCTTTTCCTGCACGAGCCGGTTCAGGTATTGTTGGACCTCCCCGGGTTCGACGCGGTCCACCCGCTGGATCAGTTTGTCGACAAAGCCGGATTTCACCATGAATAAAAAATCGGATAATCACCGCATTCTCCTCGTCTTGAGCACTTTTCCAGACGCGGAGACAGCGCGACAAATTGGCACAAAACTGGTCGAAGAGCAACTCGCTGCATGCGTCAATGTGCTCCCCGGAGTGCAGTCAATTTACCGCTGGAAAGGGGCCGTTGAGGCCGACAGCTAAGTCCTGACCCTCGTCAAAACGACCGCCGACGGCTTGGACCAACTGAAGGAATCTCTCACTGCTTGGCACCCCTACGATGTCCCTGAAATCATTGCCCTTGATGCCGTTGACGGAAGCGCGTCGTATTTGGAATGGGTGGCTGCGAATGTGGCCGTTTCCTCTGAATGAATCTCGAAACCCAGCGCGAACCTTTCGTCGAAGCCATTCTCGGATGGTTCGCGGCGAATGGCCGCGACTACCCATGGCGGCGGACGGAGGATCCCTATGCGATTCTGGTTTCTGAACTCATGCTTCAGCAGACGCAGGTCGCGACTGTTTTGGAGCGGGGGTATTTTGTGAACTGGTTGGAAAAATTTCCCGACGTGGAAACATTGGCGGTGGCGGAAGAGCAAGAGGTGCTTAAGGCATGGGAAGGACTCGGCTACTACAACCGCGCGCGCAATCTTCAGAAAGCGGCTCGAGCCATTGTCGATGAACATGGCGGCGAATTCCCGAGAGATCCCATGACAATTCTTGCGCTTCCCGGAGTGGGTCGTTACACGGCGGGAGCCGTAGCGAGTTTTGCCTACAACCTTCCCGAGCCTGCCGTCGATGCCAACATTGCGAGAGTCCTCGCGCGCCTGTTTTCCTTTGAGGAGCGCATCGATACGACTTCCGGACAAAACCAACTGTGGTCATGGGCGGAAGAACTGGTTCCGGAAAAGAATGCCCGTGACTTCAACTCCGGTCTCATGGAGTTGGGCCAGACATACTGTCCGGCCCGTGTCCCGCGCTGTATGGCGTGCCCGGTGTCGGAGTTTTGTGCGGGCAAGGACATTGCGGAGTCGCTGCCCCGGAAAAAAGAGCGGGTCAAAACCACCGCTGTAGACGAGCACGTGGTTTGGGTCGTC
>JBCDLR010000339.1:0-4272 GCA_038745205.1 Verrucomicrobiota bacterium
CGACTCACCAAGTTGCTCGTGGGCGTAGGCGCTCTTCTCGAGGGCAACGGGGGTGATCTCCTCGTCGTCAAAAATGAACGCTGGTCGCACAAGGCGCTTGAGGGCCTCTTCCCACTTTTTCTCCGACAGGGCGATGTCGCCCCAAGTGAGGCAGAGCTGTGCATTCACCCGGCCCTGTTGCTGGAGTTCGAGGCCTTCCTCGACCACCGTGAGGGCTGAGGCGTAGTCCTGCAGGCCGATGAGCGCCTTGGCCTTCTCGTTGAGGACCCGCGCGCGTGCCTCGTTGGGCTGGCGGGTGTTGAGATAGTGATCGAAGGCGACGATGGCGTCTTCGTTGTCGTTCTGGCGCAGCCGCGCCTCGCCGAGCATCCGCCAGACGACGCTCTTCGTTTGACCGGGGTCCTCCGGGGTGCTGGCGCGGGCAAGATACTTCTCCGCGCCCTTCATGTCGTTTTGCTCGAAGAGCCGGACCCCGAGCCATGCGATGACCTGATCGGGGATGGCGACAGGCTTGGCTGAATCGTAGACGATCTCCACTTCCAACCGCGTCGCGGCGACATCCTGCAGCATGTAATTCGCGAGGACAAGCTGGCGCGAGGCCTGTTCGAAGAACGAACTGGCTTCCATCTTCCTTGCCTTTTCCAAGGCGGGAATGGCTTTCTTGAAATTGCGTTCCTCGAAATGCGCCCAACCGATCCAGAAATGGGCCTCGCCGGTCGCCTTGCTCTGCGGGAAATTTTTCAGGAGCCCCTCGTAGGCGTCGATCAGTCCGCGGAAATCGCGCTGTTGGCCCTTGATGAGGGCGAGTTGCTGGTAGGCGACCTCGGAGGCGGGGGCCTGCGGGTAGTCCTTGAGCAGGCGGTTGAAGTCGCGCTCCGCGGCGGTCAGGTCCTCGACGGCCTTGTAGGAAAGACCGCGTTTGGCCACGGCCTTGGGAAAGCGGATGTCCTCGGGGTAATCGTCGATGAACCTGGTCAGCGCGGTGATGGCCTGCGTGGGGCGACCACTCTCGGCATGGGACCAGCCCCACTTGTAGAGCATCGAAGCGCGCACGTCCTCGGGGATGTTGTCGATGCGGATTTCGCCGTAGGCGTCCGCGGCGCGCGCGAAGTCTTCGTCGTTGTAGAGTGCTTCCCCCTGGAGGAGCAGGGCAAGGTCGATGTAGAGGTGCTCGGGGTCGCGCATGCGAGCACGATCGACGTAGTCCGCGGCGTAGTCGGCGAGACGCGGGGTCTTGAGCTTGAGGAAGCAGAGCAATTTGCGATAGCCCGCTTCGAGCATCTCGGGCGAAGTGGGGAAATATTGCTCGATGTTCAAGTAAAGGTCGACGGCCTCGGAGGACTTGTTCAACCGCCGCAGGGCGTTGCCGACGAGCAAATACATCTTGGGCTTCAGGTCGTTGGTGAGCGGAAAAACGCCGGTACGGTAGGCCTTGACGACGGCGGCGTAATTCTCTTCGGCGTAGTAGGCCTCGATGAGGTGGAATTGGGCTTCCGGCTTCCACTCATCGGCGCCCTTCAGGTCGAGCGCCTGATTCAGGAGTTCCCGGGACTCGCCGATCTTGTTGAGTTTTTGCGCGAGCAGTCCGGCTTTCACGAGCGCTTCCCCTTTGACCGCAGGGCGCACGGATTCGGTTGTCAGGGCCTTGAAGTGCCGGTAGGCGACCTCATGGTTTCCGCGATCGGTTTCGAGGCGGCCCAGGGCGAGGAGGGACGCCTCGCGGTAGGGATTGTTCTCCTTCTGCGCGGCGGCCGTTGTGTAGGCCTCGATGGCCTCCTTGAACTTCTTCATGTTCGCGAGGCAACGGGCCCGGTAGTAGACGGAAGAGATCCTGATCTCCGGTCGCTTCGTCGTCGTGTGCGCGAGCGCGAAGAACGGTTCTGCGGTCGACCACGCATTCTCGTTGTAGTAAAGCGAAGCCAGCCGGTAGGACGACGGCGGGACGTAGGGACCGCGTTTGAACTTTTTCACGACCTCGAGATAGCAGTCCTTGGCTTCCTCGTGCTTTCGTTGTTTGAGGTGGGACTCGCCGAGCCGGAACCAGGCCGCTTCCGCGTTAGTGCCGCCGGGGTGTTGTTTCAGATACTTCGCAAACTGCTCGATGGCGAGATCGTGATAGCCTTTCTCGTAAACGAGCGACGCGTAGTTGAAGAGATCCTGCTCCGCATTTGAAGTGAGAGGCCGGTCGCCGACGTCGGGGACATTCGTGGGTTCTCCGGGCGGCGCGATGGGAATGGCCTTCCGGGGAGTTGCCTGTGCATGGCCCGGCTGTGCGGCGAGTAGAGTCGCCGCAAGGGCCGTCACGATGGCGGTAGGTAACTTCATGGCGGTCGCCGCAATTCGATACGTCCTTTCAGGGAGCTTCCGCCTGCTCGGGCCGTGTCGTGGCAAAGGCAATGTTCCAGATGCCGGCCTCCTTGCAAACGTTCAAGGTTCTCACAATATGGTCATAGGGTACGCGTTTATCACCACGGAGAATCACCGCCTGGTCCTTGAATCGTTCGACGATGGCACTCAGGCGGTTGAAGAGTGATTCTTCGGTTTCGACGCGGCCCTCAACAACGATCGTCCCGTCCTCCCGCACATTGACGATGATTTCGCCGATGGACCGCTTCGGATCCTCGCCCTCGGCTGCGGCCGGGACACTCACGTCGAGTTCCGTTTCAAACCGTGCGTAGCTCCAGGTGACGATGAAAAAGATGAGCAGCAGGAAGACGATGTCGATCATCGGCGCGAGTTGCATCGCGGCCGGCGAGGACTGGATGTAATTCCGGAATCGCATCGACGGGAAGTTCTAGACGCCCTGGAGTTCACTGCGGCGACGGGCGGCCTGTGCGCTGCGGGCGGCCTTGGCTGCTCGTTTGTACTGAGAACCAAGGAGGGCCATGATGTGCGTCGAGGCCGCTTCCATCTCGGCGACGAGACCCTGTACCTTGCCCCGGAAGACGGAGTAAACGATAAGGGCGGGAATGCCGATGGCCAGTCCGCCCGCGGTCGTGAGAAGGGCTTCGGAGACTCCGCTTGCGAGCCCCATTTGCTTTGCGCCGATGGAGGCCTCGACGGAGATGACGCGGAAGGACTTGATCATGCCGATGACGGTGCCGAGCAGGCCCACCATGGGGGCGACGGCTCCGATGTCGGCGAGGTATTGAATGCGCTGGTGAAGGATGCCCGCTTGGCGGGCGCCTTCGGATTCCGTGACTTCCCGCACCTCGTCAAAGCTCGCGGTCGGGTTCTTTGTGGCGAAATCGAGCGTCTTGGCCGTGATGCGTGAAATGGATTCGTTGTGCCGGTTGCAAACGGCGAGCAGGCCCTGGTAGTCCTGTGCGCGGATGAGTTGGTCGGCCTGGTTCATGAAGCGATTGCTCACCACCGCTCCGCGATGGATGGTCGCGAAGTAGAAAATGATGAGGAAAACGGCGATGACCGAAAGGATGACGAGCGGGATGGCGAGGAAACCGGTGTCGCGGAGGATGTCGCCGAAACTCAGGGCATCGACGGCGCCCTGGCCGGAATCGTCCCCCTCGGCGGGAGCGGCGGAGTCACTGGATTCCTGCGCGACGGCTGCGGTGAGACCGCAGAAGAACGCGAAGGTAGAAACAAGGAAGGCACGGGCTTGAATCACGCTTCGAAAGGTTAGGTAGGAACGCTGGCCCGCTAATGTAATGGCGGCGGGACTGGTTGCAATGGGGGATCACGGAGTTGAGACCCTGTCAGAGAGAGAACGTTCAACGCGTGAAATCCTTTCCATTTTTGACCGATTGGTGAAGATTGAAGCATGCACCAACGCGATGCAGAGGAGGCATGGACGAATCTCGCGAAAAGGGCCGTGCGGAAGGTGAATGCCGGATGGTGGCTGGAGGCGTTCACGCCCCTGGCCATCGGCGCGGGGCTCGTCGGGTTTTGCGTGCTCTTTTTCCTGCGAAGCCGTTGGGTCACGATTGATCCTGTCCTCGCGGGCTCGATTGGTGGCGCCCTGCTCCTGCTTCTCGCGGTGTCTGCATGGCTCTTCGTGCGGCCACGCTTCCGCACCACCGAGGAAGGCTTCGTCATGCTCGACGCGCGCATGAAGTTGCGCAATGCCCTCACCACCGCGCGCAGCGGTCACGGTCCCTGGCCCGATCTCCCGCTCGAGACCCGCGATGGACTGCACTGGAAGTGGCAATGGCTCGTCGCCCCGATCCTCGTGCCTTCGGCTTTTCTCGCCATCGCGCTTTTCATTCCGGTTTCGCCCCCGGAGGAATCCAGCGCAAGACTCATCGTGAAGCCGCC
>JBCDLR010000340.1:0-4257 GCA_038745205.1 Verrucomicrobiota bacterium
AGATGTCGGCGCTGTGCGCGTTCGGAATGATGGCGTTCTTCACGGCGATGGCGCCGCCGACGGGGATCGTCCCGAGAGCGCTGCCCGCGGGACAGGCGTCGGGCATGATGGAACCGCGTTCGATGACGGGAGTGCGGAGGAGTTCCTCCATGTGACGGCGGACGGCGCCGATGTTTTTGGCGTCGGCGTCGCAGGTCGCTGCAATGGCTTCGGTGAGCGGGGCGTGGTCGTCGGCGGCACGAAGGCTGACCTTCGGGTCGGACATCGGGACCTGTTTCGCCACCAGCTTCAACAGGTATTTGCGGTCGGTGATGCCGCGTGCCTCATACTCACTCGCCACCTTCAATGCTTCTCCGATCTCCGGTCCGCTTTGCCACCCCGCCTCAATCAGATCATCTCCTGTGAGGATGGGCATGGTTCAGGAACGTAGCAGGTGCGGTTGGTCGTGCAAGTCGGATGCGACCGACGCGCGTTGCGGGGCGTGTAGCACGGACACTCCTGTCCGTGGGTTGGTTGGGCGGCGGCGAGATCAGTAGCACAGACATCTTACCTGTAGAGGAAGGAGAAAAGTGCCGGGATCGAGATAGCGACGGTCGTCTTATCCAATTCGTTCGTCGGACCGCCGTCGGCCACAGGCGGGGTGCCTGTGCTATGATATCAACTTCAACGCAATCCAGGGGACGAGAGTGAAGAGGATGATGGCCATCTTGAAGCCGCCGAGGAGGGTGTAGTGGATGGCGCTGAGCTTTTCTTCGCTGAGACGGAACAGCTTGCCGTGGAACCGGTAGACCCAACTGCGTGCGGAGACGAGAGCGACGGTCCAGAAGACGAGGATGCCAACGTTGATGACGGTGCACCAGCCGAAGAAGGATTGGAGGGTTTCAGGGTTCATGGACTTGGAACGGGTTTGGCGGGTTTTTGGAAAGAGTATCCGCCTCCGCCGGGCGAAGGACGGTATCGAGCGTGGCGTCTTGGATACGCCGTGAAAGGATCGTGATCCACCACGGGCGATGACGGAACTCCCGGTGTTTGACGGGAGGAGCGATAACGTTATTCAAGGCTTCTCCTTGAGAGAATCGACGTCGCGTTGGCGACGACCGGTGGTATGCTGCCTTCATGAAAGTGCCCTTGAATATCCTTGGTCTTGTTCTTGCCGGTTTGCTTTGCAGTTCTTGTCACCCGGTGAGCGGTCACGCGCACACTCATGGCCACGGCCATTCCCATGGTCCCGCGCACGGGCAGCCGGTGAAGGTGCGGATGACCTCGGGCGTGCAGAAGCCGCACATGACGAAGTACGGGGGATCGAGAACCTATGTCTCGACCATCCACAACCGGCGCCGACTTTCCTACCGGTCCTACTCGCGCATGAAGGCGCGGGCACGAGCGCGGGCGAAGTGCCCCTGATGGGCATGCTGGCATGGGGTGGAAAGCGGTTCAGCGTCCGGGCTTGATCATGCGAAGGCTCGTCGTGGCCGCGTAGGCATCGGCGGTGCTCATGCGTTTTTCTTCATGGCCGGCGCCCCAGGAATCGGAGAAGATGATTTCGTCGGTTTCCTCATTGTAGCCGATGATGAGCCGGAGGTGACCGCCCGCAAGCTGGGGAATGTTCTTTTCAGGAATGACGCCAAGCATGAGGGACCAGAGCAGCGGGATGCCCTGGTCGACGTGCTCCCTGATCTCGGACTTGAAGCGCTTGTAGCTGGTCGAGGACGAGCGTGAGGTGGAGAGGGCTTCCGAGTCAAACTCGCCGAAAATTCCGTAGCTCAAGTAATACTCACTGGGTTCGCGCACGGTCATGGCACCGACCTTTTTTGCGGTCCGGTTGTAATCCTTGATGATGCGTATGAGGTCGCGCGGTTCCACTTCGTCGATTGTGCTCACGCGCACCCCGTATTTCCCGGAGATTTTCTTCAGGGCGTCCATCATCTCATCCGGATTCGTGCCGCCGTAGGCGGTGGTGTTCGCGGTTTGGGCCAATTCGTGCTGGGTAACGTCGAGACCGTAATACTGGAGGACGCGGCAGGAGGCGGCGACGGCGCAGTAGCCTTTCGCACCCTGGTCCACCATCGGGACATTCGGGATCACGACGTCTCCGTTGTCCTTTTCCTGCACGTTTTTCCGGAGGGAGGAACGATCAACGGCCTTCTTCACTGTCTGGCGTCCGATGCTGGCGAGGCCTGTCCGCTTGGGTGCGATGGAAAGCTTCACGTATTCGGCGCGGTAGTGTGATCCTCGGGAGGCGCGGGTGGCGCTGTATTCGAGGAGATACATGGCGGTCTTGCCGCTCCACATGAGGCCTTTCTCGCGCGCGGTGTTTCTCTCCTGGGGCCGGGCGCCCGTGAGTTTGGAAATGAGCTTGGTGTACATCTCCACCTTTTCTTCGAACTGGTGCTCGCGGATGTCCCCGTCGTCTCCACGGTTGTAGGCATAGACTTCGACGCGATTGACTTCGCCATCGACGAACTTGATGAGGGTTTCACCGACCTCAACTTCTCCAATTTTCGGGCGGCGCTCTTCCATCTCTTCCGTCTTCTTGTTGAGGAAGTGGGTACGTCCGGGATGCCGGGCGACATTCTTCGCGGAGGATGTCCATTCGAATCCCTGATCCTCGAATTCCTTTTCAAACGCCTCGGTCGTCATGGACCACTCCTGCTGGTCGAGGACGAAATCCTTGAGTTGGACCGCGAAGGCGGGTGGAATGGCCGCGAGAACCAAGAGGACGACAAACGACCGACCGGGGAAAAACCGTGCCTTTTCCATTCCCTATTTAGGCACTTCCGGGCGGTTTTGCCAAGTCTTCCCGATGGATTTTACCCCGCCCAGGCGGGCTCGATGGTCAAGTCGTCCACGCGGTAGTAGGGCAACCAGCCGAGGCCGCAGGCGCGCAGGGAGATGTTTTTCTTGTAGGGCTTCGCCTTCACCTTCTTGAGGGCCTCCTGCTCGGGGCGGAATTCGAGGCGGATTTCGTCGATGGCGTTGTCGAGTTCGTCACGGAGCTGGTCGATCTCGTCCTCGATCTCGCGGACCTTTTCTTCGGCGATGCGCACGTCCTGCGCTTCCTTGCTGCTGCGGCTCATGCGGGTCGCGCTCGTGCGGACCTTGGTCGCGGTGAGGCGTCCTCGCCCTAACAATGAACCTAAAATGGTGCTCCCCATCGTCATCCAGTTGCTCATGCTTGCTTCCTTGGCTTGCGCACGTTGCACGCGCACGGCGTCGACGGCCTTGTCGAGACGGGTTTCCAGTTTCTTCGCGTCCTTCTCCGCCTTCTCCTTCAATTCGACGATGCGGAGGTCGCGTTCCTCACGGGCCTTGGCGGCGAGGCGACCGCGAAACGCGCCTTCGGTTTCGCCGGGTTGTGAATAGAGGTCGAGGGCCGGGCAGTGCAGCAACTCGATGCCGCCTTCGCGGTAGATGTAATCCTCGAATTGCTTGGCCCAGGTCTTGTAGTTCTCCGTCTGCATTGCCTCGGCGGGGAGGTCGGCGAAGATGCAGGGTTCGATGGGGGCGGGAGAGGTGCCTTCAAGCTTCGATTCCCTTGGCTTGACCTTGATCGGGCCGAGGTTGCCCCCGGGTTCGATTTTCTTGATGTGCAGCAGATTGACGCTGCCGTCGATACCCATCTTCGAGCTGGAGATATAGACCGAGGCCGCGCGCACGATGGCGGGCTTGTAGACCAGTTCGGCGTCGGCGCGGGGATCGGTTATGGGGAAGAAATACTGCTCGATCGACCTCGGGACGACGGGGCGCGTCGTCTTTTCCCGCTCCGGTTCAGCCCTCGCGGGACCGCCCTCGCCGGCGGAATCGACGGCGTTGGCGCGTTCCTTGAGTGCGGCGCGCTTGGGTTCCATGAGCTTGCGGATCTGGCCGCGGGTCATGGGTCCGCGCAGGTAACTCATGACCCAGCGGACGTGGAAGGTGACGGGGGCCTCATCGTGCACGTTGTTGAGAAGGAAGACGCGGCTGCCGAGGCCGGCGAGGAGCTGCTCGAGTTCCCGGCGATCAAAGCCGGAATCGTTGCTGGCGGCCACCCCCTCGAGTCCGTCGAGAACCCGCGCCTTGTCGCGTTCGGTTTGCAGGCGGCCGAGGAACCAGGTGCCGATATTGGAAAGGGCCTTGTAGTCGAGATCGACCGGGTTCTGGGTCGCGAGCAAAACCCCCAAACCAAAGGCCCGTGCCTGCTTGAGCATGGTCATGAGAGGCTTCTTCGACGGCGGGTTCGCCGTGGGCGGAAGGTAGCCGTAAATCTCGTCCATGTAG
>JBCDLR010000341.1:0-4247 GCA_038745205.1 Verrucomicrobiota bacterium
ATTTCCTTTTCGACGCCGACGAGGCGTTCGCGGCTGGCTGCATCTTTCTCCTTGGCAAGGGCCTGCCGCTCCATTTCAAGCTGCATGATTTGCCGCTCGATCTGATCAATCTCGGTCGGGAGGGAATCTAGTTCGATTTTCAGGCGCGATGCGGCTTCGTCGACGAGGTCGACGGCCTTGTCCGGAAGGAAGCGGTCACTGATGTAGCGGTCGGAGAGGGCAGCCGCGGAGACGAGCGCACTGTCTTTAATGCGAACGCCATGATGAACTTCATAACGGTCCTTCAGTCCACGCAGGATGGCGATGGTGTCTTCGAGATTCGGTTCGTTGACCATAACGGGCTGGAACCGGCGCTCAAGAGCGGCGTCCTTCTCAACATGCTTGCGGTACTCGTCGAGGGTCGTTGCGCCGATGGTGCGAAGTTCGCCGCGGGCAAGTTGTGGCTTCAAGAGGTTCGCGGCATCGACCGCACCTTCGCTCGCCCCGGCGCCCACGATGGTGTGCAACTCGTCGATAAAGAGGACAATTTCGCCATCGCTGGCGGTAACTTCCTTCAGGAACGCTTTCAGGCGGTCCTCGAATTCGCCGCGGTATTTGGCGCCGGCGATCATGCCGCCGAGGTCGAGTGCCACGATGCGTTTGCCGCGGAGCGAGTCGGGGACGTCACCGCTGACAATGCGCCGGGCAAGGCCTTCGACGATGGCGGTCTTGCCGGTGCCGGGTTCTCCGATGAGCACCGGATTGTTCTTCGTACGGCGTGAGAGAACCTGCATGATGCGGCGAATTTCCTCGTCGCGGCCGATGACAGGATCGATTTTCCCCTGGCGGGCGAGCGCCGTGAGATCGGTCCCATATTTCTCCAGTGCCTGGTACTTGCCCTCCGGATCCTGGTCAGTGACGCGCTGAACGCCGCGAACATTGGTGAGGGCATCGAGCAGACCCTTCCTGCCGAGTCCAGACTTGGAGAAGAGCTCGCCCACCGGTGTCTTGGAATCGACGAGGGCAAGGAGGACATGTTCAACACTCAGATAGTCGTCCTTGAGTTTCTCGCGTTGACTTTCCGCTCTCGTGAAGACGTCGCGAAGCTCGGCGCTGAGATAAACCTGTGTCGCCCCGCCTTGAACCTTCGGTTCCCGGGCCGCAAGAGCTTTTGTGTCCTCAAGAACGGCTGCGGTGTCTGCGCCGGCTTTCTCAAGGAGCGGCAGGGCGATGCCGCCGTCCTGCTCGAGGATGGCTTCGAGGACATGAACGGGTTTGAGTTCGGTGTGACCGTAAGTGTGTGCCAAGCCTTGGGCGGCTTGGAGTGCTTCTTGAAGTTTGTGGGTAGTTTTGTTGAGATTCATGGCAGGAATTTTTGATTTCAGCTTTAGTAGGCGCATGAATTGTTCCAAAGACGCCTTTTGTCTTAATATGCTGATAGTTATAGAGTTAAGTAGATCAAGTGCTCGTCAATAGGTGCCAATATGACTCAATACATGAGAGATGCTTTCAATGGATCCGGACAAAATGACGCAGGCGGAGAGGCTTTTATACCTCCACGTGACTCCGCAACCTTGCGAAAAGGGAATGCGGCCGTCCCGGCCGGAATGGCCCCGACGGGTGAGCTGGGTCTGATCCTGTGGACCCGACGAACTGGAAGCTTGTCTTCAGGTCGGCGCCTTTTGACTTCGGATCTGAGAATTCCGCCCTATGCCAGGATCGGCTGGACGACGTGTCCGTGGACATCCGTGAGCCGGAAATGACGACCTTGGTATTTGAAGGTGAGTTTCTCGTGGTGGATCCCCAGCAAGTGCAACAAGGTGGCATGGAGATCGTGGACGTGAACTGGATCCTTGGCGACGTTGTAGCCGTAGTCATCGGTTTCACCAAAGCTCGTTCCGGGTTTGATCCCGCCGCCCGCCATCCAGATGGAGAAGCATCGTGGATGATGGTCCCTGCCGAAGCTTTTTTTGGTAAACTTGCCCTGGCAGTAGTTGGTGCGTCCGAATTCACCGCCCCAGATGACCAGGGTATCTTCAAGGAGGCCACGTTGCTTCAAATCCCGAATGAGCGCTGCGGAAGGTTGGTCGGTTTCCTTGCACTGACGAGGGACACCGCTGGGGATGTTTCCATGGTGGTCCCAGCCGGGGTGGTAGAGCTGGATGAAGCGAACTCCCTTTTCGGCGAGGCGTCGAGCAAGGAGGCAATTCGCGGCGAACGTCCCTGGTTTGCGGGCGTCCGGACCGTAAGAATCGACGACGGAAGCAGGCTCCTTCGAAAGGTCGGTGACTTCGGGGATCGACATCTGCATGCGGAAGGCCATCTCATACTGCGCGATGCGGGTTTCGACCATGGGGTCGAAGTGCTTTTCGAGCGAATGGCGGTGTAGGTCCTGCAGGCTTTCGATCATGGACTCCCTCGACGTGCGGTCGATGCCTGAGGGATTGTTCAGGTAAAGAACCGGGTCTTTGCCGGAGCGAAAGCGGGCACCCTGGTATTTCGAGGGGAGGAAGCCGCTGCCCCAAAGTCGGGAGACGAGAGGCTGACCGCCCTTTTCCTTGGTGACGAGAACGACAAAGGCGGGGAGGTTCTCGCTTTCTGAGCCAAGGCCGTATTGAAGCCAGGCGCCGAAGCTGGGACGCCCGGGAATCTGCGACCCGGTCTGCATCATTGTCACGCCCGGTCCGTGATTGATCGCCTCCGTGTGCATGGATTTCACAACCGCGATGTCATCGGCAATTCCCGATGTGTACGGCAGGAGATCGCTCATCGAGAGTCCGCTCTGGCCGTGCCGTCGAAAGGGCCAAGGAGAGCCTACAAGCGGGATGGACGACTGGTTGGCCGACATGCCGGTAAGGCGTTGCCCGCCGCGAACGGACTCAGGAAGTTGTTCGCCCTCGCGTTCGGCAAGGAGCGGCTTGTGATCGAAAAGATCGATTTGGGAAGGTGCCCCGGACTGGAACAGGTAGATGATGCGTTTGGCTTTGGGGGCAAGATGGGTGGCCGCTTCGGCGGCAGGGGAACTGGCGAGTTGGCCGAGTGCCATCGTACCAAGGCCCAGTGACGAGCGGGTGAGCCATTCTCGCCGGGAAAGGGCAAGTTCCTGGCCGGTGCAAAGCGAGGGTGGATTCTTGGATTTCATCGTCGCATGACAGTTTCGTCGAAATTCAGGATGGCGTTGGTCACCAGTGTTAGGGCCGCGAGTTCGGTATGGGGAACGTCGCCGGGTGGAGTGGAGCCGTCCGCGGAGATGGCGAGCGCCGCTGCGTCGGGATTGCCGGTGAACCTCTCTTTTTGGGAGACAAAAAGACCGGTAAGGATTTCCAACTCTTCCTCGTCCGGCGTCCGCGCAGTGAGTTCCTGAAAGATTGACCGAATCGCTTGCTGGAGGGCCCGGGGAGAATAGCCATTATTCCGGAGCGCATCGGCCGCGATTTCGCGGGCGCAAGCGAGCATGAGGGGATCATTGAGAAGGACAAGGGCCTGAAGTGGTGTGGATGTGCGCTCTCGCTTGGCGGAGCAAACATCTCGCTTGGCGGCATCGAGCGCCATCATGACCGGTGCGGGTCCGGTGCGCCGCCAATAGGTGTAGAGGCTACGGCGGAAACGGTCTTCCTTGGAGTCCGGCGCGGAGGGTTTGAAAGACTCGGCGAGTTCCATCGGTTTGACGGGCGCGCCGCCCATGTCACGAACAAGAAGACCGCTGGTGGCGAGCGCCTGGTCACGGATCATCTCCGCCGGCAGACGGAAGCGATGGGAGCGGGCCAGGAGAAGGTTCTCGGGATCACGATTCAGGGCGTCGCTGTCCAGCGCCGAATCCTGACGGTAGGTGGCGGAAGTGACGAGCAGGCGTACGAGTCGTTTGACGTTCCAGCCGTTCGCCACGAAGTCCGCCGCCAGCCACTCGAGCAATTCGGGATGAGTCGGCGCCGCGCCCTGACTCCCGAAGTCCTCGGGGGTCCGGACGAGGCCTTCTCCAAAGAGGATCTGCCAATGACGATTTACCGCAACGCGGGCGGTGAGTGGGCTTTGTACCAACCACTCGGCGAGTTCGCGACGGTCTTTAGACGGGCCGAAGCCTTCCAGTTGCAGGGCCTCGGGAATGCCGGCTGAGACGGTTTCGCCACGCGCGGAATAACTTCCGCGCTCAAGAAGATAGGCCGGCTTGGGTTTCTCCAACTCCTGCATGACCATGATTTCGGGAATGGTCTGTTCAAAGTTGGCGAGCGCTTTTCGTGCTTCCTTCAGCGCCTCGGCCGCCTTCCGCA
>JBCDLR010000342.1:0-4235 GCA_038745205.1 Verrucomicrobiota bacterium
CACCGACCTCTTCGCGGTCCAGCCTTGTCGGCCTTACCTGATCAAAACGACCGCGGCCGCCACGCTTGCCGTCACCGGGAAGGTCGCACGCAAGCCGCTCAAATGGCGTCCGAAGTCGTTCAATCTCGTGGGTTTTCCCGTCGATCCCATTCTCGGTGGCGGTTCGCCCGCGGTCTTCTTTTTCAACGAACCCTCGCTCGTGGATCAGAAGAAGTTCCGCCTAACGCCCACCGGCACCTGGATCGAACTCAACGCCGCTGACCGCATCACCGCCGGGACGGCCTATTGGATCTTCGCCGATGAATCGACGACCTTCGAAGGCAGCCTGAAGGTGGAAGCGGTGCCCGGGGGCGATGCGATCAATTTTGGCACTGGTCGCCGCGAGGGGCGCCTGATAGTGCGCAATGTCGGTGCTTTTCCCGGCAAGGTGACGATTTCCAATCCCGGTGGCCTCCCCCTTCTTCGCGAGATTACCCTGCCTGACGGGTCAGCCGAATGGCAGCCGTTCACGAGTTTCACCACGAGCAAGCCTCTCGGCTCCGAAGCATCGACCTTCATCAAGGTCGGCCTCGACCGCAGCGGACTGACCGGGCCGGTCGACGGGTTCCTCGAAGTAAGCGGCCTCGGAACCCGCGTGCGGCTCCCCGTCTCCGCCTCGATCCAGCTGAGCGCGCTGGCCAGCGGCGGGTTTGCCGGACTCTGGGTCGGCAACGTCTCGCTGAACAAAGTGACCGAAGTCGCCTCCACCGGCAGCGAACTCAAGGACACGCCAGCGGAATTCAACTTCCGCCTCATCCTTCACGTCGACGTCGGCGGTCAGGTGAAGCTTTTGAAATCCGTTATCATGATGTGGAAGGACGGCACGCCCGGAACCGTGACGACCGCGGAGATCCCCGGCGAATATGTGCTGTTGACCGACGACCTGCTCATTCCTTCCTTCAAGGGGGCGCGTCTTCGTGATGGCAGTCCGGTCGGATACCGTGTCAGCTCCATCGTCTACGACTTTCCCGGCAACGACCTGCCGCTCTTCGGTTCCTTCGGGTCTGCCGGCAGCGTGCTCAGCGGCTCGATCGTCATCGGTAAATTCGCGCCCAGCCACCCCTACCGGCACAAATATCACCCCGACCACGACGGCCTAACCCCGACCTTCGACAAGGAATTGCTCGGGCAAAACACCGTTTCGGTAGAGTCCATCGTTTCGCTTGCCAATAATCCTGCGCGTCAGGCCGAGATCGAAGCCTGGGAAGCCGGCACGGCACCGCTTTCCGAGGACCTGGTCACGCAGTTCGCCGCGCAGTTTGCCGACGCCACCCCGGAGATTCTTCGCGATCTCAATCCCGGCTGGGCGTCGACCAACGACTTCGCCCGTCCCGGCGAATCGATTATCGTCCCGCTCTCTGCCGATCTGGAGGAACTCTGGCAAATCACGCGAGCGATTGAGCTCACCTTCACCGACCCCGGCGACAACTCGCCGACGCGTGGGGACACCGTGACCGGCACCTACCGGGAGACGATCACCGGCATGCACCAGGAGCCGCTCACGACCTCCGGTGATTTCAGGCTCACCCGCGCCAACGCCATCCCGGCTCTCAATCCCTCTCCCTGATTTCTCCGATGAAAACCATTCTTCTTTTCACCCTGTCCACTTTGCTTCCGGCCGGACTGGTGCTGGCATTCGAAGACCGAACTCCCGCCGTGGCTTCGTCCCGCATTGATGGCCCCGGCAACGATCGCGTTCTCGACACCTTTGTCGACAGTGGTGGCAGCACGTATGTCGTCGGCACCTTTGAGTCATCCGCCTTGAACCTGACCCGCTTCGAAGACACGGTCGGGGATGGAGAGGACGATTCGGTTGAGCAGGTCAATCAACAATCGCTCAACACGGCGGGGGGGAAGGATGTCTTTGTCGCGAAATACGGAGCCAATGGCAGTCTGGAGTGGGCTCGGCGCGCCGGGGGCGGCGGGGATGATGTGGGGACCGGCATCGCGGTGGACAAGGACAACAACGTCTTCATTGCCGGATACTTTTCTCAAACCGCCTCCTTTGGCGGATCTCAGTTGACGGCGGAAATACAGACGCTGCCGGACGACGAGGTGGGACACCTGAACACGGACGCTGGGTTCACCATGGGCAACGAACTCTTTGTTGCCATGCTCAGTCCCGACGGCGTCTGGCAGTGGGCGCGCAAGTTTGAGTACACTCTTCGCCATGAGCGTCTCGAAGGCGGGGACGAGCTGCACAAGTTCAACTTTGTGGATGACGACGGAAATATCCCCGATTTGAGCGGCTGGATCGAAGACAGGGGTCAAAAATGGGATGCGGGCAGGGGCTACGGTTGGCAGGATGACCGCACCGACGAAGGAAGTGACGATGGTGCGGATGATCCTCTGGATGAATTCATTCACACGGAAGACCAATGGTGGCGAACCACCAATGACATTGAGGCCGGTTGGTATGAAATTGAAACGCGGAGCTTTGATCCCAACGACACGGACTCAAGTTATCACGTCTACGCCAGCGACACCTCGAATCAGAACAGCGGCGTGGAGATGTACTTTATCGAAAATCCGCAATCAGGTACAAAATACACCCGAACCCGTTTTTTGGAAGTCGTGCCGGCGAGCACCCCAACCATTTATATCCTGGAAGGAGACCGGGGAGACAACAACAAGCTCAACTATGTTGTCATTCGTGAAACGGAACTGACGGCAAGCACCGCCCAGGCACTTGGAGAACTCCGCATCCGAAGCGGGTCGGACGACTACGCGGGCAAATCGCTCGCCATCGATTCAGAGGGAAATCTCTATCTGAAGGGCTTCTTCCACGGTCTCATCACCAGCGATTCGTCTCATCCCGACTGGGCCATCTACATGGACCCGCCGACAGGGGGCAGCATCAAGTTGAGCAGCCGTCTCGACGGGGATTTGGAGAAGAACTCCTTTATTTTGAAATTCGAGACAGGGCCGGTCTCGGACCGGTCCGATCCAAGTTCCTGGAACTGGGGATGGATGGAAATGATGACGGAGGACCTCAACAGTGAAACCCGCATCGCGGAGATAATCGTGGACCCGGCCGACCGAGTCGTCGCCGGCGGTAATTGGTCAGGTATCATGAACGGCGCGACCGCCGCGAGCCCGGGCAGCGCCTTCTTGACTCGACACTTTGCGTCGAGCGGC
Source organism: Verrucomicrobiota bacterium (assembly GCA_038745205.1). Classification (GTDB taxonomy): domain Bacteria; phylum Verrucomicrobiota; class Verrucomicrobiia; order Verrucomicrobiales; family DEV007; genus JBCCWV01. Next base: position 3,178 of record JBCDLR010000342.1, read on the forward strand.
AATCGCTCGGGTTTCCTGCGGGTCGATGGCAACAGTGCCTCCCGTACGACTTCACCGCGAATTGAAGCCATCGTCAGTGATTCGCAGAGTCAGCTGTATGTGCTGGGGAACTTCCACCGCCGCAACCAAGACATCGGTGGAGGGTTGACCAGCGGTGCCCGGCTGGATTTTTCACCGGGGAACAGCGGCCAGTTTTCGCTCACGAATTTTTCCAAAAGGAATCTCTTTCTTGCCAAGGCGGATGCCAACAGCAATTGGACCTGGGCGAGAGCAGCGCCGAACCTTGGTCAGGGACTGGATCCCAACTCTGCCGATATTGTGGGCTTTGATTTGGCGATTGACGTCGGCAATGACCTCTACGTGACCGGGATTCTCCGCGATGGGCCTCTGGTGGTGGACGGGCAGACCTTGAATCCATCGACCGGCTCTCGCAATGAGCCCTTCCTGGCAAGGGTCGATGTGGCTGGTCAGGCCCCTGTCTGGGAGACTGTCGTGGTTCCAGAGGCGCGGACGGCCGCCCACGGCGGCCACATCCAATCCATGCCGACCGGACTCCTGTCCTGGACGGTCAGCAGCGGAATTAGCGGTTTTATCACGGAAAACGCGGCCGACGTCCGCGTCGGCTCCCGAACGGGTTCGGCGAACATGGCGGCAGATTCAATCGTGCAGGGCGGAAGTATCGTTTATCAACTCGATCTCGAGCTGAAGCCGGCTACCGAGTTGAATACGACCGGCTTGATCGTCGGGTCGGAAATACCGATTCCGCCCAATCTCATCACGGGAGGGGACATCCCCCGCATCAAGTTTTTCATCGGCGGAAGCGAGATTACGGATTGGTCCAATTACATCTACTACGATTCATTCAACAGCCGATTCCTCGTCGTTTCTCCCTTCCTCGATGGAGTGATCCGGTTCTTCAACGAGGACTTCACCGAGGAGTTGGGGCCCTTTCCGTTGTCCACGCGCTTCCCTACGGACGACGACCCGCCGGGTTCCTACCAACCCCATATCACAGGACCCAACTTCGCCGAGTCCAAGGTCGAACTGCAACCCGTCGG
>JBCDLR010000343.1:0-4216 GCA_038745205.1 Verrucomicrobiota bacterium
CAAGCGTGAGAGGAAGGATAATTCTCATCGGGTTCACCCGCGAATTTTTGACGCTGGAGCGAGGTTTGAAAAGGAATTTCCTTCGATCGCCGGGGAAATCATGCGTTGGGCGCGTCCTCCGCTGCGGCGGCCTCTTCCGGATCTGGGTAAATGAACCCTTCGAGGAGGCTGAAGACCTCCTTCCGGAAATCTTCGTCGCTCTGGTAGAGGATTTCGTAGATGTCCTGCCGCATCGCGGGGTCTTCCGCGTAGTCGGCCCAACGTTCCACGAGGCCGGTCTTGAAGGCATTCGGATCGGCGTCGAGCCAGTCTTCGTAGATGGTCAGGACGGTGTCCCGGCGGTCTTCTTGGTCTTCCAGCGAGTCGGCCCAGGCCAGCGCGATCTCGGGTTCTTCGGCCGCAAGGGATTGGGCAAAAGCATACTTGGCGTTTTCGCGAAGGGAGCCGTCTTCGAGTTGATTGATCCAGTTTCCAGCCGCGGTCGGGTCCGTGGCCGTCCAGTGCACCGCGAGGAGGAGGGCGGCTTTCCTCCGGAACTCCTCGTTGTTCAGGATGAGTCCTGTCTTCAGCCAGTCCGCTGTGGCGTCGGGGTCCTCCGCGGCCCACGCGGTGACAAAATGGGTGGCGAGGCGATCGAAGTCGGCGGGAGTGGTGATCGAGGACAGCCACTCCCGGGCCATCTGCGGATTGGTGGTGGCGAGTTGCCGGGCGACGCCGGCCTCGGCGCGTTCGCGTGCGGCAGGGTCGGGGATCTCCCGGGTCCAATCGATGGCTTTCTCCGGTTCGTCGGACGCCCACACCATGGCAAAGGCTCCCCAGGCGGGGAGGAAGTGGGCGGGCGGCTGCTGGGCTTCGAGCCAACGGCGGGCTTCGTCCCGGTCGTCGTGGGCCCAGAGGTTGGCAACCCGGGCGAGGGCTTCGGAGCGGAAGCTGCCGACCGGGAGTTCCGCGGACCAGTCGGCGGCGGTAACCGGACTGGTGTCGACCCAAGTCTCCAGAAGGATCATCAGTTTCTCATCGCGCTCGACGCTTTCATCGAGACCGGCGACGGCGCGCGCCGCGGCGTCGGGGTCGAGAAAGGCGAGGCGCTCGAAGGTCAGTGCCGCTTCATTGGCCGGGGGCATTTGCAATCCCGCGGTGGTCTCGACTGCGGGGGCGGAAAGTCGCGGTGGTCTCGCTGTGGATTCCTCCGTGCTGGAGGAGGTGGCGGCACCATTCAGCGGAACGGTCATTTCATCCACGGGAGAGCGGAAGCTGTGAGAAATGGCAATGCCGGCAGCAAAGGTAATAACCAGCAATCCCGAAAGGGCGGCCCAGCGTCGGGTGCGGGTAGGACGTCGGCGATTGCTCACGGCAAAATCGGTTCAGGGCGTCCCGAAGAAAGGGTAGTCACGGTCAAGGTGTGCTCGATGCATCCGTGGGGTCGGAGCCGAGCCGGACTTCGGTGCCATCGCTGAAGCCGTCGCCATCGGTGTCACGGACGCGGGGATTGGTGCCGGTATCGTTCGCATCGACAAAGGTGCCGGTATTGGTTTCGACTTCGTTGTCGAGACCATCGTTGTCTCGGTCCGGGCGGGGACGGAAGAATTTTCGGGTGATGGTGTCGGATTCGTTTCCGCAGATATCGAAGGCCCGAATGTGGATGCGCCGCGCCTTCCCGCTCTTGAGCGAGAAGGAGAAGACAAAGGTCGTGGTGGCGGCGTCCTGCGCGGTGAGAAGGGCGCGCCTCCATTTGGTCGATCCTTCCGGTCGCCAGAAAACGCGGCGCACGCCGAAGCGACTGGTATTGGTTTCCGCCCCGCCTTCGTCGGTGACGGTCCCGGAGACGGTGACGCGCGAAGTCGTGATGTCGGTGCCGAGAGCAGGGGTGATGACCGTGGGGTCGATGACCGGCGGCGAATCGTCGATGCGGGCGAGGGCCGATCCGGTAAGGGCGGCGATACTGAGGAGGATGGCGAACGGACGTTTCATCACGGGACGAGGAACGGGTTGCCGTTTCGGGGATCGATGGCGACGTCCCCGGAGTCGAAGCCAGAGACGTCGAGCTGGACGCGCGGGGAGTAAGGGCTGAGGACGAGCTGATCCGCGCCGTCGACGGGCGATGCGGTCGGGATCTCGGCATTGGAAAAATCCGCGTCTTCATTGGGGGCGATGGCGGATGGCGATTCGGAGGAGGACACACTTCCCTGGGCCGAGGCGGTGGAATTGCTGGAAGAAGTCGAGGTTGCGGTGGTGCCGTCTGTCGTCGTGGTGGTGCTTAGCGCAGGTTCGCGTCGTTGCACCCTGGGACGGAAGACGCGCCGCCCGATGGAGTCCGACTCGTTGTCGCAGAGGTCAAACGCCCGGACATAGAAGCGCTTGTTTTCCCCCTTTTTGATTTTGAAGGAAAAGATGAAGGTGGTGGAGGCGGCGTCTTGGGCCGTAAGGATGGCGCGTCTCCAACGGCGGCTACCCTGAAGGCGATAGTAGACGCGCGCCACGCCCGCCGTCCCCGAATCTGCCGTATCTGCCGCCGTGCCGGAAACAACCACCGTGCTCCCCGCGGCTTCTTCCCCCAGCGCCGGAACAATGGAGGAGACATCGATTGTTGGCGGCTGGGTATCCTCAGTAGCCACGCCTGCCGCCGTGAGCAGAAGCGTTGCCGCGAGAGTAGTGAGAAGGGGACGGTTCATCCGCGAATCCGAGGTTGAGAATTGCCCGAAAAGGCCAGGAACTCAAGTCGTTTCGCCAGATGGAACCCTCAGGGGACGCGGAAGATGCGGCCGTTTCCAGGGTCCATGGCGAAATCACCGGATTTCATGCCCGTGACGTCGAGTTCGTCGTGGGGAGCAAAGGGGCTGAGGACGATGCCGTCGCGCTTGGTTTTCGTCGCGAACGGGTACTGGTCCGCGACATTTTCCTTCTTCGGCGAAGCGGCTTCTTTCTTCGGCGCCGGATCCTTCGGCTTGGACACTTCCTTCTCGGGATCGGAGGTCGTTGTTCCTGTCCGCGGGGGTGTCGACTGCTGGCGACCTGTCGTTGGAGTCCGGGAGGTGTTGGCTGCCCCCTGGCTTGAGGTGTTGGCTGCCGCCGTGTTGCCCTGGGCCGGGACATCGGCCCCCACGGAAGGGGTGGGGCGTACAATATTGACGGAACCGTTCGTGTTGGGCGAAGGCGTGGTTGGACGGGTTGTCACGGGCCGGTTCGGAACGGCCGGAGGTTCGTGCTCAAAGAAGCGTCCGTCCATCGGGACGTCGGTGGAGACGCGACGGCCCGGCGTGGCCGGAATCGAGCCCTGAGTCGTTGGTCGCGGATTCGGGGATGGCTGATAAGTGTTTTCCTGGTAGCCGAACCGGTTGGCAAAACGCTGCTCGGCTTCCCGCATTTGCGCGGCTTCGCGCGCATTCCTTTCCTTGGGCGTCTCGTTGCGGAAGGCGCGACGGACGTCGTGCTTCAGGTCCCGCATGTCGTCCCAGAAGTGATCTCGCTGGTGTCGAACTTCTCCCGCGACGTCTCGGAAAAAGTCGCGGATGGGGCCGCGCTTCTCGACGTGGTTCGGATAGTAGTCTTCGTAGAATTCCGCCTGCTCGTAGTCACGCTGGTAGTTGCCCTGCGCCGAGGCGACGGTGGGAAGGCCAATAAGCAGGGAAGCGAAAAGGAAGTGGGCGGTGAATGGCTTCATGACTCTCTTTTCCGACGAATTACCGGGTCCGAATATTCAAAAAAACGCCGGCAGAGGCAGCATTCTTTCATGACGTTGTCGTCACCATCCCCGGGATTTCCGTCCACCGGCGATGTTGTCCGGACACCGGTTAATATCAATGACTTGGAATTTAAGTCAATCGAACTAATTCGGCCCGTGTCGCTCTTGGGCTCACCGTTGCCTAGGGAACGAGGCCGATCCCAAGATCGAAAAATGGGTTTTCCTTCTTTGATCCCAGGTGGACGGCGATCACGTTTTCGCCCTCGACGAGCTTCTTCGTCGCATGATTGGGCATCTCGACGAACGCGTAGCGGCCATAGATAGAGTTTTTCAATTCGATGGCGTAGCGACCGTTGATGGAAATCGTGGCGTTCACGTTGGTGCGGACGATAAAGGCGAACTGATTGATCTTTTCGATGTCCTCCATGGAGAGGCTGAACTTTCTCCGCAGGTAGAGATTGTTGACGGTCCAAACCGTGTGGATGTCGGGATGGTCGTCATTCTGCTTCTCGCCGAACGGTGCCGGGCCTTCCC
>JBCDLR010000344.1:0-4215 GCA_038745205.1 Verrucomicrobiota bacterium
GGAATACATGACGCGAACATTACGTCGCCCCTTGTTTTTTAGGGGTGAAAGCCTTCCCTTGAAGAAACTCGGTGTATCTTGGGCTGTTCCAATTTCTGATTTCAGTTCCATTGCGACCGATGCGATTCCAAGCAACAGCTCTGACTTTTCTGGCGACCTCGGCGGCCTTCTTGCAGGCTGAGATGTCGCAAGACCAAATTGAGTTTTTCGAAAGCAGGATTCGACCTGTGTTGATTGATTCCTGCTACGAGTGTCATTCCAAAGAGGCGGGTCAGAGCAAGGGAGGGCTTTCGCTGGACAGTCGTGTGGGACTTCGGCAGGGCGGGAACACGGGTCCTGCGGTGGTCTCAGGGAACCTGGAGGAAAGTTGGCTATGGCTCGCGGTCTCTCATGCGGAACCGGACTACGAAATGCCGCCGAAGAGCAAGTTGCCCAACGACGTCATCGTAGACTTCAGGACGTGGATTGAAATGGGTGCGCCGGATCCGCGCGAGGGCGAAAAGGAAGTCACGACGGAAATCGATATCGAGGAAGGGAAGAAATTCTGGTCATTCCAACCACCGGTGCGCCAAACCCCACCGATCGTCGATGAGCCTGCGTGGTCGAGAACGGACGTCGATCGCTTTGTTTTCGAACGTTTGCAGAAAGAAGGACTTCAGCCTTCGAAGCCTGGTGACGCACGCTCCATTTTGCGACGGCTTTCGTTCGACTTGATCGGCATGCCGCCCACGGTCGAGTTTGCCGAACATTTCCATCGCACTTGGGAGGAGAATCCGGTCAAAGCTATCGAATCGACGATCGATCGCCTTCTTGAAAGCCAGCAATTCGGAGAACGGTGGGGCAAACATTGGCTCGATCTCGCCCGCTACGCCGAATCCAACGGCAAGGGCGCGAACCAGACCTACACGAACGCCTGGCGCTACCGCGATTACGTCATCGATTCGGTCAACGAAGACAAACCGATCGACCGCTTCATCATGGAGCAGATCGCGGGCGACCTCCTCTCGATCAAATCTGATGAAGACTGGCAGGAGAACCTCATCGCGACCGGCTTCCTTGCCCTCGGTCCGAAGAATCTGCGGGAGACCAATCGGCGTCAGTTCATTATGGACATGGTGGATGAGCAAATTGATGCGACATCGACCGCCTTCCTAGGATTGACCGTTTCCTGTGCTCGCTGTCACGATCACAAGACGGATCCCATTCCCACCCAGGACTACTACGCGTTGGCGGGAGTTTTCCTCAGTTCAAACACCCACTACGGGACGGACGGGATCGGCGGGCGCTTCAACCAAGGGAACCTCATTCAGCTGCCCCTTGCCGAAGAATCCGGGGAAACTTACTCAGGTGAGGACATCGCGGCGATGGAGGAGGAACTCGCCGAAGTCCGGCTGGCGCTTCGAAGCCACGCGGCGAAAAAGCGGGAGATGATGCAGGCCGAGCCGGGAACGCAGGATACTCAGCAGCGCAGCAGTGCGAAACGGATACGCGCCAGACAGAGTCAATTGGAAGAGAAACTGGGGTCGATCACGGGTGCCGGTTCGGTCAAGGCCTATGCGATGGGAATGACGGAAAAAGAAGACGTCGCCGACACGGCCATCCTCGTCCGGGGCGAAGTCGACAGCCCTGCCCAGGTCGTGTCCCGCGGATTCCTGCAAGTGCTGGACCGGTCTGCTCCGGCCATCGCAAAGGGATCGAGCGGGCGGTTGGAAATGGCCAGGTGGATTGCCTCAAACCGTAATCCGCTGACAGCGCGAATCTACGTCAACCGGGTCTGGGAGAAGCTCTTCGGTCGAGGCCTTGTCGCCTCCGTGGACAATTTCGGAACGACCGGTCAGGCGCCGTCCCATCCGGAATTGCTCGATCACCTTGCCATCCAATTCATGGAAGAAGGCTGGTCGCTCAAGAAACTCGTCAGATCGCTCGTCCTGACCAGGACCTATCTCGCGGGCTCCGATTTCGATTCCGGCAACTACGCGAAAGATCCCGACAACAAGTTCCTCTGGCGTGCCGCGCCGCGGCGTCTCGATGCCGAGGCCTTTCGTGATTCCATTCTCGCGACGACGAACCAGCTCTTGTTCGACCGCCCCTTTCGCTCACCGGTGGCGGAACACAGCATGGTGGAGCTCGGTCGCAAAGGCAGCCCGAACGTGCATTACAACTTTCCGCCATATCGCTCCGTCTATTTGCCCCCGGTCCGCGATGCGATGCCGGAGATGATCAAGACCTTCGACGGCGCCGATCCTGAACTCGTGACCGGATCGCGGGACACATCCAACGGGCCCGAGCAATCGCTCTTTCTCATGAACAGTCCGTTCATTCTCGAGCAATCCGGCCACTTTGCCGAACTCCTCATCGAGCACTCAAGGCAACCCAGCGACCAAATTCACCATGCCTTTCAACGAGCCTTCGGGCGCGCGCCGACGCGAGGCGAATACAACGCCGCACTGCAATTTCACCGTGAATTCGTCAACAACTCCCGGGGAGCCGAGCGGGAATTCCTGAAGTTGTTCTGTCAGGGCTTGCTCTGCAGCGCCGAGTTCCGCTATCTCCAATAACCAGAAATCCGATCATCCACGATGGAACCGAATCATTACTCCCGCCGCCAGGCTCTCAAATCCACCACGTGCGGAATTTCCTGGCTTGCCTTCGCCGCTCTCGCCACCCGCGAGTCGCAGGCGGCCAAGGGACTCCGTCCGAAAGAGCCCCATTTTGCCGCGCGGGCCAAGCGCGTCATTATGCTGACAATGCCCGGCGGTCCCTCGCACGTGGACACTTTCGACTACAAGCCACAACTCAATAAGGACAACGGGAAGGCGGGCAAATACGGAAAGCTTCGGGGCCAGACTTTGATGGGATCACCGTTCGAATTCAAAAAACGGGGGGAAAGCGGGCTTTGGATTTCCGAATTGTTCCCGCACGTCGCAACCATGGCCGATGACCTCTGCCTTCTGCGCTCCATGCATACCGACGTTCCCGACCATACGCGGGCACAGTTGCAAATGCACACCGGGAAATCCCAGTTTCAACGTCCGTCCCTTGGCGTCTGGTCGCTCTATGGCCTGGGCTCGGAAAGTGAGAACCTGCCCGGCTACGTCTGGCTTGATCCGGGGAAGGGAAATAGCCAGATTCTCGGCAACGGCTTCCTGCCGCCCGAGAACCGTGGAACGGGCATCGGCGTCGCCAAAGGAGCCGATGCTTCCGCCGCGGGTGGAGCGCGCCGCGGGCGTCGGGCCAGTCTGCAGACGCCGACTTCCGGAGTACAGAACATCGCCAACGCGGACGGACTGAGCCGCGAACGCCAGCGGATGCAGCTAGATTTCATCCAGTCGCTGAACGAGGAGAAACTGGCGAGGGAGGCGCATCAGCCTGGCGTCGAGGGCGTCATCGAGTCTTTCGAACTCGCCTTCCGCATGCAGGACGCCGTGCCCGACGTCGTTGATATCGACCGCGAATCTGAGGAGACGAAGGCGCTCTACGGAATTGGCGAAGCGGCTACCGAAGAGTTTGGCCGCAAGTGCCTCATGGCCCGCCGTTTCGCTGAAGCCGGGGTCCGTTTCATCGAACTCGGTCACAGCCCCGGCTGGGACACGCACGGAAATCTTCGTGCGCAGTTGGCCAAGAACTGCGGCGAGACTGACAAGCCGATCGCCGGCTTGTTGATGGACTTGAAGCGCCGCGACATGCTCAAGGACACGCTCGTTCTCTGGTCGGGAGAGTTCGGTCGCACTCCGCACGGTCAGAACGGCGACGGACGCGACCACAACGCGAAAGGCTACACAAGTTGGATGGCGGGAGGCGGCGTGAAGGGTGGGTTCAGCTATGGAGCCACCGACGAATACGGCTATGAAGCGGTCGAGAACAAGATGCACATTCATGACTGGCACGCCACGATTCTGCACCTTCTCGGACTTGATCACGAAAATCTCACCTACCGCTACGCGGGCCGGGATTTTCGACTTACTGATGTGCACGGGAAAGTGGCGAAGGATATTCTGGCGTAAAAGGTTCGATCGAAGGTCTATCGAGAAAAGAATCTGTTGCCTGCGGTGGTGATTGCCGGGTAAACCTCATCCCATGAGACCACTGCTTTCCCGCTGTCGCATTGCTCTTGCCGGCACAAACGGCGCCGACACCCTCGCCCCCGATGCACCCGTGGCGTCGCCGGGGCTGCCCGGCGCCCTGGGCTATTGGAGCTTTGCAGGTGGCGCTGAC
>JBCDLR010000345.1:0-4163 GCA_038745205.1 Verrucomicrobiota bacterium
CGGGGCGAGCGAGGGGGCTATGGCGCCCGCCGTGCTGAAACCGCTGCGCGCCGGGGGAATGATCGATCCGCCACTGGGACCGACTCCAAAAGTTCCAATCTGCCGTGGATACGGATTGCGCACATACGGGAGGTAGCGCGGGCCAAAGTTGTTGCTCTTAACCGTCGCTCCGCCATACACACGCTGGGTATGCTTGCTGAAATGGTTCACACGAAGTTGGTCGGCGATACTGAGATTCGAGTAGGGACTCTGATAAAAGGGAGTTGCGGGATTGGTGGCGGCCCCGATCAATCCGGTCACCGGATCGCGGACGATTCCGTAGGGGACGCGGTTCACCCTCTGCACGCGAGTATTCCGCTTTTGGGTGATATAGCGACGGGAAGTCGCCTGGCGATTTCGGACGGTGTGATCGCGAACAAACTCGTTCGCGACTTGTGGGTCATAGGAATAGCGATCGCGAAGATCAAAGGGCATGTCCCTGAAGGCGACTTTCGCCATTCCACGATCATGACGAAACGTGAGACCGTCCGGGTCCACTTTGAGGATCTCGACTCCGTTGTACTCTTTTCCAGCGAGGGTGGAAATGGAGGTCGGATGACCGGCGTGACCCGGCGTGAATTGCAGAACGGCAGCGGATGCTAGAGCGGCGAGGGCGATCATATTTGCTGAGTCTTATCGAAATTTTCAGAATTTCAACAAGATTCGCTCAAGTGCGTCACGAAAGAGAAAATATTCTCACTTTTAAGAAGAAGAGATCCTGACTTCGAGATCCAAGGTTCGGAATTCGAATTCCCCGTTAAGTTTTCTCATGCCCGTATCCTCCCCAGGTATTCTCGTCGTCGTCTCCGGTCCTTCCGGCGCGGGCAAGACCACTCTTTGTGAAAGACTGTGCGTGGATGATCCGCAAGTGGTCCACTCCATTTCGTGCACGACGCGCGAGCCAAGGGAAGGAGAGCAGAATGGTACCGCCTACTTCTTCCTCAGCGTGGAGGATTTCCGGGCCAAGGCGGACGCCGGCGAATTCCTTGAGCACGCGGTCGTCCACGGCAATTATTATGGAACTTTGTTAGGATGGGTACGGGAAAAACTCGAGGCGGGTATCGATGTTGTCATGGACATCGACGTGCAGGGAGCGGCTCAGATCCGAAATCACCCCGATCCGTTTATTGCCAAGTGCCGGACGGATTTGTTCATCTACCTGCCCGAAGAAGAAGTTCTCGCCCGCCTCGAAGGCCGCGGTTCGGAGAACGAGGCTCAACTTCAGACGAGGCTCAATAATGCCCGGGAGGAACTCTCGCACTGGCCGCTTTACCAGTATGTCATTCCCAGTCGCAGTCGCGACGAAGACTACGCGCGGTTTCGTGCGATCGTGGAGGGTGAGCGGACTCGATGAGCCGAGGCGGTCACGCCAGAGAAATCCTCTTGAACGTTTGGGGAAGTCTTTTGCTGGCCGCGTTTTCAAGCGAGCTCCCCTTTCATCAACTTGCAAAGACTTCGCAGCCGCTCGCCCTGCTCTCTGCCTTTCTCTACCTGGTCCCGGTGCTGGTTTTTCTCGCCCTCCGGGTTGGACTCAGACGAGGAAAACTGAAAAGGCTCTCGAGGTGGTGGCCGGCACTCGGGCTTGGATTCCTCTCCGCCGTAACACTGCTCTGGATCTGTATCGCCGCTCGACTCTGACCATCACTGCCCTTTCGGCATGGGCGGCGGCGGCGGATCGAGTTGGTTGATCCATGCCTTGACCGCACCCACTTCAGGCACACCCGCGTATTCGGCCTCGAGGGCGCGGAGGAGCTTGAGGGCCTCGTCCTTCTTGCTCTCCCCGCGGAGAATCGATACCTCATGGAGACGCATGCGAAGCTGGTCGCTCTTTTCCGCGTAGAGTTCGCTCGCTCTGCGTAGGTGGGCGAGGGCGGCCTCGTTGCGCACCAGCTCCCTGTCCTCCAATCCCAGTGCCTCGTGGAGAACCGGGCTCTTGAGCGAGTCATTTACTTCCTCTACTTTGGAACGAAGCGCCGCTAAATCGTTGTTCGCATTGATCGCCGCGACCCTCATGGCCTTGAAGGCTTCATTGCCGGCGCTTCCCAGTTTGAGATCAGTGGCAAACGGTTGATACAGCGGATCACCGATCATCGTGTTCATCCATGACGTTCCCGGCGTCGCCATCCATGCGGCTTCGGCGAACGTGTAGCCCTCCATGAGGCGCACGACGAAGACATCGTAGTTGGTTGTCATTGTGAGGAAAGGTTCGAAAACATTGCCAAGCGTGGCGCAGGCGCCGCGATCGAGGAGTTGCCCGCACCAGCTCGATTCAGCCCGACGCACGTTTGGCGCGCTGAACGAGTGGAGGTGGCTGGCAACCGCGCCCTTGCGGAATTTGAAATCCCCATGCTTGAAAGGCCCGTCCGGATACTGGGTATACCACCCGAAGTAGAAAATGACGTCTTCGCCGAAAGGATAAAACGGAGGATAGCGCTCCGGCTGCCCATCAACATGGACGGGAACTCCCGTGATCTGGAAAACCTTGGCGACGTTGCGCAACCAGGTGTCGCCGAGCTTATAGGCATCCCCCTTGGTCAGTTCAAGGCGGGCCAGATCGACGTAAGCACGTCCAAACAAACCTTCCCGCTCCACCGCGACCGCATCCTCGATCAATCGCTTCGCCGTCTCTCCCGGACCATCAATCCGCGACACGACCATGAACATCGGCATCTTGACGTCGCGGATGTTTTCGTTCTGCTGGTAGTAGGCATTCCTCCCCACCGCCTTGGTTTCGTAGCCGGGGATGCCAAGGACGGACAACTCGCTCTCCACGCTCGCCGCATCGGTCGCCTGCACGGAGAGCTTTGTCGGTTTGTTCGTCTTCGGATCAACGGGCCCCGGGGAGGCTTCGATGCGCAGAGGAACTCCGAACATGAGGGCCATGACACGAATCTTGTTCTCCGTGGCCATCATCTGACCACCAGGGGCCGCGCCCATTTTCCACCAGCCCTTCTCTGCAAACTTCGCCCGCAGCGGCCTGGCGATGTTCTGCTCGTATTCCGCCCGCGAGATCCGCTCCAACATCGAACACCTCAATCCAATGATGTGGTCCGACGGAATTCCCCGCAGCTTCGCATACTCCTCCGCCCACTGCTTGGAGGCACCGCTCTTCGTGTTGTAGACAACCGCTGTCAGCTTCGCCAACTCTGAATTCGGAATCGCCCCGCCAAAGGCCGACGATGAAAAACCAAGGATACCAGCGAGGACCGGCACGAATGAATGGAGAAATCTTGTGCGCATCAGACCGCAAATTGAAGCCCATCGTAGGCGATGGATACCCCCTTGGGAAGCAAAGGTTCGTCGCGGGCATGCATCACCTGGTCGGCGATGTGTGTGAAATAGGTTCGTCGCGGCCTCACGGCATCCACCACCGCCAGCGCTTCCTCGAAGTTCATGTGTGTCGGGTGAGGACTATGTCGAAGGGCATCGACGACAAGGACTTCCACGGCTACAAACTGCTCAAGCCCCCCGTCTCCAAATGCTTTGCAGTCCGGGAAGTAGGCCAACCGTTTCCTTCCACCCCTCTCGAAAAGGAAGCCCACCGTGTCCACCTTGCCGTGCTGCACCTCGATGGGTGTGACTCGCATCTCGCCGACTTGGAATGGCCCATCAATCAGGAACTTCTCCGGCTTGATATAACCCGGATAGCGATTCTGGCCGTCGAAAGCGAAACTGAACATTCGGACCAAAGACTCCATCGTCGCTGGCCTCGCAAAGATATCGATCGTTTCATCGGCTCCGGCAGAAAAACGCCGGAGGTCGTCGAACCCCGTCACATGATCCATGTGCGCATGGGTGTAAAGCACGGCATCGAGTTCAGAGATGCCCTCGCGGAGACACTGCGCCCGCAGGTCAGGACCTGTATCGACGATGAGGCTGACTTCGGGCGTCGAGAGGTGAATCGACGAACGCGTCCGCTTGTCCCGCGGATCTTCCGACCGGCATGTCCCACAATCGCACCCGATCACCGGCACCCCGACCGAGGTCCCGGTGCCAAGAAAGGTGAGCGTCATGTCGCGGTCGTCGGTCGGCATTGCAAAGAGACTTACGCAGCCCATAGTCCATCACAACCGGGCAATCCATGCTTTCACTGCTGAAAATCCGCCACCTGGCGCTTGTTGAAA
>JBCDLR010000346.1:0-4137 GCA_038745205.1 Verrucomicrobiota bacterium
CACCGTCCACGACGGCGGTTTTCAATCCGAGTTCATGTCCAGTGCGAGCGGCAGCGTATCCTGCGCTCCCGCCGCCGAGGACCAGCAGGTCGTAATCGTAATCCATTTGCGTGAGAAAAACGGGGCAGGGTGACTATTCCTCAAGTTACCTCGATGGAAAGTGTACCGTCGTGAGGATGTCGGATTCTGACACCTCGGTGGGATCGTTATCGTAGGTCTCGAAGGGGGTTTCCTTCCGGTCCTGGGAGAAAACCTTCGCCCGGGCGTGGCCGTATCCCGAGGACCAGGCGTTGCCAAGGTGGTGGTAGGGGCCGGTATGCCTGACCTTGTAGGCCTTGCACGCTGGCCGGTGGCCGGACAGGAAGCGCTCCGGAAGGGTATCCGGTATGGAGGCGACGGGAAATGCGATGGTGTAATGGGCGATTTCCTTGATGAGATCCCATTTCGTGTAGAGTGAAAACGGCGGGCCGGCAGGATTCGTGCCTGATGATTGGACCCATTCGTGGAGAACGCTCATGTCTTTCTTCATGGCCGGTCCGATCTCGCTCGTGGAGCAAACGGTGGAGATCCCCACGAAGTCTGTGGCGTTGGTCGAAGACTCGCCAAGGAACTCCAGTTTGGACGGGACGGATCCCTTTTCGAGATAGTCCTTGAGCATGGCAAGCCCGCGTTGGTAGTCGTTGCCGATAAAGGCGACCATCATCTTCTTCAGGAAGAACATGAAGAAGGGAAGGGAGCTGTTCATGGCCCAAGTCACATCGGTTTTATCCCCGTTTTCCCTGAAGGTGAATCTGACCTTGGCCTCGGATTTGAAAGGTTTGAAAAACGAAAGGTCGGAGAGGATGGAATTCGGCGTGTCTTCTCCGGTGATCCGCATCTTCCCGGAGCCGATAATCTGGCCGTCCCAGCTGTAGCCGTTCCCGTCGGCGTCGAATTCAGGCTCGCAGGCTGGTTCGGATATGAGCCAGGGCGACCACGTTGGCCACTGCTTGAAATCGCGCACGCAGGCATGGACTTTCTCGACGGGCGCATCGATCTGGATCGATTTGGAAACGAAGATGGCAGGCATGGGACAACTTTTTGACGAGATTACCGACGAGACTCACCTTTTGCCAGTATTTCCGGGGATTTCGGTGCCGGTGCTAGAGACTGACCAGAATGCGGAAGAAGGCGCGGCTGTCTCCGGTCGCCGGAGGAGCGGGGAGCGTGAGCGAGGTTCCATCTCCGACGAGGGTCTGGATCGTGGTCCAGCCGGTGAGGCTGCTGGACCGCTGGAGTTGATAAGTCCGACCATTGACGGTCGAGAATTGAATGAGGAACTGGCCGGGGTTCGCCCCATCGGGGGTCATGATGACCACGAAGAGGGAATTCGGATCAAGTGGATCGGTGAGGAGAATGAGTATTTCCTCTCCGTCGGTATAGCCGTCGGAGTCGGAGTCTTCGTCAGGATCGTCGGTGCCATTGTTGTCAGAGTCGACGAGAAACGGATTCGTTCCAAGCGCGATCTCGTCGATGTCCGGCAAGGTGTCGTTGTCGTCATCGGGATCAATCGAGTCGGGAATGCCGTCGAAGTCATTGTCAGGGAGAATACAGACACTGACATCGTCGATGGCGATCCCCTGTGGATTGACGGGGTTGAGAAACGTCTGGCCTTCATTGACAGCTCCTGCGGTGAAGGCGCCGGCAAACCGGATCCAGGTGAAATCGGAAGCTTCATCGCCGCTGCCGGTGAGGCCGATGCTCCGCTGACCGACAGGAGAAGAAGGCGGTTGGCTCACGCCAATGTCGACGGAGGTCAGGTTGTCGGCGGGCTCCTCGGTGCCGGTGAAGGAGCCCTCGTAGCTTAGGAAGCGGAGAACAACGGGAACGGGGCCGGAATTGTCGACGAGGGCGAATCCGTCCGGGGACCCGTTCTGGATACCGGCAATGTCCTTGCGGTAGATCCTGTATCCCGAAGGAAGGGTCGTTTCGAGGGTGAAGGAGTCCAAGGTGTGGGTTTCGTCGACCTCGCCATTGAACCCATTGTAAAGAACGAGGTCGATGTCAGAGGTCTGTCTGGTGAAGCCCGGAGTCGTGACAATTTCCACGAATTCGTCCTGGTCGATGCCATCATTGTCGTAGTGGATTTCGTTCACGAAGACGTCGTCGGTTCCGAGACTGGCCCCGGTGCCTCGCGTGGCGGTGAAATGAAGCGTGAATGTCGCGCCGTGGGCAATATTCAGTTGGGTCAGCATGGCGGAGCGAGCTTGCGGATTCCCGCCACTGACGGCGCCGGTGGGTAAGGCGGTGTTGGCGGAGAAGTCCAACTCCGGAGAAATGGGAGTGGGCGTTCCTCCATTGATGGAAATCGAAACAGCCCACGTGTCGATGGTGCCTCCGAGGGAGGACCGCCATTGTTCCGCGGCGTAGGATATGTCGAGGGCGGTGATGGGGTTTCCGGAATTGTTCAGGAATGCGGCCGAAAATGTGGTGGCGGAGGAGGTGGTGATCAATCCGGCCGCCCGTTCCCCGGCGGTGTCTCCAAACGAGTATCGATTCTCCACGAACGTGCTTCCATCGCTCTGGTTGGACCAGGAGCCGCCTCCGAGAACGCTCCATCCGGCTGGGTCGGCTTCGCCGCTGAAGAAGGCGAAGTCCTCGGTGATCTTGGCGGTGGTGGAATCAAAGACGTAGGTGGAGAGGTCCGAGTCGGTGATGTCGATCATGGCGGTCCCGTCCTGGTGGCTGAGTGCGGTCGCCGTGAAGGTGACTGCCTGGGTTCCGTCGAGCACGCCGTCGCGCTGGGGGACGATGTTGGTTTGCAGGGAGGAAGCCCCGGTGGTGAAGGTAAGGGTGGGATTGGCGACGACGGCTTCCGAGGAGTCGCTCGTTGCAATACTGACGACCACCGTTTCGCCGTTACCCGGAGGAGAGGAGAGTTGGATGGTCAGCGTTTCCGTCCCGGCAGCAGCATCTTCCGCGACGCTCGACTGGCTCACGCTGGCGGAGATCACGAGGTTGGAATCGAGTTCGAAGTCACCAAAGACGGCGTAGTGGTCCGACGCGAGGAGGCTGGTCCCGGAGGCAAGCGGGCTTCCGGCCTTGGCGAGACCGATCAAATTCGAGGTGTCTTCCGCGCTGTCATAGACTTCGCAGGTGTGGATGCGATTGAGAAGGGCGTCGCTGATGAGGATGTGGTCAATCACCCGGGAGGTGGAGGGAAAGGTCGCCGGCGACAGGCTCACGGGCTGGCGACAGACGAGCCGGTTCATCGAAGGGGAACTGAAGTAGTCTGCCGGATCCTCGCTGTAAGGAACGCCCACGTTCTGGAGATCGATGTCATTTCCAAGGCTGTAGGTGCCGGGAAGGCTGCCGGGAAGGGTGTTGTAAGTCGTGGAGAAGGGATCGAGGTCGAGGTTGAAATCGCCGAGGATGATGATGTTGTCGTCTTCGTCGAGACCGGCCGTGTCGAGATACTCGTTCAAACGGAGCATTTCGACGCCGCGCCTGAAGTTGTTCGTGGTGCCGGATCCCGACTTGAGGTGGCAGGAAATAATGACGGGATCGTTGCTTGTGCCCGGGACGTTGACGGTGACGGCAGGGAAGCGGCGTGTGATTTCATTGGCGCCGGACGGAGAACCCACGGCGATGGCCGATGAGAGTGGATACTTGCTCAGGACGACGTTCTGAAGGTTGAAGTCAAGGCTGGTCTGTGACGGGATGTAGATGTGGGGGTAGCCGTAGTTTGGATAACCGGTAACGGGACCGGAAGCGAGGTCGTCGAGATCGCTGGGATTTCCATTGCGGTCGTCGTCGAATATTTCCTGCAGGCAAACGACATCGGCGTCGATGCGGGCGAGGATCTGTTTGATGGTGTCGTGATCGGTGGTGCCCGCCGAACAGATGCCGCAACTGTCCACGAAATCCCCGCCGACATTGAGAGTGACGACGCGGATCGAGACTGCTTGTGCGAGGGACGGGGCGATCGCGAGACAGAGGGCTAGCGAAATAGCTCGGATCATTGGGTAGAATGAAGATACGCCTTTTCCTGCTGGGTGCGGCCGAAAATCAGGGATCCCCCGTAGTTCCACGCAAAAAAGGAGGCTCCCGGGTGGGGAAGCCTCCTTTTCGTGGGAGAGTCGCTTTAAGACGGGTTTA
>JBCDLR010000347.1:0-4045 GCA_038745205.1 Verrucomicrobiota bacterium
ATTTTTCGGAGCGGAAGTTCGAGGAAGAAGGCGTCTCAGTTTCGTCACTTGCTCCGTCAATTTGGAATACCGGAATACGCGGGATTCGGGGACCGCTGGATGCTTCGTGCGGGGCGCTTGGCGTCGTGGATCGCGCCAGGAATGGTCATGCCGGCGGTCCTGCGGAAGATGCGCTCACAGTCCCGTCGCGTGGTTCTGCGGGAGCGGCAGCCGCATCTCGGCAAGTACGTGGCCTCAAGAAAGGTGGCGGGCTTCCGCGTCAATATCAATCAGCTGGGAGAAGCGGTTCTCGGCGAAGAAGAGGCCGCTCGTCGACTCGACGCGGTGGTGGGTTTGCTCGGGCTCCCGGATGTTGAATACGTGTCCGTCAAGATTTCCTCGGTCTGCAGTCAAATTGAAATGATGGAATATGAGCAGTCGCTGGATATTGTTTGCGAACGCTTGCGCCGGATTTACCGGGAAGCGAAGAAGCATCCGGTCCAGCACCCCGACGGGCGCGTAACACGGAAGTTCGTCAACCTGGACATGGAGGAATACGAGGACGTTGGCATCACGCTCGACGCCTTTCGCCGCGTGCTTGAAGAGCCGGAGTTTGCGGAACTGGAGGCGGGGATTGTTTTGCAGGCCTACCTTCCGGAGGCCTACAAGCTTCAGCGGGACTTGACCGAGTGGGCGCACGTCCGGCGGAAGGCCGGAGGGGCGCCGGTCAAACTCCGCATCGTCAAAGGGGCGAATCTCGCGATGGAACAGGTTGTCGCCGAGAGTGAAGGTTGGCCGCTCGCGACTTTCTCGACCAAGCCTCCCACCGACGCCAACTTCAAGCGGATGGTGGCCTTCGGAACACGCCGGGAAAATGTCGATTCCGTCCGGCTCGGAATTGGAAGTCACAACCTCTTCGATATCGCTTACGCGATGATCTGCCGCGAACTGAATGGGGCGGGAGCCTTTGTCGAATTTGAAATGCTCGAGGGTATGGCCAATCACCAGGCCCGGGTCTTGAAAGAGGCGGGTGCCGGTTTGGTCCTGTATGCGCCCATTGTGAAGAGCGAGGATTTTCACCACGCGCTGGCCTACCTCATTCGGAGGCTGGACGAAAACTCGACGGATGGAAATTTCCTTCGCGACAGTTTCTCCATGCGGATGCAGGCGCGCGCGTGGGACAAGCATGCAGAGGCGTTCCGTGCTTCGACCAAGCTTCAGGAGCAGTTGCAGAGTTGGTCAAACCGAAGCGGGGAGGAGAATGGCTCGAAGAAAGTGCGTTTCAAGCAGGTCCCTGGATTTCAGAACGAACCGAACACGGATTGGACGGTCGCGGCCCGTCGCAAAGCGTTGTCGGAGACGCTCGTCAACTGGAGCCGGAGACCGCCGGTCATCGTGCCCGTGGTCATAGACGGGAAGGAGTGGGAATCGGAGAAGCCGGTGGATGGATTCGATCCTTCGCAGCCCGATGTCGTTCCCTACCAGGTTTCCCACGCAGACACAAAGCAAGTCGCGAACGCGGTCAATATGGCGTCAAGGGCCTGGAAGAACTGGGGCGGCAAGAGCGTCGAGGAGCGAAAGAGGATCTTGAATCGCTGCGGGGATGGGTTGGCGAACGGAAGACTGGATCTCATCGGGGCTCTCGTGATGGACGGCGGAAAGTCAGTTGCAGAAGCGGACGCAGAGGTTTCGGAGGCGGTCGACTTTGCGCGCTATTACGCCACCGCCTTTGACAAGGAGCATGGTATCACGGACTGCGTGCCGACCGGTCGCGGCGTCACCGTCGTCGTGCCTCCCTGGAATTTTCCGCTGGCGATTCCGGCGGGCGGAGTCCTTGCGGCGCTCATGGCAGGGAATAGTGTCATTCTGAAGCCTGCGCCGGAGACCCCATTCATCGCCTGGGAACTGGTCCGTCATCTCTGGGACGCCGGGGTGCCGCAGGATGTCCTGCAATTCGTGCCCTGTGAAGATGGGGAAGCGGGGAAGGCTCTCGTCACCCATAACGATGTCGATACGGTCGTCCTCACCGGAAGTCTCGAGACGGCGGAGATGTTTAGGGGGTGGAAGCCAACGATCCGATTGCTCGCCGAGACCAGCGGCAAAAATTCCATCCTTGTGACGGCAAACGCGGATCGAGACGAAGCGGTTCGTGCCTTGGCACATTCAGCGTTTTCACACTCCGGACAGAAGTGCTCTGCGGCAAGCCTGGCGATCCTCGAAGCGGAAGTCTACGACAGCGCTTCCTTTCGCCGCCAGCTTCGTGACGCCGTGGCCAGCCTGAGGGTGGGCACGGCCTGGGAAGCCGGGAACACGGTAACGCCCCTCGTGCGACAACCGGATGGGCTCCTCAAGGACGCCTTGACGAAACTTGGCGAAGGCGAGGAGTGGTTGCTTGAGCCGCGTGTTTCGCAGGACAATCCCCGGCTATGGTCGCCGGGGATCAAACTCGGGGTGGCTGGGGGCAGCAGTTTTCACCTGGCCGAATGTTTTGGCCCGGTCCTGGGCTTGATGCGTGCGAAGAATTTGCGGGAGGGGATCGCATTGCAGAATGCCACCGATTTCGGTCTCACTGCGGGAATTCAATCGCTCGACGAACGTGAGGTGCGCCTGTGGCGGGATTCAGTGGAAGCGGGAAACCTCTACGTGAACAGGTCCATCACGGGAGCCATCGTGCGCCGTCAACCATTCGGCGGCTGGAAGGCTTCGGCGGTCGGTCCGGGAGCAAAGGCCGGGGGGCCAAATTATGTCTACGGCTTCTCGATGCTCTCCCAAAAGCGGCTGCCTGAAGAGGTGCAACGCGCGGGGCCGAATCCGGAAACCCTCCGTTTTCTTGACCAGGCAAAACGGGCGTTGCGCGACGAGGACGAGCGTCAGTTGGCGCAGACGATGTGCTGGAACTTCGCCTGGGCCCACCAGCGGTATTTTCTCCGGGGCCATGACCCGACTCGTTTGAAAGGGGAGCTGAATGTCCTCCGCTACCACCCTGTGGAAAAGATGGTATACCGTTTCGGTGCGCAGGACGCGGAGAATATCGCGATTCTTGCCACGGTCATGGTCGCGAAGACGACAGGCGTCCCGCTCGTTCTCAGCCTCCATCCCGCGCTGAAGGATCAGCTCAAGATCCTCGGCCATCATTCCGAATGTACAATCAACGTGGAACCGGAAAAGGACTTCATCGCGTCCTTGCCCCAGATCTCGCCTCTTCCTGCGATGCTTCGCATTCCCGGGGGAGCAACGCGGGAGGTGCTGTCGGCAGCAGCGAAGTCAGGGATCCCCGTCGATGAGAACGAGGTGGTGGTGAACGGCCGTCTTGAACTTCGATTCTGGTTCCGTGAGCAGACGGTCAGTCAAACGCGTCACCGATACGGCAATATCCTGCAGCGTAAGCGGGATCGGCGCTGATGAGGGCGGTTGCACGAAGGCTTTCGGCGGGATAACGGTGAGGCAAACTCCTACCCTCCGACTGAACGACGTATGAAGATCAAGTTTTGCGGCGCTGCCGGTACCACGACGGGTTCCCAACACCTCCTTGAAGTGAACGGCCAGCGGATTCTCCTCGATTGCGGACTGTATCAGGGGAGGAGGCACGACACTTACGAGAGGAACAAGCACTTCAGCTTCAATCCTGCGGAGGTGGACAGTGTGGTCCTTTCCCACGCCCATATCGATCATAGCGGGAACCTGCCAAACCTCACCAAGCAGGGATTTGATGGAAACATCTACTCGACCTTCGCCACGCGGGATCTCTGCCAGATCATGCTGGCGGACTCCGCGAAGATTCAGGAACAGGACTCGTCCTGGTTGAACAAGAAGCGAAAGAAGGAGGGGCTGCCTCCCGTTGAACCGATCTATACCGGACCGGACGCTGAGAAATGCCTGCGCAACTTCGTCAACGTCGGCTATGACCGGGCCATCCCGATCGCCCGCGGAGTGTCCATGCGATTCATCGATGCCGGCCACATCCTTGGTTCGGCGCAGGTGATCCTTGAGATCGAGGACGAGGAGTCCAAGCAGGACTACCGGCTCCTCTTTTCCGGCGATGTGGGCCGGGGTGACAACAAGCTGC
>JBCDLR010000348.1:0-4031 GCA_038745205.1 Verrucomicrobiota bacterium
CCGCCGACCAGCCCGCCGTCCACGTCGGGCAGGGCGAAGATCTCCGCCGCGTTGCCCGGCTTGACGGACCCCCCATAGAGCAGGCGCATGCCCTCCGCCGCGGGCGACTGCGTAGTGCTCGTCGCCAACGACGTCGGGGGCGAGGGCCTTTGAGACCGAGGCGAGGGGATCGACGGCGGGGTAGATACCGAGTTCCGCGAGCGAACGCTCGAGAACGACGGTGGAGTCAAGGTGGGCAAAGGTATTTGCCGGGGCCGGGTCGGTAAGGTCATCCGCGGGGACGTAGACGGCCTGGAAGGAAGTAATCGATCCCTTTGTGGTTGAGGTGATCCGTTCCTGGAGCTGTGCCATTTCCGCGGCAAGAGTCGGCTGGTACCCAACCGCCGAGGGCGTCCGGCCGAGGAGGGCGGAGACTTCGGAACCGGCCTGGGAAAAGCGGAAGACGTTGTCGACGAAGAGAAGGACGTCCTGGTTTTCCTCGTCCCGGAAATACTCGGCCATGGCAAGGGCGGAAAGGGCGACGCGGAGACGGGCGCCGGGAGGCTCGTTCATCTGGCCGTAGACGAGGGCGACCTTCGACTCTTCGAGCTTCTCCTGGTTAATGACGCCAGCTTCGCTCATTTCCCAGTAAAGGTCGTTTCCTTCACGCGTCCGTTCGCCGACACCCGCGAACATCGAGTAACCACCGTGGTTCTTCGCGATGTTGTTGATGAGCTCCATGATGACGACCGTTTTGCCGACACCTGCACCCCCGAAGGCGCCGACTTTACCACCCTTCGTGAACGGGCAGATGAGGTCGATGACCTTGATCCCCGTTTCGAGGATCGAGGCAGAGGTCTCCTGCTCGGTGAGGGGAGGCGCGGCACGGTGAATGGGGTAGGTCTTCTCGTAATTCACCGGACCCCTCTCGTCGACGGGCTCGCCCGTGACGTTGAAGATGCGGCCGAGGACACCGTTGCCGACGGGGACAGAAATGGGCGCGCCGTTGTCCTTGATCTTCATGCCGCGCTTGAGGCCTTCCGTCGTGGACATCGCGACTGCGCGCACCCAGCCGTCACCAAGGTGCTGCTGAACTTCAAGAGTCAGTTTGGTGGTATTGCCGTAGAGCTCGTACTCGACTTCCAGCGCGTTGTAAATCGCTGGAAGCTTCTCGGCGTCCGAGAAGTCCGCGTCGATGACGGGCCCGATGATCTGGGCAATTTTTCCGATGTTTCCGTTGTCACTCATAACAGTTGTCAGGGATGAAGTATCAGGGAGCAGATGGTTGGGAAAGGGTCAGGGGTATCACTCAAGCGCTTTCATCGCGGTCGTGATCTCGAGAAGTTCGGCGGTGATGGCTGCCTGGCGTACCTTGTTGTACTCGAGAGTCAAATCCTTCACGAGCCCGTCCGCGTTGTCGGTGGCGCTTTTCATCGCGACCATCCGGGCACTGTGCTCGGAGGCGCGGGCTTCGAGGACCATTTGATAGAGCTGGTAGTTGATGTAGTGAGGCAGCATCCGGTCGAGGACGTCGCGGGCACTGGGTTCGAAGAGGTAACCGGACGGTGCGGGGTCCTCGTAGACCTCCTCAAGGCTGTCGTCGTCGGAGACTCCCTCGTAACCGCGCTTTTGCGTGAGCTTCATGCCCGAGACGGGGAGGAGCGTGGCAAGGTAGGGCGTCTGGCTGAGGGTGTTGACGAAGTTGGTGAAGGCGACCTTGACGGTCGAAACCTTGCCTTCGGAAAACTCGGAAGTGGCGAACTTGGCGACCTGCCGCACGTCGATGAAGCGCGCGGGGTCGGCGACCTGGAAGTCGGCGACGAGGTCCTTCTTCAGGCGGGAGAGGGCTTGTTTCCCCTTGTTGCCAATGGAGACGTAACTAGTGTCTTCACTTCCATCCTCGAGCACGGCGCGGGTAAGGTTCGTGTTCAGGCCGCCGCAGAGTCCCTTGTCCGTGCTGATGACGATGGTGAGTTCCTTGTCACCCTCGCCCGCGGTCATGAGAGGGTGCTCTTCGTCCTCGGTGTGGTGCTTAAGGTGCACGAGAACGCGGTTCATGACCTCGGCGTAGCGACGACCGGCGAGTGCCTGATCCTGCGCCTTCTTCATCTTCGACGCGGCAACGAGCTGCATCGCCCGGGTGATTTGGGCGGTGCTTTTGACCGATTTGATTCGGCGCCGGATGTCGCGGAGGTTGGCCATGTTTCAGTGGTCGGAGGTCGGAAATCAGAAGGCGGGCTATCAGCTGTTCCAGACGGACTTGAAGTCCTCGATGGCGGCTTTCACCTTCTCGATCATTTCCGGATCCTTTTTCTTCAGGTCCGGCTGGTTGTTCATGATCTCCTGGAGAAGCTCGGCTTTGCGGGTGTTGAAGAATTCGCCCATGGCGGTCTGGCATTCCTTCACGCGATCGACCTCGACGTCGTCGAAGTAGCCGTTCTGCATGGCGAAGAGGTAGATGGACTCCTCGGCCATGGAGATCGGTGAGTACTGGTTTTGCTTGAAGAGTTCCACAATGCGTTGGCCGCGTTCGATGGTCGCTTTTGTCTTCTCGTCGAGGTCGGACCCGAATTGGGCGAAGGCCTGGAGTTCGCGGAACTGGGCGAGGTCGAGCTTGGTTGTGCCGGCAACGGATTTGATCGTTTTCGTCTGGGCGGCGGAGCCGACCCGCGAGACGGAGAGACCCACGGAGATGGCAGGACGGATGCCCTGGTAGAAAAGGTCGGTCTCGAGGAAGATCTGGCCGTCGGTGATGGAGATGACGTTCGTCGGGATGTAGGCGGAGACGTCACCTGCCTGTGTTTCGATGATCGGCAGGGCGGTCAGTGACCCGCCACCGTTCTTGTCATTCAAGCGGGCGGAACGTTCGAGGAGGCGGCTATGCAGGTAAAAGACGTCGCCGGGGTAGGCCTCACGACCGGAAGGTCGGCGGAGGACGAGCGAAACCTGGCGGTAGGCGACGGCGTGCTTGGAGAGGTCGTCATAGACGATGAGGGCGTCCATGCCGTTGTCCATGAACCATTCTCCCATCGCGGCGCCGGCGTAAGCGGCGAGGTACTGGTTCGTCGCCGAATCGGAGGCGTCTGCGCAAACGATGATCGTGTAGTCCATGGCGCCCGCTTTTTCGAGGGTGGCGACGGTCCGGGCGATGTTCGCGCGCTTCTGGCCGATGGCGACGTAGATGGAATAGAGTGGCTTGTGGTCCTTGAGTTGCCCTTCTTCGGCAGCCTTGTTCTGCTGCGCCTGGGAGATGATGGTGTCGATGGCAATGGTCGTCTTGCCGGTCGAACGGTCCCCGATGATCAACTCACGTTGACCGCGGCCGATGGGGATCATGGCGTCGATGGACATGATCCCTGTTTGCACGGGGACGCCGACGGACTCGCGGGGAATGATGCCGGGCGCGATTTTTTCCACCGGGTAGCTGTCGGAAGACTTGATCTCTCCCTTGCCGTCGAGGGGCTGGCCGAGGGCGTTGACGACACGTCCAAGGAGTTCCTTGCCAACCGGGACCTGGAGGAGCTTGCCGGTGGTTTTGACTTCGTCACCTTCCTTGACCTCCGTGTCGCCGCTGAGGAGGATGCAACCGACTTCGGATTCCTCAAGGTTGAGAGCGAGGCCGAAGTGGCCGCCGGGGAATTCGATCATTTCGTTGAGCATGACATCGCTCAAGCCTTCGACCTTCGCGACACCGTCGCCGGTTTCGCGGATGGTGCCGACGTTGGACTTGGAGACCTCGGTCTTGAGGCCGGCAATTTCATTTTCAAGTTCCTGGAGGATGGTGCTCATGGCTGAGTTGTCAGGGATTCAGTTTTTGGTTTTCAGGAAAGGGCGTTGGAGAGGCGGTCGAGGCGGGCTTTGACGGATCCGTCCCAGACGTCGCTTCCGACCTTCACGCGCATGCCGCCGAGGAGGTCGGGATTGGTTTTGTATTCGAAAGTGAGTTGGTCGCCGTATTTTTTCTTCAAGTCGGAGTCGACTTGGTTGCGGATGGGGTCATCGAGCTCCACGGCGGTCTCGACGACGGCTTGAGACTTCTCGGCTTCAAGGCG
>JBCDLR010000349.1:0-3945 GCA_038745205.1 Verrucomicrobiota bacterium
CAGGGCGCCGTACTTGTCGTCCATGATCTTGAAAGCAAGAGAGCGAAGTGGCTTCTCGGGGTCGACGACGGCGAGTTCGCCGGTTTCGTTCCCTTCGAGATCGACTTCAGGCTGAGGCTTCACTTCGGTGGGGCTGGGAAGGAAATCGACAACGGCATCAAGGACGAGCTGGACCCCCTTGTTCTTGAAGGATGATCCGCAATAGGTTGGGAAGAAAGCAAGATCGATCGTGCCCTTGCGGATGCACTTCTTGATCGTCTCGATGTCCGGCTCCTCTCCTTCGAGATACTTTTCCATGACATCGTCGTCCTGCTCGATGGCCGTCTCGATGAGCTGGGTCCGGAACTCCTCGACCTTGTCCACCATGTCGGCGGGCACGTCCTGGATCTCGTACTTCTCCGGGTCTCCGGAATCGTCCCAAACCCACGCCTTGCGCGTGAGGAGGTCAACGACTCCCGTGAATTCGTCTTCGATGCCGATCGGCAAGACCATGACGAGCGGATTCGCTCCAAGGATATCGCGGACTTGATCAACGACGCGGTAAAAATCCGCGCCGATGCGGTCGAGCTTGTTCACGTAGATGATGCGCGAGACTTCGGAATCATTCGCGTAGCGCCAGTTGGTTTCCGACTGCGGCTCAACCCCGCCGGAACCACAAAAAACTCCAACGCCGCCGTCGAGGACTTTCAACGAGCGGTAGACCTCGATCGTGAAGTCGACGTGTCCGGGCGTATCAATGATGTTGAAGCGGTGATCTTTCCAGAAGCACGTCGTGGCCGCAGACTGGATCGTGATTCCGCGTTCCTGTTCCTGCTCCATGAAGTCGGTCGTGGCCGCACCGTCGTGGACCTCGCCAAGCTTGTGAATTTTGCCGGTCAGTTTGAGGATACGCTCGGTGGTCGTCGTTTTTCCGGCGTCAACGTGGGCAAAAATCCCGATATTCCTGTATTTGGAAAGGTCTGTCATTCAATGGCTTGGTTTGGAGTGGCAAATTGCTAATTCAAGAAAGGCGTTTGGCAACCGGGGATTGCGCGAATTCGCGGGTTTCGATTTCTCGAGGGCTTCTGGGGACCGGGCCTCGAAAATAGCAGGGGGGAGAGTCGAACTCCCGACCAAAGGCTTATGAGTCCTCTGCTCTACCACTGAGCTACCCTGCCTTTTCGCGAGCGGAGAGACTACCCGGTTAGGGCCGGAAAGTCAAAGGCCCGGGCAAGTTCGATCAGTAGGTAATCGTGACCGGCGTGCCGATGCTCACGTTCTGGAAGAAGGTCGAGGCCATGTTCCCCGGCATGCGAATGCATCCATGGGAGGCGGCGAACCCGGGAAGGTATCCTTCATGCATGCCGACACCGCTATTGGTCAAGCGCATGAAGTAAGGCATGGGGGCACCGACAAATCTCCCACCGGGTGGTGGACGGTCTTTGCGAACGTCGGCGTCGTCATTGATGACGTTGCCGTATTGATCGACGATTTCTCCATAAAGGTTCGACCGGTGATTCGGGCTCTTTTGCAAGATTCGGTAGCTGCCCGCCGGAGTTTCAAATCCCTCACGTCCCGTGGAGACTCCCGAGACACCTACGAGTTGTCCCCCTTTGTAGAAGTAAGCCTTCTGTTCACTGAGGCGGATCTTGATGGAGGGCGAACCGGAAACTCCGTCGCCGTCCCAATAGGAGACCGTGTCCGTCAGGCCTCCCCGACGACGCTTATCCTTTTCTTGATTCGCAAAGACGGAATTCAATGAATCGAGATACAAAGTTTCCCCGCGGGGCACTTTCACGACATTGTCTGTGCGGCATGACGTGAGAACGCCTGCGCAGATGACCAAAGCTATTAAAGGAACGACTGACTGGCTCATACCTGGAGGGAGGGTGCGGGAGTCTAATATGGTATTCAGGAGCACGCAATTCAGGAACGTTGCGCGAAATTTCACGCTGCAAACGGCTCAACTCCGGCAAATTCCCCCTTGATGTCGCCTGTTTTTACCCATAATTCCCTCCCCCTACACGGAAATGCCCACCTACGATTACCATTGCGAGAAGTGTGATCGGACCTTCGAAGTCTTCCAGTCGATGAACGACAAACGGCTGCGGAAGTGCCCGGACGAGGAATGCAAAGGGAAGGTCACGCGCCTCATCGGCACGGGAGCGGGCATTATTTTCAAGGGCGGCGGGTTCTACGAGACCGACTACCGTAGCGATTCCTACAAGGCCGGCGAGAAGGCCGCCAAGGAGGCGACCTCCACGAGCAGCTCGGGCGAAAAGAAGAAATCCGACTCGAAACCGGCGAAAAAGGAATCCAAGAAGACGAAAAAGGCCGACTAAGTCCGGGAATCCCGGCAAAGGGTTCGCGTCGGGGACAATTTCAGAGCATAGTTTCCGTTCACCCCGGAGGTTTGATGACGCCCCATTCCATCGCTGCTCTGCTGCTGCTCGCCGTTGTTCTCGCGCCGGTCTCAGCGCAAGAGGTCGACATTGCGCGAATTCAAGAGAAGCCGAACCGCTCGATCAGTACTTCGCGCCAGTTCGTCATCTACGGCACGAACATGGAACAACGTGCGCGATACGGCGACTTGGCGGAGTCCATGAACGAGGAACTGACGGCCATGTTCGGTCGCGATGACCGGCAGCCCTTTCAAATCGTCATCCGGCTTTTCGACACACCAGGCGGCGTTGCCACCGGCCCGCTCGTGAAGACTGAGGCTGAACAAGTCCAAGGCACCTACCGTTTTACCCTGAACGCACGTCTTGTTCCGGAGTTATCGATGGAACACGTCGAGAGAAAACTTCTCGAACTCATGCTTTTCGAGCGCATCCTCCGGCAATCCGGAAGAGTGGGCTCGGAAAAGTCCGACCGCCTTCGCATCCCACCGTGGATGGTCGATGGCCTTCACGGCGCGATTCGCTACCGCACCTCAGGACGCACCGACCGCTTTTTTCGCCAGCTCTTTCAGTCCGGTCAAATCATGAGCGTGCCCGAGATTCTCCGTTGTGACCTTCCCGGAAAAACGTCCATGGAGAAGCTCGCCTTCCGCTCATCGGCGACCGGCCTCGTGCTCGCTCTTCTCGGACAACCCGAAGGACACGCGAAATTCCAGATGATGCTGCGTGACCTTCTCGACTTTGATGGCCGCGACGAGGCGGCATTGTTAGTGCGATTTCCGGAACTGGGGACTACTCCCGAATCGATGGACAAATGGTGGGCACTGGAGTTGGCGGCTCTCGCCGAAACTGGACCACTCGACATCATGACAATCATTGAGACGGAGGCCGCACTCCAACAGGCCCTGCTCGTCAATGTTCCCGTCGATGCCAAAACAACCGACGAAGAACGAAAACGCTGGATCAAATGGCCCCGCAAGAAGCCGACCACCCCCGTCGCCAACGATCAATCAAGCCAACCCACCATACCCGTGCCGCTCGAGGATTTTGAGACGCTCCTTTATATCGCCGAAAGCGAACGCAGTCAGTATCTGAAGCCGAACAAGAGCGCCCTAACCTCACTCCGCCGCCGCGCCTACCCGCTCTACCGGCCAATCATCGACGAATACATCGCCATCATCGAAAAGTTGGAGAAGGGAGAGAAAAAGAAGCTCGGCGAGACCCAGGAGAAATTGTCCAGAAATCGCACGACACTTTTAAAAATCTCGCGGGAAGTCCAGGACCTCCTCCATTGGTCCGAAGTCAATCAACCCGTCCGGGACCCTTCGAGATTTGGCGACTTCCGGCGCGCGCACAAAGAGTTGCAAACTCCCCTACCGACCCGCGATGATGCAATCTCGGAATACCTCGATGCCTTGGAGACCGAGTGGGCGGAATGAGGGGATTTTCGAATCGAGGAAATTGAATTAAGCTTCTATAACAACAGAACACACGACCGAACCGCCGCACCTCCTTCCCATCAAAAGTCCGCCCACCATTCTCTCCATCGGTTCGATCAACCTCGACC
>JBCDLR010000350.1:0-3910 GCA_038745205.1 Verrucomicrobiota bacterium
TCTCAATCAGGTTCGCCTTTTCCGGAAACCTTCCTTCCTTGACGTCGGAGATGTATTCAGAGAAGGCGGCAACGCGTTCGTGCTGGAGACGACGGTTTTCTTCGAGGAAGTTTCGGTAGGCCTTCGCGTGGCGGGGGAGGCGATCGTCGTAGTCGCCGAGGATGTCGTCGGAGAAGAGAAACTGCGTGTCACAGCCGTCGCCGGAACCGAGGGACATGAGAAGAAGCTTCGTCTGCCCGCAGAGCCAGGTCGCAAGCTGGTGCGGAACGACTTCGAGTTCAGCCGCATAGGCGCCCGCGTTCTCGAGGTCTTTCATCTTCTCATAGAGCGACCTCGCCTCGTCGACGGTCTTCCCGATGGCGCGGTAGTTCGTCCAGGTGACGTGACGCGGGACCATGCCGAGATGCCCGACGACGGGCAGGCCTTCCCTGGTCATGCCCTCGATGATGTAGGGGCTTGCCGAGCAGTAGACGGAACTGGCGCCGAGTTCGAGCGCCTCGAAACCGATGCGAATCGCCTCTTCACGCGAGGCCATCCCGTGGGGCGTGGCGGCAGAAAGGAAACTGTGCGGGGCGGCGGCGACGAGTTGTGGCAATCGGGCTTGCGCCTCCGGGGAATCAAAGCTGCAACTCATGAGGTCGACTCCTGCCTCTTCCGCGGCGGCGGCTTCCTCCGGTGATTTCACGTGGATGTGCGTGAGCGTGCGTCTACCCTTGAGCTTTTGGAGATCGTAAACCGTGAATTTCTTACGGGGTCGAAGCATGACGACCTACTTACCGGACGATTCACTCCGACGCAATCGCGCCGCCCGCCGGGACGGCCCATCATCGATCGCGAACTACTTCTTCGCGTTTTCCCAGGACAGGTCCTTGAAGGCGGAATCCGCGTACTTGAGTTCCTTCACTTCTTCCCCCTGGTGGAAGATCTTTAACCAAAGTCCACCGTGGGAGTCCTCAAACTTGTCCTTCTTCTTCCCGGGAAAGTAGTAGCCTGCATCCAACTCAAATCCGATCAGCTGGAATTCGGTGGTGTTGATCGTCTGCAGGGCCCCTTGCTCCAGTTTTTCGAAAGTATACTTGCCAACCGTTCTCTTCAAGGGCGCATGGGAGCGGCGGGTCTCCCCGTCTTCGTCGCGGACAAAGGCGACATACTCAACCGTCAGGTCATTGAGATCGACAGCCGCTCCATTGCGGATCTCGATCTCGTAAATCCACGTCTCAATCGTCTCGGTCCCGCTGCCGGACCTGCGTTGCTGCCGGTCGAGACGCTTTTTCTCCGCGGAGACTTCGAAGCGGTACTTGATATCTTCCTTGATCCCCAACTTGGGATTCTTCTTCACCCACTTTTTGATGAAGGACTGATCGAGGTCCGAAAGCGAATCGATCGGAAGGATGAACTTTTTTCCGTCTTTTCGTTGGATCTGCGCCCTCGTCGCATCCGCCCCAATCAGCTTCGCCTCGAGTTTCTGGCCAGCCTTGTTCACAAACTCGTGGAAGGCTTCGGCAGCATTAGCGGACACCGCCCACGCGAATGACAACATGCCGACCGAAACGACCACCACACTACGAAAAATCCCGAATTTCGTGCCCATGATCCCTGACTGTAGGGGAATCCGAACAGGAATGGCAACAAGGAAATTCTAGTAAACGTCGCGCTGGTAGCGCTTGTCCTTCTTCATCTGCGCGACGTATTCCTTGGCCGCGTCTTCGGACATGTTGCCGTGCTTGGAAACGGCGCCGTGAAGGGCCTTGTCGACGTCCTTCGCCATGTAGGTGGCATCGCCGCAGACGTAGAAGTGGGCACCGCCGTCAATCCAGCTCCAGAGCGTCTCCGCATGCTGCTCGAGAAGGTGCTGGACGTAGATCTTGTGCGCCTGGTCACGGGACCACGCAAGGTCGAGACGGTTCAGAGTGCCGTCTTTCTTCCATCCCTCGAATTCCTCTTCGTAAAAGTAGTCCATCGACTGGTGCGGGTTGCCGAAGAACATCCAGTTCCTTCCCTTCGCCCCGCTGATCTGGCGCTCTTCGGTGAAGGCGCGGAATGGGGCAATGCCCGTACCGGGGCCGACCATGATGACGTCGCGGTCTGTGTCTTCGGGAAGCTTGAAACCCTTTGCCGGCTGCGTGAAAACGCAGGCCGATTCGCCGACAGCGACGCGCTGCGCGAGATACGTCGAGCACACGCCGCCCCGTTTGCGGCCGTGCGTTTCATACATGACGGTGGCCACGGTGAGATGGACTTCGCCGGGATGAGCGTTCGGGCTTGAGGCGATCGAGTAAAGGCGGGGGCCGAGCTTGCGGAGGAGCTTGACGAATTCCTCAGCGGACTTGAACTCGGCGGGAAAGTCGACGACGAGGTCGACAATTTCGCGACCCCAGATGAAGTCGGTCATCTCCTCGTCCTTGCCCGACTCGACGATCGAACGCAAGTACGGGTGGTGGGAGCGGCTCGCCCACTCGTTGACGATCTTCTTGTTCACGACCCGCAGGTCGTAGTCCTTGAGGAGAATGTCCCGGAAAGGAACCATCTCGCCGCCACGACTTTCATACTGAATATCCGTCTTGAACGGGAGAGCCTTGATGATCTCGTTGACCATATCTGGATCGTTCTCCGGCACGACGGCAAGGGCATCGCCCACTTCATAACTCAATCCGGAGCCATCGAGCAGGAGTTCGTAGTGTCGCGTGTCGCGAGGAGACTCGGGCTTGTTGAGGCGGCGATTGACGAGGACTTTTGAGGGGAAAGGGCGCTTTTTCCCGTAGGGAATTTCCTCCACCTTCGGGGCAACAGCCGCGGCTGGCGCGGCGGCAACAGCGGCACCATTCGAGCTGGTGGACACAACGTCCTTCAAGGCGGTCGTGACGCCCACAAACCAATCTCGCGCCGGGTCCTCGAACTCCACGTCGCAGTCCACTCGGTCCGAGATGCGATTCGCACCCAGTTCACCCAGGCGACTGTCCATCATCTTCCCGAACTGGCAGAAGTCGGCGTAATTCGTGTCCCCAAGGGCAAGCACCGAGTAGCTCACGCCTTCGAGCTTCGGTTGATCATCACCGGAAAACTTGTTCCAGAATTCCACCGCCGTGTCGGGTGGATCGCCTTCTCCCCAAGTGCTGGCGACGACAAGAACGGCTTCCTCGTTGGCAAGGGCCGCGGGATCAGCGCTTTCGATATCGACAGCCCGTGCCGAGATTTTCTGCCCGGCCAATTCCTCAGCAAACCCCTCGGCGAGTCCCTGCGCGTTCCCCGATTGGCTGGCGTAGAGCACCATCACCGGTTTCTGCGCGGCACCCCCGTCTGCAGCGAGAGCGGCCCCTCCCTGCAAGGTGGTGACGAGGTCTTGCAAATACCCGTTAAGCCACTGGCGTTGCTCGGCAGTGAACGGCGCGGATTCGGGAATCTCAGGGAAATTCATACGGGAAAAGGGCGGCTATTATAAACTACGCTTATTTCAGCGCAACAGAGCCTCGAGACGCAGGATTTGGGCCGTGTTTCATGCACTTTACGGGCGAAAAGTACTAGTGGCGCGAAGGAAGTCCTCCATTTCGCGCGAAATTATTCTCCAGAAAGGATGAACGAAACTCATCTCCGCTGCATGGCCCGCCGGAGCGAAACTTTTACGCGGTATTCCTTCTCACCTTCGAGCACAGGTTCGAAGCGGAGTTTGATCGTCCCGGACCGCGTGAGCGACGAGAGAATGGCTTGTTCGGTTTCAGCGGAGCGGTTGACCATCATCAACTCCCAGACGGTGTCGTCAAAAACCAGCGCTTTCGTCCGGGGCGCAACGACGGTGGGTTCGGCCTCGGGTTGCGCCTGGTATTCAAGCGGCTCGTTATCGGGATTCTCGACGAAGACCTTAATGCGTTCTTCCTCGGCATCAAAGCGCTCCGACGACACATCGTCGGACCAA
>JBCDLR010000351.1:0-3903 GCA_038745205.1 Verrucomicrobiota bacterium
ATTGTGAAAATTATTATTTTTGTGTGGAATATTGCCCTCACTTTGATTAGCTTTGGGACAATTCACCCAACCCATGAAAGCCGCCTCCTTTCCATTCTTCGTCTTCAAGGTCCTCGCCGCCACGCTCACCGGCGTTTACGTGTTTGAACATCCACGAGCGTGGGCGGGCGAACTTCCCGCGGCCGCTTCGACCGTTCAGGTCACGCCAGGCGTGGGCGAATAGCCAACCCTATGCCCCAACCGTCCCGGTTGCCGACCGGAGTGGCATCGGTCATCTTCCCGCATGCACACCGGACGCTTTCGCTTTTTGAGTATCGCCCTTCTGGGCCTCAGCACGGTTCTGATCTCCCACGCGGCGGACTGGCCCAAGTATCGCGGTCCCGGCGAGGATGCGCAGTCCACTGAGAAGCTCGGTTCACTCTCTCCCTCCGTCTTGTGGAAAGCGGACGTGGGCATCGGGAATTCCTCGTTCGTCATCGCTGACGGCCGTGCCTTCACCATGGGCAACGACGGCGAGAACAAGACGTCCGTGTTCTGTTTCGAAGCCGCGACCGGGAAGGTTCTCTGGGAGCAAGGTTTTCCCAGCGACAGCACGAAGGGTGATTTCCCCGGAGGGAAGACCCCTTTTCACGGCGGCCCTAACAGCACACCACTAATCGATGGTGATTACCTCTACACGGTCAGCCGATTCGGCCGGGTCGATTGCTGGAAGCTGGCCAGCGGAGAAAACGTCTGGTCCTTCGATTGGGGGAAGAAGTGGCCGCTGGATCGAAAACAGCTTCCGACATGGGGCTATTCATCCTCGCCGGTGATCGATGGCGACCGTCTCTTCATCGAACCCGGGGCCCCAGGCGCTTCCATGGTGTGTCTCGACAGGAATACCGGAAAAATACTCTGGCAATCCGGCGATGACCGGGCTGCCTACTCGACCCCGCTTGTCGCCGAAATCGACGGGAAGAACACACTCCTCGCTTTCAACCGCTTCGGGCTTGTCGGCTTTGATCCGGAAAACGGCCAGTCCCGCTGGGACTTCGAATGGGAGACGCAGTATGGCGTGAATTCGGCCTCGGTCCTCCTGTGCGGAGATGACCGGATATTTCTCTCCTCCGGTTACGGCAAAGGCGCAGCCATGGTGCAGGTGAAGGACGGCAAGGTGGAGGAACTCTGGACCACGAAACGAATGAAGAACAAGCACACGGTTTCCGTCTTCATCGACGAGCACATCTATGGTTTCAGCGAGGCCGAATTGACCTGTATCAACGCCGACACGGGAGAGGTGAAGTGGGTTGAACGGGGCTACGGTCGCGGTGCCCTCGTGGTCGCCGATGAGAAGATGATCGTGCAGTCGGAGACTCCCGCCCACCTCGTCATCGGCGAGTTTTCACCAGATGGGTTCACGGAAGTCTGGAAGAGCGAGCGCCAGTTCGATGAGCACAGCTGGACGATGCCCATCCTTTCGAACGGCCTGATCTTCACGAGAAACGTTTCGGGGAAAATCGTCGTGTTCGACGCACGGTAGTCCGATGACTGGGTCCCCGGCAGCGCTCGGCCTCTTCCTGTTCTTCCTCCTCCTTCAGGGACTGACGGCGGAGGAACGACTGACCTTTCATGCTGCCGCGAAGCCGCTTGACCCTGGCGCAAGAACCGAAGACTGGCCTCGATTTCTCGGGCCCCGGGACGACGCGACTTCGTTGGAGACCGGAATTCTCCCCTTGTGGCCGGACTCGGGCCCGGCGTTGGTCTGGGAAGTCACCAAAGGGGAAGGGTATGCCGGCCCGTCCATTCGGGGCGACAAGCTGATCATGTTTCATCGCCTGGACGGGGATGAGGTCGTCGAGTGCCGGAATGCTGACAACGGCCGGATGCTCTGGGCGCATCGCTACGAGGCGGACTACGACGACAGCTTTGGCTTCAGCAACGGACCACGCGCCAATCCGGTGATCGACGGCGACCTTGTTATCACCGCCGGCGTGACGGGCCGGGTGCATGCCTTGAACCTCTCGGACGGCACCCTGCAGTGGCAGCTGAATCTCCGCGAACGCTACCAACTTCCGAAGAATTTCTTTGGTTACGGAGCGTCACCGTTGGTTTGGAAGGACCTCGTGTTCCTCAACACTGGCGGCGCGGAGCCCGACGAGAGCCCGGGCATCTGTGTGGCCGCTTTCGACCGCGAGACGGGTAAAGAGGCCTGGACAGCACGTGACACATGGGGAGCCAGCTATGCGTCGCCGGTGATGGCGGAAATTCACGGAAGGGACATTCTCCTCGTCTTCGCCGGGGGCCAAAGTCGCCCCCCGCACGGTGGACTGCTTGCGCTCGACCCCGAGAACGGAAAAGTTCTCAGTCGATTCCCCTGGCGGGCCGACAAATACGAGTCCGTGAACGCCTCGACACCGCTGCCCGTCGGCGGCAACCGGATCTTTATCTCGGAATGCTATGAGAAGGGGGGCGTCCTCCTCGCCTTTGACGAGGAATTCCAGCCAACGGTCCTCTGGGAAGAGCGCGGGTTTGGAATGCATTGGATGACACCTCTACTCGACGACGGCGTGCTCTTCGGGTTCGCCGGTCGCAACGAACCGGATCTGGAGTTCAAGGCGATCGACTTGGAAAGCGGGGAAATCCTCTGGCGAGACGAGATGCGATGGTCGGAAAAGGCAGGGAATCGTCAACTGGTGCGGGGCCTGTTCCGCGCTTGGTTGACCGGCGTTGGTGATCGTTACCTCGCCTGGGGGGAACACGGCGCCCTCGCCTCGCTTGAACTTTCGGGGGACGGGGTGAAGACAACGCAACGCCATCAGCTTTTTCTGGCCGATCACAGCTGGACTCCGCCGGCGCTGTCCCGCGGCCTGCTTTACATCACGCAGAACAATCGTGACCGGACACAGGGCGCTTCGCCGCGCATCCTCTGCTATGACCTGAGGGCCGGAGGCGAGGAATAACTACTCTCGACTGCGATTGAGGAGATTCCGTGGCCGCAGGGTTTCGGCGGCGTCGCCGGCCCGGTCGCGGATGGCCCCCGCTCCATCCTTGATCACTTCCGCGCCTTCACGGGCAACGCCCACGCCTTCACGAACTACCGCAGCGCCCCCTTTCACGACGCCGCCAACAATCTGGTTCTTCATCCCGAACTTCACGTCATCCATCGGTCCCTCTCCGTGAATCTCCAGGGCCTTGCTCGCGACTGCCGTGGCCAGGCCCACGGGCCCCTTGAAGTTCGCCCGGACGTCGATGGAAATGTAGTCTTTGTCGAAATCGTAACTACCCTTTGAGAGGACCTGCGCCAGGGCGGTCTCGAGGATCAATTCGTCGGCATGAAGGGTGTTCTCGGAGAGCCGGTACTTCAGGTCCACCTCCTGCTTCTGGTCTCCGCGCAGCCCGGTGGCCGTCCGCCTGAGAAAATCCCACAATGGTCCGAAAAACCGGGCCTTGTAGAGTTTCGCCTCGTTGATTTCCAGCGCTCCTCCACCGTTGAATTCCGCCGTGGTCGCTCCGGCCTTACCCGCGTAGTTCGCTGCCACAGTGCCCTCCAGATACTCTGCGGCATCGGCATTCGTCAGCTTGGCGATTTCCCGGACCTGCACCCCGGATACAGACGCGTCGAGATCGAAAAGGAGGGGTTCCCCTTGCAACGGAACACCAATCACTGCACTCCCGTTGCCGCCCAAAAGCTCGAGCGTGAGGTCAGGAATCCGGAGAACTCCCTCGCGCAAATCCGCAGAGAGATCGACCTTGGTCAAGGCGAGGCTCGTCCCGTCCAGATCAAGCGTGACGTCGACTGGCTCTAACAATTTCGCCTTACACTTGCTGGCAAGCGGGTCATCCAACCGGACTTCCGCCTCGGAAAAAGTGAACTTCGGCGGTACGGCAAACTTGATCGTCTCCATCGATGCGGCAAGGCCCGGG
>JBCDLR010000352.1:0-3850 GCA_038745205.1 Verrucomicrobiota bacterium
ACTGGCGATCGTCTGAGGTGCTTGCCGCGAGTCGCGGGATGGCGTTGTCCTCATCACCGATGGCGTCGGCGATTGTCGGTCCGCTCACAAGGGCCATGACGGAACCCAGTTGAATATCGTTCGAACGCTCGCACTCACAGGCGCTTTCCCGCACCGGACGACCGAGATTCCCGAGAAATCCGTCCGGTAACTCGACCCCCACATCGGGCAAGGCTGCCGCGCGCGTGCCCACCGGAACACCGGGAAACTGCGATTTCGCCCCGGTCACGGCGTAAACCGCATCGTAGAGGACCTCCGCCGGAAGGCGGCGGGCTTTCGCGTGCGAGAAATTGATCTTGTCGTCGGCGTTCCACGGATTTGTCCGAATCGAGCGCTGGTAAGTCCGCGACTGGCAGATGAGGCGAATGATGTGCCGGGTGTCGAAGCCGCTCTCGATGAACTCACGCGTGAGCCAGTCAAGCAACTCGGGATTCGTCGGCGGGTTGCCCGCGCGGATGTCGTCGAGCGGCTCGATGATTCCCGTTCCCAGCAAATACCCCCACAAGCGATTGACGTAGCTCTTCGCAAAGTACTCGTTGTCCGGGGAGGTCATCCAGGCCGCAAGTTGCTCGCGGCGACTGGCCTCCTTCGGGATGTCGAAATTCGCCTCGTAAGGGAACGATGGCTCGGCGACTTCGTTCGTCCGGCCGTGAATCATTTCTCCCTCCTCGTTGTCGTAAACGACCTCGAAGAGCGGCTTCGGCTTTTCCACGGCGGACCCGCCGATATTGCGCTTCCCGCTTTCGGGAGCCCGCTTCAGACTGACCTGGCTGAAGTTCGCCGCCAGTTCATAATATTGGTCCTGCGTCCAGCGCTCGAACGGGTGGTCGTGGCACTTGTTGCAGTTGAAACGCGTGGCGAGGAAGAGGTGCGTCGTGTTCTCAACCGTGTCCTCCGGGTTGCGGAGGATCTTGTAGTAACTCGCGGCGGGGTTCTCGCTGTTCGAACCGGACGCGGTCACGATCTCGTGAACGAACTCGTCGTAAGGGCGGTTCTCCGCGACTTGCTCGCGAATCCAGCCGCGGAACTTCGTCGCCCCTTCAGGACCAAGGAACTTGCGGTTCACCTGAAGCAAGTCGGCCCACTTGTTCGTCCAGTGGTCGATGAAATCCCCGCTGCCGATCAATTGCTCGATGAGCGCGACTCGCTTCTCGCGGCTCGGCCCTTTTTCGCGGAGAAATGCCGTGACAGCCTCCGGCGACGGCGGGAGGCCGGTGAGATCAAGGTAGATTCGCCGCACAAACTCCTCCTCGGTGCACAGCCCGGACGGGAGGATCTTCATGCGCTGAAGCTTGTCGTGAACGAAGCCGTCGATCTCATTGTTTTCCGATTGTTTATCCCAGGCAAACCCCGAGCGATCCCCCATCACGGTGAGAACCGTCGAGGCGTAAGCTCCCTCATAGCGCGCGAGGACGGGAGCCTCACCGCGACGAATCGTCGCCAACAAGCCTGTGTCATTGTGCGTGGCCACTTCCGTGTTTCCACTTTCAATGAATGACTCCTTCGTCACGTCCCGCGTCTTCCCGTCCGCGTAGGTTGCCACTACCTTCATCTGGCGAGTCTCGCCAATGGTCTGAATCACGGGATTCACCGGGGTGACGGAAATGCCCACAACCCGGGGCGCTTTGTGATCGACCTTCGCCCCGTCCGCGATCCAGTCCCGCAAGACCTGGTAGTAATCGCTATCGGCCTCCAGCAATTGCTTGCCCTCATGCGGCACCGCGGCGGTCGCCTTGAGCAGCATGAGGCTGGTGTCCGGCGCTGCGACATTGACGCGACGCGACGCATGGTCGTCGGTCAGCGACCGGATATCAAAGAAAGCGTCGTAGCCGCGAAGCGAGAGCTTGAATCCGTTCTTCCCGTCCTTCGAACCATGACATGTGCCGGCATTGCAGCCGAGCTTGGTCACGATGGGATTGACGTCGCGGATGTAGTCGGGCGCTTCCCGGACCGCAATCTTGCCCGATTCCGTCTCCACCAGCGGCACCGCGTTCGCCTCATGCATAGTCTCAAAGGTCTTCGCATTGAGAAAGCGGATGACGCCATCGCCGCCCGACGCCGCCAAATGCTTCCCATCCGGGCTGAACGCGATGGCGAAAATCGGCGTATCAAACTTCAATCGCGCCAATTCTTCCGCCCCTTCAGACCACCACGACTCATACTTCTCCTTCTCTTCGTCGCTGCGTTGCAGAATCGTCTTCTTCCAGATCTTCTCGATCTCCTCCGGGATGGCCGCGTCGAATTCCGAACGACAGAGGGTGAGCGTTCCGCGTCCGTCGAGCGACGCAGCCGCTGCAAATGTCTTTCCATCCGGAGCAAAGTCGACGGAGAACAAACGGCCGGGCAGCGAGGGGTAGCGGCGGATCAAGTTCGAATCGTCCCCGATCTTCCGCACGACCTCACGGAAGGCTCGGTAGATCTTCGGCTCGCCATCCGCACCACCAACGAGGAAAAAGTCCGTGTCCGGTTGCCGTGCCAGGCTATGAACACCTCCCTTGAGGGCCTTCGGCGTAATGGAGGTAATGTTGTCGATAAAACGTTCGCTTTCTACCTCCGTCAGTTTCGTGCTCATGTCACGTCCACCGGAAACCACATGCGTACCTTCCTTCGACCAGACTGTCGCCAACGGCCAGTCATCATGGCCTCCCATGTAGAGAACCTGAGCCCCGTTTTTCGCATCGAAGGCCCGCACTGACTTGTCGTGCGCGCAGCCCACGGCGATTCGCGTTCCGTCCGGCGACCAGCTGGCACCGTAGATCGTGTCGAAGGTGACGGCCTTGGAGAGAAGCAGTGACTGCTTTTCGACGTCCCAGACCTGCAGCTCGCCGGACCGGCCCGGATTACCGCCTGCGACGGCGAGACGTGTTCCATCCGGGGAGAACCGGACCGACTCCACCCGCTCTGACAAACCCACCAATCGATGGGCGATCTGCGACCCATCCGCCTTGTGCAACAGCACCTCATGATAGCCCGCGACCGCGAGCCACTTTCCATCCGGAGAAAAATCAAGGGACGTCACGACCGGCAACTGTGAGTAGACCGGCGGATGGTCAGCGTCGACCTTCGGGGCCGTGCTCGGTGGCGAATCATCAACCGCACCTTCTCTGACCCATTGGGTGATCATGGCCACCTGCTCTTCGAGAAGCGGCCCATCCTTCGGCGGCATCTCCGATGCCCCATCCACCGGCGTGATGACGTCGATCAGATAACTCTTCTCCGGATGACCGGGAACGATTGCCGGATCGCCGGTCTCACCACCCGCAAGTAGCGAGGCGAAGTCCGTCATGACGTAGTCTCCCTTTTGCTTGGCCGGCTGGTGACAGCCTTGGCACTCGCTGCGGAGAATAGGAAGAATGTCGCGGATATAGCTGACGGAACTCTCGCGAGTCGCGTCTGCACCAGGCAGGAATGTAGGCGTGGCCAAGGCAACCGCACCGAGGACAAAAGACCGGAAATTGATCATGAAACGGAGGTTTTAGCGATGGTAAGGAAAACTCATCAACGAGCTTCCGTCTTGTAGGTCGGGGCCGGGTTTTTGTATATTCTGACCATGGCGCTCACCGCCGGCCCCTTGGTTATATCGCAAAATCGCCGGCGATCTTACTCCGACACCCCAACTCGGCCATCCTCCGGACAATGGAGTTCCAACGCTTAATGCGTAATAAAGGTCACGCATTGTTTAATACCATGTATTCCAAAAAAGCTGTATTTTTTGGAAAGAATTGCTCGCATTTTCCCTTATCTCGCTATCTTTTCAAAAACTTCATAGAAGTTAAATAAGTGGCTCAGCCGATGCATCCGGAACCTTCGG
>JBCDLR010000353.1:0-3846 GCA_038745205.1 Verrucomicrobiota bacterium
GATGCGCGCACGCAACTCTCCCGAGGAGAGAACCTTGGCCCGTCGTGTCCGGCCAGCCGGGTCAATCGCGATGCAGTCGGTAAAGGTGCCGCCGGTATCGGCGCAGAACTGCCAGCTGCGCGCCGGAGCGGGATCGCCGCTCACTGGAAGCTGTCGATCCAGCCGATTTCTACCAGTGAGTCGATGTAGATGTCGTTCTGGTTCTTGTCGTAGATCCCCTTTGCCTGACGAATCCAGTCCTGCGCTTGATCCTCATCCTCTGCTTGAAAGGCGATGGAGGCATTCGAGTAGTAGAAGGCCGGGGCGTCATCCATGAAGTGGAAGGTGTCAAGAATGCTTTGCACTTCAGGCTCGTTTCCGAGAAGGAGATGGCATAGGAGGACCTTGTAATCCATCAGGCGAACGGTGCTGCTGGTGGCTTCGATGCGCTTTTCGTAGAGGTCGGCTTTTTCGAGGTCGTTGGCGGCATTCGCGTTGATCTGAGCCTGCTCGAGATCGAGAATGTCGGCCCGCAGTTGCTTGCCAAGCGCTTCAAATCCCTTCGCCGCCTTGTCGAGGTCGCCTAGGCCGCTGCCTTTTTTCGAGCGCTCCTTGTTCGCGCCGTCTACGAAGTCCAGTTCGTTCAAGTTGAACTTGGCCATGAAGGAACGGGGCGCCATCTGGACCGCTTTCTCAAAGGATCCTCTGGCTTTTTCGAAGTCTCGTATCTTCGTGTAGGCCGCGCCCTTCAGGTTGTGGAGAGCGAAAAGGTCGGGGGCAATCGCCTCGACCTTCACCAGGCGTTCGAAGGCTTCCTGAACGCGAATCCCCATAACAAATTCGGACGCCTCTTGAAGCATCTCGGTGACCTTGCGGCGATCCTCGATGCTAAGCCGACGAAGCTTTTCCACGTCGCCCGTGTCCTCTTGTTGCTTTTGCACGATCTCGGCGCGTTCGGAGGGATCAAGCATTTCGGGTTGCTCCGTCCGTGGGATCGTCGGTTGCGGTGCTCCGTCATCGAGGCGGACCTTGGCCATGTCCTCCTCCTTTGCGGTCTTGTCTTCGAGGGTGATGGAAGACTCGGCGGCATTGGCAGGGCCCTGTGGCGCCTGGGCCGCGACGGAACCGGCGGTGAAAATGGAAAGGAGGGAGAGCGTGAAGGCTTTCATGGATAGTTGGGATGTATGCTGCCCGCGGGGCGA
The DNA here is from genome assembly GCA_038745205.1 of Verrucomicrobiota bacterium. Classification (GTDB taxonomy): domain Bacteria; phylum Verrucomicrobiota; class Verrucomicrobiia; order Verrucomicrobiales; family DEV007; genus JBCCWV01. The sequence goes on from JBCDLR010000353.1 coordinate 1,182, forward strand.
AAATATGGGTTTTTGCCGGGTTTTGTCAATGCGTGGCGGGCCGGTAAAGCGCGTGAGTGGCAATGAATTCGCGAACCTTCTCCGGAAGCAGTTCGCCCGTGTCCCCGGCGCTGGCGAGGACCTTGCGGGCCTCGGTGCTGGAACCATCGATTGAGAAATCGATGGTTTCACAAGCGAATCCAGGCGCATTCCGTGGACTCTCGCCACGTGGAAAGACGATGAAGGTGAGGAGTTTCGCAAGGAGTTCGGGTCGGCTCCATGTGTCGATTTTGTTCCATTGATCGGACCCGAGGATCCAATACAGGACCGCATCGGGATGCGACTCGGAGAAATGGGAAACCGTGATCCAGGAGTAGGCTGGAGTCTTTGCCTTTGCCGCGCGGTCGATTTCCCACGTGGAGACTTCCGCCCAGGGAAGATTTTCAGTGGCGAGATGGAGCATCTCCACGCGCTGTTCCGGGGTGGCCGATGGGGCCTTCTCCTTGTGTGGGGATTGGGGAGAGGGGATGAAAATCACCCGGTCGAGTTGGCAGGAATCAACTGCCCGCTCCGCGATGGCGATGTGAGCGCGATGGACAGGATCAAATGATCCTCCGAAGAGCGCGATCTTTTCCCGTTTCAAGGCGACTCCGGTTCCGGGGCCGTGTCGGGTTCCGTGTCCACCTCGTTCGCAGGCATCTCTGCGTTGGCATTGTCATCGAGGTCGGAAAAGGCGGGAATCTCAATGGCAGAGGTGGACGCCGTGCCTTCCGGAAGCGATGCCGGTGGAACGGGGATTGTGGGGGGGAGGGACGGCGTTTCTTCCGTTTTCCCTTCCTCGACCGCGGGCGGATCAGGCCACTCGAATTCAGGCGCCGGATTCTCCGTCTGCGCGATCATGCGGCGGACATCCTGACGACGGGAATCCAGAAGATTGATGAAGGGGTTACCCACAAACCGTTGCATGACCCCGTTCAAGGTGGCTTCGGCGGACTCCAGTTCTCCGTCGGCGACGTCGAGGTTCGCCAGACGAATCATGGCAAGCGCTCCGAGGTCTCCGCCGCCGTCGACCACGGCCTGGAACTGCTGGCGAGCGGTGGCGGTGTCGCCGGTCTCTTCGGCAATTCCTGCCAGGGCGAATTCAGCCTGACTGCGGCGCGGGTGATCCTGGTAATTGGAAAGGAATTCGTTCAATCGAATCTTCGCATCCTCGGCCTTCCCGGTCGTGAGCAACCTCTCCGCGATCATGAGAAGGGCGTTTCCGGCCGCGTTCGTGCCCTTGTGCTCATTCAGGACCGTCTCGAGATCCGACTGCGTCAAGGCGCTCGTGAAAGCCTCGGCAGCACTGGCTTCCTTCACTTTTGACGCCTCCTTCATGAAGATCCACGCGCCGGCTCCCACGGCAATGACCACCCCTCCGAGCAGGATCTTCTTCAAATGGTTCTCGAAGAACTCCTCGAGACCTCCTTCCGCCTGCATGGTCTCGCCCACATGGGTGAGATCGACGGTTTCTTCTTCTTTTTTGGAATCAGCCATAAAGCTTTCGGGTCGGGGGAAAAACTCAAGCGCCGACGGCGGTCCGGGCTTCGTCGGCGAGGGGTGTGCTCAGGTAGCGTTCGCCGGTGGAGCAGCCGATGGTGACGATCATCTTGCCCTTGTTTTCAGGGCGCTTGGCGACCTCGATGGCGGCGATCACGTTCGCGCCGGTGCTGATGCCACCGAGGATGCCTTCCTCCGCCGCAATTTTCCGGGCCATGGCAAAGGCGTCATCATTCGAGACCTTGATGCACTCGGCGATCTGGGGCTCGCCGCTGTCGGCGTTGAGATGGAGGTTGTCCGGGATGAAGCCGGCGCCCGTTCCCTGGATTTTGTGCGGGCCTGGAGTCAGTTCCTCGCCGGCAAGGGTTTGGGAAATGACGGGTGAGTCGGAGGGTTCAACGGTGATGACTTGAAAGTCGGGCTTGCGTGCCTTGATCACTTCCACGCAACCGGTCGCCGTCCCACCGGTGCCGACGGCAGAGATGACAATGTCGACTTTCCCGTCCGTGTCGTTCCAGATCTCTTCCGCGGTCGTTGCGCGATGCACGGCAGGATTGGCGGGATTGGCAAACTGCTGGGGGATCCAGGAGTTGGGGGTTTCCGCGGCAAGTTCCTCCGCCTTCGCGATGGCGCCTTTCATTCCTTTTGGTCCTTCGGTGAGGACGAGGTCGGCGCCGAGAAGCTTGAGCAGGGTGCGTCGCTCGAGCGACATCGTTTCCGGCATCGTGAGAATGAGCTTGTAGCCCTTCGCTGCGCAAACGAAGGCGAGGGCAATGCCGGTGTTTCCGCTCGTGGGTTCGATGATGACCGTGTCCTCGTTCACGAGGCCGTCTTTTTCGGCGGCCTCGATCATGGCCATGCCGATCCGGTCCTTGACGCTTCCCAGCGGGTTGAAGAACTCGCACTTGAGGTAGATGTCAGCCTCGACACCCGCCGTGACTTTGTTCAGCCGGACAAGCGGGGTGTTTCCGATGGTTTCGACGATATTGTTGTAGAGTTTGGCCATGGCAATGCGGGCGTGGAGTGGGATTTTCGCGCTTTGTGGGCGAGCCGGAGATTAAACGGGATCGGCCCTCGCTTTGCAACGTGAAAAACCCCTCGCGAGTGGGCAAAAAGGCCGCAATTTCCGGTTTGCTTTTCCCTCGAC
>JBCDLR010000354.1:0-3817 GCA_038745205.1 Verrucomicrobiota bacterium
CAAATACCGCCTGCCGGCCCCGCTCCGGCGCTTCGCCGGGATCGTAGTCGACGTGTATTATGACCATCTGTTATCCATTCATTGGCAACGATATATGGATACTTCCCGCGAGGTTTTCATCGATTCCTGCCACGCCGCCCTCCTCGGGAGCCCGGCCCTTCCGGATCCTCAATGGCGGCCTTTTCTTGAGCGCCTCGTGGAGGAGAACTGGCTCGGTTCCTACGCGTCCCTCAAGGGCATCGGCATCACCCTCGACCGCATTTCGCAGCGCTCCCCCCGCGTCGCTCCCATCGCCGGTTCGGTTGTGGAGTTGGAAAAAAACTTTGCCAGCTACGAGGAGGATTTCCTAGCATTTTACCCAGAAGTGCTGGGGTTTGTGAACGCGGATTCGTGAAGGTCTTGCACGGAGGCACGGAGGGCACCAAGAGTTTTTGCTTCTTTGTAAACTCCCTGCCTCCATGCGAAACGTTTTTCAGAAGATCAACTTCAAGAGCGGCGTGAGTTCGCGAAGATCGTCGATCGTGTGATCGGCGTCGATACCGAGGGGCTTGTCCGTGCGGACCCGGATCGTGGTGGGAATGTTAGAATTCCTGGCCATCTCGATGTCACGATCGGCGTCGCCGATGAGGAGAGAGCGGGTGAGGTCGATGCCATGTTCTCCGACCGCGGCTTTGATCATACCGGGTTTCGGCTTTTCCCAGTCTTCGGTTCCCGGCTCGCCGGTGAATGCATAGATCGCGTCGAACGCGACACCCGCTTTCGCGAGTTCGGATTGCATCTTTTCATGAAGGGCGTCGAGCTCCAAGCGGGTGATCAATCCCTTCCCGACGCATCGCTGGCTGGTGACGACCACAGACAAGAATTCGCGGTCCTGAAAAAACCTGAGGGCATCGACCAAGCCATCGTTAAGATGAAAATCCTCCGGTTTGAGGACATAACCATTTCCCGGTGAACGGTTTATGACACCGTCTCGATCAAAAAAAGCAGCGGCGACACTCATTGATGCTCCGGCTCCATTATTTTAGTTATCTTGATTATCAATATCTCCTTGTTGCTTAAAAGTTTTGAGATTATCTTGCGAGCACGTGTCTCGATTTCTAATTTCCAAGCGGCTACTCGTTGCGGCAATTCTGGGTGGCACCGTGAACTTTGGCCTCGGCCAAATCTCGGAGCAAGAGAAGCGACTGCGAGAAGAATTTCTCCGTAGTCAGCGCGCACCCCAGAATTCGGCGCCGCCAAAGGTAACCCGCACGCGTCCGGCAAGCACAGTGCCACCGCCTTCTTCACCGACCTCTTCTTCGACGGCCGCTGGCGCTTCCCGTTATGGCTATCAGGGTTCGACGCCTTCCCGCACCGCTCCGCGTCCAGCTGTTCCGGTCATACGTCCTGATACTTCCACCAAATCGTCTCCTCGATACACACCGCCTCCTTCGCGACCCCCGACCAACCCACCGCGGTCGACGCGGTCAAGCTCCGCTCCGCCCCGGCCTCCCTCCACGGCACCCTCGAAACGCTCCGCACCCGCGCCACCCCGTAATTCCTCCCGCTCGAGCGTTTCGCCAACTTCCTCGAATCGTCTCTTCCGGCCCCCATCCGAGAGACCTCCGCCCACTCCGGCAGCGCTCGCGGCACGAGAGGCGGACACCCCTGTCCTCGATCGCCTCCGAACCTTCGCCGACCGCATGCGGGAGCTTCCGCGCACGGAGCAGGCGGGTGGCTACGTCGACGCTGCCGACCGCATTCATACTCCCTCCAAATCGGCGCCCCAGCCGACGGTCGCGTCTGCTTCGCGAGCGAAGAGTACCGCCGGTCCGTCGAAGCCTTCGACCCCCACGACTTCGCCAGCGAAACCGAAACCCAGCTCTTCCGCGTCGGATCTGCCGGCGTCGATTCATCGGGGGCTTGAATTCGTGAAGGCGAATGCACCAACGTCCACGGACGAACTCATCGACGAAATCTCCAAACCCCTGCGAATCTCACCGCCGAAGATTGAAGATCTGCCACTGCCCTCGGACATGGAGTCGCTGGATGCCGAGGAGATGGCCGATCATGAGGAAAAGATCGCGTCCATGCTGCCCGGCTTTGTCCCCACGAACTACGTCAAGCCGGAGGTGGAGATGAACTACGTCCAGGGAGCACCCCTGGCTCGAGCTGCCTCCAACCTCTTCGACTTCGCGGCGAAGCACTTCGTCCGTGTCCCGGTGAGCGCTCCTGTCGCCGGTCATGAGATGGTCAAGGCCGAAACCGGCGGGGAATCGAACCCGACGTTCCCGGCCGTGAGCCCCGAGACTCCAACGGTGGCGACGCCCTCCGAGACCGATTTTGAGCCGCACCAAGTCGCTCCGCCGCCCTCATTCGAGGGTTCTGCGGATCCACTCAACGGCCTCACCATCACGTCCTTGCACCAGACGGACTTCAATCTTGAGGACTCGGAAATGATCTTCAGTGGGGATGTCTTCTGCGAGTCGCCCGACTTCCAGATGAGCTGCGACGAATTCATCGTCCACTTGCGCAAGGACATGAAGGGGATGGCTTACGGTGAAGCCAAGGGCAACGTCGTCATCACAACAGTGAAGGACGGGAAACCGACAGGTCACACCGGCTACGCCCGCCACGCCATCTACCGCCCCGACCAAGACAACATCATGCTCAGCGGCTGGCCGCGCATCCGCTATGGTGGCAAGGAACAGGTCGCCGCCTCGTCCTCGACTCAGATGATCCTCTCGACCGACGGCCAGGTGAAAACGTTAGGGCGGAGCAAGACACGGTTTGTGGGGACTCCCTGAGCCGGGCCGTCAACCGTCACAAATCGTCAAACATGAAAGAGAAGCGGCCTTCGCCCCTGAGGCCAAGTTCCACGGCGTTGCCTTCCGTGATTCTGATGCGAATCGGGGAAGTGCGTCGACGACAAAATAGGACGTTTGAGGACGTTGACGGCATTGAAGCTCCCGACGATCCGAATCGAAATCACTCTGGTCCTTTCTCCGTCTCCTTCGTTTCGAACGGATCAATGCCGCAAGGCGTCGTCGAAATCCAAGCATCGGGAATGCTTCCAAGTGGGATGTGGCGAATCAGCGGGTATGCGGTGGTCCGAATCAGCCATCCTCCGTCAGCAAGCAGTTCAGGATCAGGGGTCGACAATGCATTTTCGGTCTCCAGTGGCGGATGTCACTTTGGCTTGCATGAATTCTCGGTTGGCCATCTTGATTTGGCGGTATCCTAAATCCACCCTGAACCTCTAATTCGTCATGAAACGTCACTTACTCTCATTGGTCTCTTTGCTGGCCATAGCCGCTCTACCAGTTTCCGCGTCTGAAGTACTTCTTGGAGAGATCCGAATGTTCGCCGGAGACTACGCCCCAAAGGGTTGGGCATTTTGCAATGGGCAGGAGTTGAAGATCGAAGAACATTCGAACTTGTTCGCCGTGCTTGGAACACTGTATGGCGGTGATGGTCGAGAGACATTCAAATTGCCCGATCTTCGAGGAAGAGCTCCGGTCCATGCTGGAAAGGTCATTGGCGAAGAAGGCGGTTACAATCCGGGATTGAAAGGACAAGGGGGAAGAGTAAAGAAGAGCGACGGGGAGCAATCGGATCCGGTGGCGCCTTCTGTGCTCACTGTCAGCTTCCTCATTCGTATCGAGGGGGAAAGGCCACCTCCAGCATCGATCCGGTCCGGGTTGAAAGGACTTTGACACGAATGCCACGTAGTTAAGACTGTTTTCTGTAGATTTCCTTGTGAGGTATTTCGTGGAAGGTGTGCCGGTGTGAGGTGAGGAGTTGGTAGGGTTTGGGTCTTGTTTTGACCGCTCGCGGC
>JBCDLR010000355.1:0-3782 GCA_038745205.1 Verrucomicrobiota bacterium
AGGCGAGAATGGAAACACCTGTCATCTATTTCTACACCAACCGTCCGCGTTCGATTGACGTCGAAGCCGAGTATGTCGGCGGCTCGGTTACGGAATCGTATCCCTGGAAGGACGGAGCGGGAAGCGACGGGAACTGGAGAAACCTGTTGGTGTACCCGCCCGGCGCGCTGGGGCGGGAGACAGTAGAACCGCCTGTCGGTGAGTCGGACCGTGGCAACCACTACTACCACGCACGGGAAGTTCCAGACGCGGCCATGGTCCTGCGCACCACCGGCAAGGAACCACAAGCAGAGCGTTTTATCTTCTACCGCGGTGCGGGTCCGATGTCGACGGATGTGAAGCCGATTCTCCGGCATGGCGGGGAGCTGACCCTGATGAACAACAGGATGTCGGGGGCTGCGAACCATCTGTGGGCGTTGCAGGTGGCGGGGGGGAAGCTACGTTGGGCCAAACTTCCGGCCATACCCGCTCGAAACGAGAAGAACGGTGCCGGGGTGATCAGGGCCCGGGTCCTTGATTGGGAAGAGAAGGCTTCAGGCGAGGCGCTTCCTGAGCTCGGGAAGTCTTTTATCGGTTCGCTGGTGAACGAAGGACTGACCCTGGACGAGGCGGCAGCGATGGTCAAAACCTGGAGCGACTCGTGGTTCGTTGAGCCTGGGACGCGAGTGTTCAGGATCCTGCCCCGCGAGGTGGTTGACGACTTGTTGCCCTTGAAGATCACGCCTGAACCGGATGTCGTTGAGCGCGTGTTTGTGCATCGGATGGAACTGCTTGCGCCAGAAGCCCGCGACTTGATCCTGGGCGCACTCGAGAACGAGGACGTGGAACCCGGTCAGGTCCGGGAGATTGCAGAGTTGGGATTCGGGCGGTTCCGGACCGCGGCGGTGAGCAGTGCGGCGGCATACCGGAACCAGCAGTTCGCCGCGGAGACTGCTCGAAGACAGCAGAATCTGCTGATGGCCGGGGCTGACCTCGAAATGGATCTCGTGGAATTGCTGCTCAAGTAGGAACGCACTCTCTTGCAGTGGGCGGGGCTTTCGGCGAGACTGCGGGATGTCAATCCCCGCTGATACCTCTCGCCGCCATTTTCTGCGCTCGGGCGCTTTCGCTGCCGCTTCCGTAGCCCTGCCCGTCATGGCGGAGGAAAAGAGGAAAGAGAAACCACTGTTCAAGATATCCCTTGCCGAGTGGTCCCTGAATCGCGCGATTCGCCAGGAGAAAAGCATGACCAATCTGGATTTCCCGGTCGTCACCGCGAAGGAGTTCAAGGTTCGTGCCATCGAGTATGTGAACCAGCTTTGGGAGGGCGCTCCCGATGACCCGAAGTATCTCTCGGAGCTGAAGAAGCGATGTGACGACAATGGGGTGAAGAGCCTCCTGATCATGTGCGACCGGCTTGGGCGACTCGGTGATCCCGATGACGCCAAGCGCGCTGAAGCGGTCGCAAACCACCAGGTCTGGGCGGAAGCCGCCAAGTATCTGGGCTGCCATTCATTGCGGGTCAACGCGGCCTCTGCGGGGGAGTGGGACGAGCAAAAGAAACTTGCGGCGGATGGGTTGCGGAAATTGAGCGAAAACCTCCAGCCTCTCGGCTTGAACGTCATCGTCGAGAATCACGGAGGACTTTCATCCAATGGCAAATGGCTTGCGGAGACGATCGGGTCCGTCGGGATGGACAATTGAGGGACATTGCCGGACTTCGGAAACTTCGTCATCGACAAGAAGACCGGTGAAAGCTACGACCGCTACAAGGGCGTGACCGAACTCATGCCATTCGCGAAAGGCGTGAGCGCCAAGAGCAAGGACTTCAATGAGAAAGGGGACGAGATCCACACGGATTACCGGAAGATGCTGAAAATTGTCCTCGACGCCGGTTATGACGGGTTTGTCGGGATTGAATACGAGGGCAAGGAGATGGGCGAGCACGAAGGGATCAAGGCGACGAAGAAGCTGCTCGCGAAGGTTCGTCGCGAGATGATGGAGGCAAGCGCGTAAAGGAGAGCAGATGAAGGATTTCCGGGTCAGGCGGAGAGTTTTCGGCGCCGTCGCGGCGTTGGTGCTCTCCGGCATGGCGGCCCCGGCCAGCGCCCAGCTGAACTTCAATCTTCCTTGTCTGGCGCCCCTGCTCGAACAACTCGACGGCGACGCCCCGCGATCCCTTGAGGAAGCCTTTGTTTTCGGTCCCTGGCATGCCCCGCTCGTGCGAGACGACGTGGGGAAGGTGGATTTCCCGATTGCGACCGAGAGCAAGGATGCGCAAAAACTCTTCAACCAGGGGGTTGCCCTTTTGCATGGCTTTTCCTACCGGGAGGCGGAAAGGTGTTTTCGGGCTGCTCTCGCCATGGACGATGACTGTCCCATGGTCTTCTGGGGGCTGGCCATGGCCAGCGAACGAACCCCGGGCCGGGCAGCTTTCTTCGCTTCCTTGGCCGCACGCCACTCCGTCAATCGCGGGGAGTTGACGGCGATCGAGCGCCGTTGGCTGGCATTGCTGGGCCAGTACTATGAGGACGTCATGCCGACGGCTGGCGGGAAGCCCAAGGAACTGGAGGCGGAAGCTTGGCAGGTAAGGAGAAAGGCCTGGGTAAAGGGGCTTGAAGACATGGCCTTCGAGTATCCCGACGACGCCGAAGTGAAGGCCTTTCTTCTACGGCAGGTTGTTCTTGACCACTACCGGAACGGCACGCCGATCGCGAGTTACTTCGCCAACCATCTCCTCGCTGACGAATTGGCGGAAATGGCGCCGGGCCATCCGAGTCGGCACTACCGCCTGTTTCTCTGGATGGGTCAGAATCCGCAACGCGCGGTTGCTTATGCGCATGAACCCCAGGAGGTTGCTCCCGGGCAGGCGGACATGTGGCGCTATGGAGGGCAGCTGCTCGTGGCGGCGGGGCGGCCGCGGGAAGCAGTTCCCTACTTTCAATCCTGCATCGCCGTCGCCCATCGGGACTTGCAGCGCCCGTGGGTGATGCCCGATGACGTCGAGAACCTGGTCGCCAACTATGCAGCTTTGGTGGATGTGTTAGTCGGTTTGGGCCGGTTTGAAGAAGCGCGGGATGCTGCCCGCCAACTCGCTGCCATGCCGCGGAAGTTCTACCTCGAGAAGCGCGACTCCCTCGATGATTTCCTCGCGGGCAGTTTCGCGAGCAGCCGACGCTTGCTTGGTCAGGTCCATGTTCGTCTCGAGCTCTGGACCGACCTCTTGCGGGAATGTGAGAGCGGGGAGTTGAGGGGGGGAGAGGATCGCTTTTCAAAGAACGACGAACTTTTCTGGAGAGGACTGGCCCGGGCGCATCTGGGGGAGATCGGGGAGGCGAAAAGAATCGTCGAGGAGATGAAGGAGGGAATCCAGTCGGCTGGAGGAGAGGGATTGCCGAAGCATATTGTCGATTTTCTGGCCAAAAAAGCGCGCACCTTGCGGGCGGAAATCGAGTACCTGGAAGGCACGCGACGGGAATTGCCCGAGAGGGAATCGGACCGCACCTGGTTGACGGCGGACCACGAGGCGCGCGTTTACTTTGCCGCGGGATTGAGGGACAAGGCATTGCAGGTGGTCCGCGAGGATTTTGCAGCTAGGCCCAACCAGGTGCTGGCGAAAGGAAACTTCATCGACCTCCACTTCCGAAGCGGGGACCTGAAGTCGGCACTCTATCAGTTTGACAAGACCTTTCGCATGCATGCCTCGGATGCGAGGGGGGCGCTGCCCCTGCTCGCAAGGTTGATTCCCGTGGCGGAAAAAATGGGGATGGGCAAGGCGTGGTCGCTGAAGGCGCCAGCCATCG
>JBCDLR010000356.1:0-3689 GCA_038745205.1 Verrucomicrobiota bacterium
GTGCTCGAAAAACGTTTCCGTCCGCTCCTGAGATTCCCATTGCGGCGGTTCGCGCCAGCCGGAGCCGCCTGAAGACGATGCTCTCCCTATTCCTGCCAGCCTTTTTGTTTTTCACCCTCGAGGCCCAAGCGGCGGAGGAAACTTTTGTCTATCCTGGCGCGGGGGTGCCTGAAGATCACCTTGTCTGGGGATTGAAGGACGGCATCCGTCTCGGACTCCATCCCACCCGCGGTCCCGCCGGCTTGATTCGCGTTTATGCCCCCTACCTTGGACAGCCGTACCCGCGGGTGGTGAACTACCTGTCCATCGAGCCCATGGTTGTCGGCGAAACGCACCGGGAGCAGTCGGAATTGGAAACGAGTCGGACGCGACCGGGGAGAGAGGGCTTGTCGTTTTGGGCGACGAATTCTCTCGACGAAAGCCAGTCTCCTTCGACGCCGGTCCATGGACGCATTGACCCGGCGAGCGGCAACCTGCACGTGTTCATCCACACGGAACCATTTCCGAACGGGGCCCGCCCGGTCGTTGAATGCGTCTTCGATCCCGATCGTCCTCATGAAATCGAATTAATCACCCACACCGCGCCGGGGGGAAAAGAGATGTTGCAGTGTATTCTCTCGGCCACGATGGGAAACTACGGACAGCTCCGCCGACTTCACCTGGCCGACAACCAGACCCTTCATGCAAGAACGCTGTGGAATGAAGGAGAGTCTCTCGACGAACTCGGTTTTTTGCCGTGGAAGACTTTTCCGCCGGAGTCGATGGAGCGACTGCCGGACGGCCACTATCATGTCGAACTCTCCACCGATGCCGTTGACCCGGGCAAGGTCGAGCATGATCCGGGGGTGAAGTCGTCGTGGAGGTATGTCGGTCGAAAGGCGATTCACTACTGGCGGGCCGAACCCGACTCCGCGCCGTTCGTCGCCGTCAACGCGCGACGGACCTATTGGAGGTCCGAGTCAAAGATTCCTGGCGGTGCCTCCTTCGAGAATTTCGAACTGAACCTCCCATTTCAACCCGGCCGACGACTCTGGTTTGGTGTTAGTCCGGGAGCCGGAAAGCGCGATTAGGAAAAACAACCCTCCCATCCTTGAACATGAAACTCGTCCTCGCTCTCGCCCTTTGCGGTGCCTTCTCAATGCTCATTTTGCCCGTCGCGGCAGAGGAAAAGACAAACCTCGTCATCATCTTCGCGGACGATCTCGGCTATGGAGACCTCGGATGCTACGGCTCCCCCGTTATTCGGACGCCGCACATTGATCGCATGGCCGCGGAAGGTCTCCGCTTCACCGATTTCTACGCCGCGGCTTCCGTTTGCACGCCGAGCCGTGCGGGTCTCCTGACCGGTCGCTATCCGATTCGTTCCGGCATGTGCAGTGATGGGCGGCGGGTCTTGTTCCCGGAATCAAAGGGCGGCTTGCCGGATGAGGAGATCACCATCGCGGAGGCGTTGAAAAACCAGGGCTACGCGTCCATGCATGTCGGGAAATGGCACTTGGGAATTCACGAGGGATCGCGTCCCACCGACCAGGGATTTGATGAGAGCTTCGGGCTTCCCTACTCAAATGACATGAATCCACGCGAGGGCGTCCTGCACCGGGAGCACGCCGGGGCACAGAATCCGCCGGTCGACGGCTGGGATGTGCCGCTCCTGCGCAACCACGAGGTCATCGAGCGCCCCGCCAACCAGGTCACCCTGACCAAGCGATACACCGAGGAGTCGGTGAAGTTCATCGAGGCCAACAAGGACACCCCTTTCTTCCTCTACCTCGCCCACACGTTTCCCCATGTGCCGCTCTTTGCGTCCCCGGGTTTCCACGGCAAAAGTCGGGCCGGACGTTACGGCGATACGGTCGAGGAGCTCGACTGGAGCACGGGCAGAATTCTGGATGCCCTGCGGGAACAGGGGCTGGCGGAGAACACGCTCGTTTTCTTCACGAGCGACAACGGCCCTTGGACCGTGATGCACGACGAAGGTGGGAGTGCGGGTCCGCTGCGCGAAGGCAAGGGAAGCACCTGGGAAGGGGGGATGCGGGTGCCCGGTATCGCGTGGTGGCCGGGGACCATCGAGCCCGGCCGGACGGCGATTGTCGCCAGTATTCTCGACTTCTTTCCCACGGCAGTTGCGCTCGGCGGCGCCAATTTGCCGCCGGAGGTAGTCATCGATGGACGGGATCTTTCGGGGTTCCTTGCGGGTGGGTCTCCACCGCCGAAGACGCCATTCTTTTACTACCGTGGACGAGAGCTTTTTGCTTGCCGATGGGGGCCTTGGAAGGCGCATTTTCAAACACGCCCGGCCTATGAACGAGATCCGGCCAAACCCCATGATCCGCCTCTCCTCTTCCACCTGGGCCGCGACCCGTCCGAAAAGCGGGTGCGCCCCGGTGACAAGATCGGGGCCAGCGCCCTTGCCGAGATTCAGGCAGCGGTGAAGGAGCATCAGGCCAACTTGCAGGCGCGTGAGCCTGAATTTTGAGGCATCGTCGAGCGTCCGAAGCCATGAAATCCCCGAACATCACCTTTCTCTTGCTGATTCTCGCGACTGGAGTCATCCCCTCACCAGCGTCGGAGAAGCCCAACGTCCTGTTCATTTCCATCGATGACCTGAACGACTATATCTCGCCGCTCGACAACTATCCGGGAGTCCAAACGCCGAACTTTGAGCGCTTGGCGAAGCGTTCCGTGACGTTTTCGAATGCACACTGTGCGGCGCCCGGTTGTCATCCGTCACGGGTGGCGGTGATGACGGGCGTGCATCCGGTGAAGTCGGGTATCTACCGCAATCTCTTCCGGGCCCACGGACCGCGCTGGCGGCATGAGTCGAAGGTGCTGGAAGACGCCGTGGTGCTCTCACAGCATTTTCGCGACCACGGCTACCGTGCGGTCGGTGGCGGAAAAATTTTCCATACTCTGCAATGGACGCCTGGTGATTCGCAAAACGATCCCGAAGCGTGGGATGATTACCGCGGGGACCCGCTCGATCCGATCTCCGAGGACTGGCCGCGGCCGGATTTTGTGGGCAAAAAAAATCAGGACGAAGGGTTTGTCGGAAAGCGGCCGCTGGGGAACTTCTATTTTGGGGCTGCGCCTGTCGAATTGTCTGAAAATCAGGGCGATGGAGCAGTGGTTGATTGGGCCGTCGAGCAGATGAAGTCCGCCGGAGACAAGCCGCTGTTTCTCGCCGTGGGCTTGTTTCGTCCGCACATTCCCTTCGAAGTTCCACAACGGTGGTTTGATCTTTATCCGGAAGACGAAGTGCAGCTACCTCCGTACCTTGAGAACGACCTCGATGATGCCCGTCCCCACGACCGCGTCGCATGGCACCAATGGGTGACAGAGAACAAGCAGTGGAAGAAGCTCATGCAAGGCTACCTCGCCTCGATCAGCTACGTGGACCATGAAGTGGGCCGCCTTCTTGATGGCCTGGACGCGTCACCAATGGCCGGGAACACGATTGTCGTGCTCTGGACTGATCACGGGTTCCACATTGGCGAAAAGGACAACTGGGAGAAGTTCGCTCTCTGGGAGCAGACAACCCGTGTTCCGCTTTTCATCCATGCGCCGGGAGTGACAATGGACGGGGCTGAAACGCGCCAACCGACGACGCTGACCGACCTCTATCCAACGTTGTGCCAACTGGCCGGATTGCCCGTTCCCGCACAGTGCACCGGCCACTCCCTCGTGCCGCA
>JBCDLR010000357.1:0-3613 GCA_038745205.1 Verrucomicrobiota bacterium
CCACTCTCGGGGATTTCGGAACTCGAGGTCATTGTTGAAGTCGCCATCGAGCGCGTTGGCTTCGCGCGGACTGATGGGAGTCGCGGGGTCTCCGATGATCGTCCCGTCGCGGGCCGGGTCCTCATCGTCACTTGGGTCGAGCGGATATCGAATCTTGAAGTGACCTCCTATGAGATACCGGTCGATGATGTCGACAAGCGCTTCGTCTTCGGCGTTTTCTGAAGTCAGCGGTCCGCTGCCATCGGGGTCGGGAAGATTGTCGGACGGGTAGAGCGAGTCTGCCCACTCCTGAAGATCGATGCGGATATTCTCGTGATAATCCCAGTCACCGGCGCCCTGGACGCCGCCGTTGAAGGCTTCCTGCTGGTTGCGTGTGCTGTCGCCGAGTTGATTGACCGCTTGGCCATCATCGCGGCGGTCGCGGTTGCCATCCCACCGCCATGTGATCGTCCAGAAGTAATTGATGTTACGAACCACGTTGGTTTCCGTAGCGATCTGCATCTCCGGAGCAACTAATTGGGCTTCCTGGATAACGCCGCCGGGGGTGTAGTCGGGAAGATAGAAGTTAAAGACAGTTTCCTGCGCCAAGGGCGACATAGTCAATGGACCGTCGGTGTTATTGTATTGGAAGTAGCAGTTATTCGCGAAGTTGTTGCTTTGGCTGCTTGGATAGGAGTATTCGTTGAGGAATATCCGATGATACTGACCCTGCCCGGAATACTGACCGGGGTTGTAGCCGCCATCGACGGTCGGATAACTTCCGTTGAAAGGAGGTCGTGACGGATCGTCCACGAGAGGAAGAAGGGAATGCGCCTTGAAGGTCCGGAGAAGTTGCATGTAACCCTCGAGCGGTGACTTCTTCATTCCGTAAGTGTCGGACTCGCTTGGCGAGAAGATGGCGTCGTCTTCCTCGTAGGCACGGGCGTGGTAATCGAGAAGGATAGCCTTCAGGATGTCTGCCATGGAACCCTCGGTGTTTTTGAACGTGTTCGAGACCCGGAAGATGTAATCCGAAGGTGGATTACTTGTGACCATTCGCTGGATCAACTTTCTCGAGATGAAGGCCGGTGTGGAAGGGTGACTGGAATTGGGATCTTGCGCATCGCCGGTGAAGTCGGGGGCGGCATTGCCGTCCACTTTTCCGGCGAACCAATTCAAGGCATCCTCTATATCGGCGATGCCGCGTTCGTCTTCGGTGCCGATCGGGTTATCAATGACTCGACCGCCAGCGATTGTTTTGGGTCCGGTATTGTCGTGGAAGCTACCGAACATGCGCATGGGGTAGGTGAACTGGTGATTGATGTATTTGTTCCCTTCGCCGGTATTGAAGTTGGTGTTGTAGAGGATGCCATCGTCGCCGTCGTCGGTCTCCGCGTCGCCGTTCGAGTTATCGGTGTCGAAGACTTCGCCGGTGTCGGTGCCGTCGATGCCCCAGGTTTTCTGTCCCTGGCGAAAACCATTCGCATCGAGGGAGTTATTCGTGAAACGGCTGAAACTTTGGCCGGTAAGAATGCGGGCGAATTCCTGGATCTCGTCGTTGCCGTAAGTGGCGACTGATCCCGGTGGAGTGTTGCTGTCCTCGCCGGGTTCCAGTTGCAGCGATCCGTCGAGCCAGAGGAGGAAGAGGCCGATGGTGAAGAGCTGCATGTCTTCGCGTGCGAGGTTTTCGTCCGGGAAAACGTCGTTGATGCCGTCGGGTGGAACGGTGATATCGAAGGCTTCCTGATTCTTGAGGCTGGATAGCCACTTGCCCATGATAGGGCTCCAGTTGACGTAGCCGATGAGGTCCCGGAAGTAAGTCTGTTCGTCTGATTCGATCACGCCGCTGCCGTCGCGGTCGCCGGGCATGCCGTAGTAATTGAGCATGTCCTGATAGTTGGCGGCGGCGATGTGGTGAGTGCGAATGCGGGTGAGTGTTTCTGAAACGACGAGGATTTGCTGGATAGCGTAACCCCACTTCTGGCGGAGTTGGTCCTTGGCGTTCACCATCATGGCCCAGTGGGCACGGCGACGATTGTCCTGATTGTTCTCCCCGAGGCTGCGCACGACTTTTTCCCCTTCACCGACGGATTCATCATTCAGCCAGCTGATCCAATCGGTTCCCAATGGGTAGTTGTTTTCGGGATACCATTGATTGCCGTAAAAGTGCGGATTGGTGTTCGGCATTCCGGGTGCGGGACCGAGCGTGAGCGAGCGATTAATGGAAGGCCATGCGGTGGGGAAAGGCGCGGCGTCGGGGTTTCCATCGCTTGGCGCAATCCAGTCGTTCCACTCGGATGGATCGAATGCGCCGCGCAGGTTCCATTCGAGATTGTCGGCGGCGAGTGTGTAATCGACGAGGAAAGTTTGCGGTGTGAGCAGTTGGGCGTCGATCCATTTGGTGAATTCCTCGATGCGGTTGTAGTCGGGATTTCCGTTCAGACGTTCGTTTTCGATGTTGGCCTTGATGGAGGCGACTTCGTCGGGATCGGCGCCGAAAGTGGCCTGATTGAGGAAGCGCACGATTTCGGCTTCAAGGGCATTGCCGGTTAGTAAGGGGAAATCGGGATCGCCGATTGTCGGAGGATCGGCGGGCGGATCGGGAGGCGTGGTCGAACCGGTTCCGGGAACGAGTTTTGCCATGATCTCACCGCCCGCATTGTCATCGGTGTGCAGGTTGATGTAGAGCTTCGTTTCGCCCCCTTGTCCGAAAAGGGAATCGATCACGACCTGGCGTGAGGCTTGGCCGGTGACGCTTGAAGTGACCGGATTTTGTTCGGTGAGGTGCCAGTCGTAGGTCAGGTAATGGCCGAGAATCACTTCACCGCCGGTGTCGAGAATGTCGTGAATGGGAGGGCCGCCGACTTCAGTTTGGCCGCTGAGTTGGATCTTGTGAAAGTGAGTGTCGTTCTGCGGTGAGGACAAATTCTCGAAGTTGTCGTTTCGCATGATGAAACTGCGTTTGTCGCCTTTGAGATACCCGGCGACCGTGCCGTTCGCGCTGGTAGGATTGGCTTGGTTGAAATCCTCTTCGTAGGCGCCAATGAAAAGGAGATTCACCTCCGGAGGCATGTCGATGATTTCGCTTTTCGCCAGTTCTGCTCCTGTTTCGACGATGTAACTGGTGTGGGGATCGACGGTGCAGCTGACGGTCTCCGGATACTCGTGAACTTGATCGATATTTGCCGTGATTTCGATTTCTGCACTGCGCCGAAGCGCGGGAATGAGGACGACGCCGTCCGCGGTTTGTCCCGAATCGTCGCTGTCGGTGGCGTCGTAGTCGATGCCGGGAGTCGCGTCCATTTCCGGCGCGGTGCCGCCGCCCAACGTGTAGAAAACAGAAAGCGGATAGAGTCCGTTTTTGCGCCGCAAGCGGAAGCGGATCTTGTTTCCGGATGTTCCCGTCTGTGAACCGAGTTGCGTGATATCGACAATCAGACTTGGGCCGGGAAGTAGAGGTGGATCGATGAGTTCAATCGATTCCGGGTCGTAGGCGAAGGTGCTGACTTCATCGAGATCGGTCGCGGGGTCGAAGGCCAGCATGTCCGTCAGGGAATCCGTGTCATTTCCGGTGGCATGCCCGGTGCTGTTGGCAGCGAAGGGATTGAACCCGAAGCTGCGCAATTCCTCTTCC
>JBCDLR010000358.1:0-3608 GCA_038745205.1 Verrucomicrobiota bacterium
GCGAATACATCGGTTTCGGACTACGGATCAACTGGTGACGCCATGGGGGTTGACGGCAAATTCTCCAAT
The DNA here is from genome assembly GCA_038745205.1 of Verrucomicrobiota bacterium. Classification (GTDB taxonomy): domain Bacteria; phylum Verrucomicrobiota; class Verrucomicrobiia; order Verrucomicrobiales; family DEV007; genus JBCCWV01. The sequence continues at coordinate 70 of JBCDLR010000358.1, forward strand.
CACGCTAGCCGCTGATCTCGGGTCCAGGATCGGCCACTCAGCGAGACAGGGAGGCGGCGAGTCGCTCCGCTTCTTCCAGGGTGAACTTGCCGGTGATTTGAAACTCCCGGCCGAAACTTCCCTGGATCATGGGAGCGGACAGGATCTTGCCATTGGCAAAAATGGCCAGTCTCTCTCCGACATGCTTTTCGGTGAAGGCCTTCATCTTCCGTCCTCCTGCCTCCGTGAGCCGGACGGAAATGGAAAAGCTTCCGACCTCCGGAAGAGGGAAGGCGGTCTTGACGTCCTTGGCGTCGATGACGGATCGCGAATCGACCCGGAGTTTCTCGCCATCGAACTCGAAGTCTTTTCCCGGCGCGTCGCCGTCGCGCAGGACGAGTCGCAATTCCAAGCCCGTCTGGAGCAAGCGGCCGAGGCCGGGGTCATCCTTTGGCGCGTCGGTGGCGAAGACCTGAAGAGGGAAGATGAAGACAGGGACCAAGAGGCAGGCAAACCACTTCATCCGGACATACTCCGCCCGAGGCGGAAACTTGTCATGTGCAATCGAGGTCTCAGCTGGCGGGCAAAGTGCGTGTGACGGAGGCCCTGCGGTAGTCATCCTGCACGCGGGGGATGTAGGACTCAAGTTCGCGGATTCGCGTGGCGTCGACGGGATGGGTGCTGAGGAAATCCGGAACTTTCGGCCCCCCGTTCTTGGCTTTGTACTCGGCGAAGTTCACCCAAAGATTGACCGCTTCGCGCGGATCGTAGCCGGCTCGGGCCATGTAGATGACTCCCAGCTTATCCGCTTCAATCTCCTGCTTGCGGGAGTGGGGGAGAATGATGCCCACGGTGGAACCGGCCCCGTAGGCGGCGAGTATCTTCAGTTTCTGGGAGTCGCTGACGTTCTCGCTCCGGTTCATGGCGGCGGCCGCGACGGCGCCGACTCCCGCCACCGTCATGCTCTTCGAGAGGCGCTGCCCGCCATGGCGGGCAATAATGTGGCCGATCTCGTGTCCGACGACGGCCGCGAGTTGCGCGTCGTTTTGCACGACTTTGAAGAGACCGGTGTGTATGCCGACCTTTCCACCCGGCAATGCGAAAGCGTTGGGGCTCTCGTCCTCAAACACCACAAACTCCCATTCGGCGCCCGGGATGTCGACGACGCGAACAAGCCTGGAGGCGACGCGTTTGACGGCGGCATTGTATTCAGGATGCGAAGAGACCGGTCGGGTTTCCTTGTATTTTTGAAAGGCAGTCAGCCCCATCGCCTTTTCCTGATTCGGAGGAATGAAGTTAAAGGCCCTTCGTCCGGTCTCCGGAACCGTGGAGCATCCGATAGTGAGGACGAAGGTGGCGCTCAGCAAGGCGATCAATCGGACGGATTGAATCATGTAGTTAAGATATCCGAAATATTACGGAATCAAGTGCCGTCGTCGTCCCGCGCGCGTCATGCCAATGCCGAATAGGCACCCGAATCAACCGTACACGGCGTCCGGATCATACGCTTTCGTCTCGGTCTGAACCAGTGGGAGAGGGTGTTCACCTCTTGAGGCCTCGCCCGATTTTTCGAGATCAATTTTGCGATAAAAACACGAGCGATAGCCCGCGTGGCAACAACCCGGCCCGATTTGCTCGACTTTCAGGAGGAGGACGTCCTGATCACAGTCGGTGCGAATTTCGACGATTTTCTGGACGTGACCGCTGGTGGCTCCCTTGTGCCAGAGTTGGCCTCGGGAGCGGCTGAAATAGACGGCTTCGCCCTTTTGCAAGGTGTCCAACAGCGCTTCCTCATTCATGTAGGCCACCATGAGGACATCGCCGGAGGCGGCGTCGGTGGTGACACAAGGGATGAGGCCGTGGTCGTCGAATTTCGGGGCGAAATTGAGTCCGTTCTCGATCACTTCCTTATTCAAGCGTGGAGCAAGCATGGTCTTTATCAGTTGATTGCAGAGCAGCGATGACGCAAGTAGCGGATCGATGTTTATCAGTTTCGAGGGCTCCGAGGGCTGCGGGAAATCGACCCAGATTTCCCGTCTCGCGCAGCGCCTTCGCTCCTCGGGGGCCGAGGTGATCGTGACGCGGGAACCGGGGGGGACGGCCATCGGGGAGAAAATACGGGATTTGCTCCAGCACGCCGCCGAGGGAGAGGCCATGACGCCGGAAACGGAACTCCTTCTTTTCGCGGCGAGCCGGGCGCAAATTGTGCGGGAACTGATTGCCCCTTCCCGAGAGAGCGGAGTGTGGGTTCTTGCCGACCGTTTCCTGGATTCAACCACCGTCTATCAGGGAATGGCCCGGCCGCTCGATCGCGAGAGCGTGGAGATTATCAATCGGTTCGCGGTGGGGTCGTGGATGCCGGACTTGACGATCCTGCTGGACATGGATGAAGCGCAAGCCATGCAAAGGTTGGAGAATCGGGGGGACGGAAATAAGGACCGGATGGAGTCCGAGCCCATGGAGTTTTTTCGCAAAGTGAGAAAGGGCTACCTCGAGTTGGCGCGGGAGGAACCGGGTCGGATCGCCGTAGTGGATGCGGCGAAGTCCGCGGATCTCGTGGAAGAAGACATACTGTGCATTCCAAATCTGAAGGAATTGCTGCCCGCTTGAGTCATGGCCTACGATCTCGACGCTGCCTTCAATCTCCTGCAGACGGCGCACGGCCAGGGAAGGCTGGCGCACGCCTACCTGATCAGTGGAATGGAGAATTCGGGGAAGTCGGAACTCGCAATCCGACTCGTTCGCCTCTTGGACGCTTCCAAATCCTTCGACTCCAAGGTCGATCTCGACGGGGTGCAGAGCGAGTCCGTGCGTATTCTGCGCCCCGAATCCAAGTCCCGCCGCATCAAGATCGAACAGATTCGTGAACTTGAGCAGGGGTTGCACATGACGTCCGGGCGAAAGGGCCAATGGAAGATCGCCATCATCGTGGATGCGGAGCGCATGATGCCCCAGGCACAGAATGCCTTCCTCAAGACACTCGAAGAACCTCCCGAGGACTGCTTGCTGCTTCTTCTGACCTCGGCCCCGGAGGAGTTGCTGGAGACGATTCGGTCACGTTGTCTTCGTGTGGTGCTAAAGGGGGAAGGGGCTGCTTCGCACTTGCGATCACCGGACGCACTGGAGTTGCTTCAAGCGCTGGACGCGCACTTTCGAGAAGGCGGAAACGGCGTTGCTCCCGCGCTGGCTTTCGCAAGGTCGTTCGGCGATCGTTTGAAGGAGATTAAGAAGCGATTGGAAAAGGAGGCGGAAACCGAGGTCAAGAATGAGGCGAAAGAGTTGAAGAACCGCATCGAGGGGGACTACCTCGATCGGCGTGAAAAGGAATCCGAAGCGGCGGCGCAGTCGGCTTACCTGCGGGAGCGGGCTCGATTGATCGATGTCATCATCAGTTGGTACGGTGACGCCGTGCGGCAGCAAAACGGCCACGCGCGCCTCGATTTGCCGGATTTCGCGGCAACGACAGCGGGCTTGGGGCAGGCGGTGGGAAAATCCGAGCTTTTGAGACGCTTGAATGCGGTCGAGGGGCTCCGGGATCTGATTTCGACCAACGTCCAAGA
>JBCDLR010000359.1:0-3593 GCA_038745205.1 Verrucomicrobiota bacterium
ACCCAGGTGTTCACCGTCGCCTGCACGCCTTCCATGCTTTCACGGGCTTCAAGAAACTCCTTCGCCACCGGGTTGGCCAGCATCGCGTCGCGCTTCTTGTTGTATTCCTCGACTTCACCGGCTGTCAGCTGGAGACCCGCCTGCTGCTTCGTATTGAGTTCCTCGAAGTTTTCCTGCATTTCCGAGAAAAGATCCTTGGCTTCCTCATTCCCCATGAAGGAATCGATGGCCCCAAAAATCTTCTTCAAATCCTCATCATCGAGCAGGGACTGACACAATGCCCGAAGCTTCTCGAGGTAGGCGGATTCAGTGGCAGGTTCTTCGGCAACGGCGGACATGATTCGGGACCCTAAGTCAGATAAACGATCCTAGAAAGCAAAAGGTCTGCGGAAAAACCGCGAAATCGGGCCCTCGATCACCCGACCCATGCTCCCATCTCAATCATCAAACTCCCAGGACTTCGTCCATATTCTTCTTTACCTCGGCGATCCGCTTCCGGTCCCCACCCCGGACTTCGGCCGTGGCCCAGCCAGTAAACCCGATCTCCGTGAGCGCTGCCCGCACGTCCGCCCAATCGACGTCGCCGTCACCAATGGTCATGAACTTCTTCTCGGGACCTCCCCAGTCCTTCACGTCGAGTTTCACGATGCGACGCCCCAACTGACGAATCCAGTCCGCAGGCCTGCCGAATTTCTGGTGGTTTCCAATGTCGAAATAGCTGCCCACCCAGGGACTGTTGATCTCGTCCAAATACTTGGCGATCTCACCCGCCGACTGTTGGTCGTCCCCGTTCGGATCGTAGAGAAAATTGTTCCAGACGTTCTCGATTAGGATGCGAATTCCAAGCTCTGCAGCAAGCGGAAGCACCCTGCGGATCTGCGTAACAGAACGCTTCCAAACTTGCTCGTAATTCTCCGTGGCGGGATCGGTCACCTTCCCCGGGACGAGGAGGACGGACGATCCGCCAACAAGGTGCGATTCGCGGATCGCCGTGAGCAAGCCATCCAAGCCTTCCTCCCGTGTTCCTTTTTCCGGCGACGAGAGACGGATTTTCCAGTGAATGGAATTGACGACGCCGTGGATGGGAAATTCCAGCTTCTCGCTTGCCGTGAGCGCCTCCTTTTTGTCAACACCTCCGGGGCTGTTCAACTCGACCCCATCAAATCCGAGATCCTGCAGTAAACGGAACTTGTCTTCCACCGATAACGCCTCTCGCAACATTCCAAACTTGATCGACTTGAGAATCCTCCCCTTCCCTTCACCCGCCGACTCCGTTCCTTGGGTCGTGCTTCCGGATATCAAGGACGCACTTGTCCATGCGGCGCTAGTAACGAGGAAGTGACGTCGACGAAGATTCACGAGGCGATTTCGTGCTTGAGAGAGTGGAATCCCCTCAAACTAAAGTATTATCGCCGCATCCGAATGATTCTTGCGAAATTCCTCGACTCCGGCGAGAATGCCAGCCCACTCGATTTACCAGAAAAACCATCTCATGTCTGAAGTCATCATCCGCAAACAAGTCAACCGTTTCATCCTTGGCGAGGCCTGGGCCTGCTTCTTCCTCCGCATGTTCGTCGGCATGCGCCTCATGTTCGCGGGATTGACGAAATTTAAATGGACCGGCCCTGACGGGGTCCAATACAAGTTCAATGAGGCGTCGCCGAGCATGGACAGCATTCGCGCCATGATGAGCGACAACACGCTGCTCGGTCAGTATCCTGCTGTCCTTGATGCCTATTCGTCCACCCTTCCGTGGATTCTGATCGGCGTTGGTGCCTGGGTCATTTCCGGATGGTTCACGAGGATGAGCCTCATCGCCGCCGGCGGCACCTTCCTCAGCCTCGCTCTCGGGTTGATGATGCTGCCGGACGACAACGAAACCGTTTACCGGGGGATCGAACTCCTCTGTGTCGCTGGCGCCCTCTGCCTCGTTCGCTACAATATTCTCGCAATGGACAACCTCTGGGACATCGTCGTCCGCAAGAAAGATGCCCCGGAAGTGATCGAAGAAAAGGGAGAAAGCAGCGTCGACCCGGCGTAAATACTACGAAAGTAGAAGCGGCCCCGTGTTGAACCGGGACCGCTGAATGTAGTCTAACTCTGAAAACACCCGCATCCATGGAAACCAGTCGTCAAGAAAATGAAAGCAGTGGCGGTCTCAATCTGACCCGCCGGAATTTCGTTCGCTCCACCACCGCCGCCGGCATCGGCATCGGCGCGATCGGCACGAGCAAAACCGCTTTGGGCCAGGAAGCCTCCAAGGGAAAAGACATCCACGTCGCCCTCATTGGCTGTGGAGCGCAGGGCCAGGCCCTGCTCAATGCCTCCAGATTCATCGACGGCGTCAAGTTCAAGGCCGTCTGCGACATCTGGCAACCCAATCTGAAGCGGGTCGCCGGGCAGATCCGCGGCTACAAGATGGCCCCGGACGACGCTCCCAACGGACTGCCCGGGATGTACGAGAAGGCGGAAGACCTTTTTGAGAAGGAACCGACGATCGATGCCGTTTTCGTCGCCGTTCCCGATTTCGTCCACCACACCTATTCGATCATGGCCCTCGAGGCCGGGAAGCAGGTGTATTGCGAAAAGATGATGTCGAACACGATTGAGCGTGCCCGCCAGATGGTGCAGGCCCAGCGCGCAACCGGGCAACTGCTCCAGGTCGGCCACCAGCGACGGAGCAATCCCCGCTACGTGCACGCTTGTGAAACGCTTACCCACGACAAGCAGCTTCTCGGGTGGATCACCCACGCCTACGCGCAGTGGAACCGGGCGACGAAGAGTTCGAACCCGTTGGAATGGCCCGAAAAATACGCGATTCCAGAGGACAAGCTGCGTGAATTCGGCTTCAAGAACATGTTTGAGTTCCGCAACTGGCGGATGTTCGCCGAGTACGGTGGCGGAGCGATCTCCGACCTTGGCGCGCACCAGATCGATCTCTTCAACTGGTTCTTCGGGGCCACGCCGAAGAGCGTCATCGCCTCTGGCGGCGTCGACTACCATCATAGCTACGAGCAACACGACAACGTGATGGCGATCTACGAGTACGACATCCCGAACACCGTCTTTGGCACGGAGGCCGTCGCCAACGGCAAGGACACCGTCACCTCCCGTGCTTACTATCAGGTTCTCACCACGAACGGCTCTCAAGGGTTTTACGAGAAGTTCATGGGACTCAACGGAACCATTTCCATCAACGAAACCGCGACCAACAACCAGGTCTACCGGGATTCGAGCGCTCCCGACTGGGAGCCGTTTGGCAAGGAAGGACTGGTCGTTCGCGATTTGAAGGGAGCCAAGAACTACCACAAGTTCTGGCAGAACCCGAAACCATGGGGCGAGTCCAAGGAAGCGGTCAACGACCGCTGGATCGCGTCGAACACGGATGCTCGGGTTTCCAAGGGCCTCGAAACCTGGGAAATTCCGGTCACCCTCGACGAGCCGGCTCACACGCCACACGTCCGGAACTTCATCGAAGTCGTCCGCGACGGCGGCGCCCAGGATGATCTCAATTGCCCGGTGGAGGACGCGTTCCGCACTTGTGTGACCGTCCTGAAAATCAATGAATCCATTGAAAAAGGGGCGAAAGTAGA
>JBCDLR010000360.1:0-3537 GCA_038745205.1 Verrucomicrobiota bacterium
CAGACGATGATCGGTCCGTTTGTGACCTGTCAGGAAATGTCGGGAATCTCCTTCAGTATCACGAAGCTGGACGATGAATTGAAGTCCGCCTGGGACATGCCCTGCGAATCAGTCTGTTACACCAAGCTTTAGCATTGAATTCGAGGCGTTTTCGTCCCACTCTGCGCGATGCCCAAAGACTCCCTCACAGTTGCAGAGGCGAAGGAGATGCTCCTTCAGATTGCCGACAAGATCATAGCCTCCGAGCCGGAATTAACCGATGCAGATCGGGCCTTGGGGGACGGAGATCATGGCATTGGAATGTCGCGCGGCATGACCGCGGTGAAGGAAAAGCTTGGAGGCGTTGATTTTGAGTCACTTGACAAGCTTTTTATGAATATGGGGATGGCCATGACGTCCTCGATGGGCGGAGCCTCCGGGGCGATTTTTGGGACACTTTTCATGAAAGGCGGGAAGGCGCTCGCCGGCAGAGACCACTTTGACGCTGAGGGTCTGGCAATTCTCCTCCGGAGCGGATGCGAAGGGGTCATGGAGCGGGGCGGAGCGAAGCCCGGCGACAAGACGATGATTGATGCCCTTCACCCCGCTTCCGAGAAAGCCGCCGAGGTAACCGGGGAAGGATTGGCCGCGGCCGCGGCGGCGGTTGCCATTGCCGGAGAAGGAGGCAAACACGCCAGCTGTGACATGATCGCCACCATGGGCCGGGCGAAGACCCTCGGAGAGAATTCGTTGGGGAAGCCCGACGCGGGCGCCTGCTCGATTGCGATCATCCTCCGCTCCATCAGTGATTTCGTGGCCTGAAGGAAGCTATTTTCGTCCGGTAATCTCCGGTTACTTCCCTTGATCGGGAGGAGAATCGCCCGTATTTTGCCGACCACGGAAATACTCATCGATGTCCACCCAAACAGAAACCGCTCCCTCTGCCCAGACCACTTCGCCCGAGCGCGGCGAACCGATGCTGGGCGCCGATCTTCTCGTGAATTGCCTCGAACGTGCAGGGGTAGAGGTCATTTTTGCCTATCCGGGAGGAGCGAGCATGCCTATCCACCAGGCCCTGACTCGTGCGAAGAGCATTCGCACTATCCTGCCTCGCCATGAGCAGGGTGGAGGGTTTGCGGCCGAAGGATATGCGCGTGTGACCGGGAAAGCCGGCGTTTGCATGGGGACATCCGGACCGGGGGCGACCAATCTCGTGACGGCGATCGCCGATGCCTACCTCGACTCCACCCCACTGGTGGCGATCTCCGGCCAGGTTCCGCAATACATGATCGGCCGCGGGGCATTCCAGGAAACGGACTTTTTCGGGATGACGCTTCCCGTCGTGAAGCACAGTTACTTGGTCACCGATATCAATGACATCCCACGAATCGTGAAGGAAGCATTCCACGTGGCGGAGAGCGGACGACCGGGGCCCGTCGTGATTGATGTGCCGAAGGACGTGCAACTGGCGAAGACGCAGCCGGTTTTTCCGAAGACGCTGGAACTTCGTGGTTACACACCGGAGCGCGAGCTGGATGAGGTTGCCTTGAACGAGGTCATCGGGCTCATCAGTGAGGCGAAGCGGCCGATGATTTACTGCGGAGGCGGAATCGTGAGTGCCGACGCCGCAGCCGAGTTGCAGGAGTTCGCGAAACGAACCCAGATCCCCGTGGCAACCACCCTCATGGGCATTGGGAATTTTCCGGAAAATCACGAGCTTTCCCTGAAGTGGCTCGGGATGCACGGCACCGTTTACGCGAACAACGCGGTGAATGAGGCAGACCTCCTCCTCGCCCTGGGTGTGCGCTTTGATGACCGCGTGACTGGGAAAGTCGAGAAGTTCGCCGAGCACGGGACGATTGTTCACATCGACATCGACAACAGCGAGATTAATAAGAACAAGGCGGTTCGCCTTCCGATTGTTGCGAATGTGAAGGAAGCGCTCGCGCGCATGAATCAGATCCTCAAGCAAAACGGGACTGCGGCGAAGGAGGGTGACTACAATGCATTCCCGGAATGGTATGCGCAAATTGACGAGTGGAGATCCGCTTACCCTTTGCGGATGCCGGAGAGCGAAGAGGTCATTCATCCGCAGCAAGCCATTCGTATGCTCTACGAATTGACGGAGGGAGAGGCGATTATCACCACTGGCGTCGGTCAGCACCAGATGTGGGCCGGTCAATTTTATGATTTCGACCATGCGCGTTCGTTTGTGACGTCTGCCGGGCTTGGGTCGATGGGGTACGGATACCCCGCGGCCATTGGCGCCAAGGTTGCCTTTCCGGATCGGGAAGTCGTCGACATCGACGGCGACGGGTCCTTCCTCATGAATATCCAGGAGTTGGCCACGGCGCGGGTGGAGAAGATCGCCGCCAAGGCGCTCGTCCTGAATAATCAGCACCTTGGGATGGTGGTGCAATGGGAAGACCTTCAGTACGAAAGCAACCGCGCTCACACCTTCCTCGGGAACCCCGAGCACGACTATGATCCCACGCACAAGGATCAGGAAAAAATCTTCCCGGATTACCCGACTCTTTGCGCCGGTTTCGGCGTGAAGTGCGAGCGCGTCATCCACAAGAAGGACCTCGAACCCGCGATGAAGCGGATGCTAGCTTCGGACGAGCCCTACGTTCTCGACGTCATGGTGCCCTACACCGAGCACGTTTTGCCCATGATCCCGGGTGGAATGACCTACAAGGACGTCATCACCGATCCTATTCCGCGGAAGGCCTAGGCTCCAATCTCCCGTTTCTTGTCCGGACCTGCCGGACTACTCGGCAGTATCGACTTTGTCGCGGACCTGCGGTTCCATCGCATTGAGGTGCACTTTCCAGATTCCGTCGTATTTCTTCAGTGTGATGAGGTCGAGGCTTGATACTTCCTTGTCGCGATTGTCGTGACGGGTGCGGACGAGAACATGGGCCAACTCGAAATCGGCAAAGACTTCCTCCGCGACGCTCATGACTTTCACGCTGGTGGTGGCAACGATCTGGTCGAGTAGCTCCTGATCGACGTCGAACCGCTGCTGCAGCCCCTTGTGGTAGGCAACGTAAAAGTCCGTCGGGTCCATGGCCTCGACTTCGCGAAGGGACGTCTTGTCGAGTCTCCGCACCATGGACATCTCATCATCGATCGTCGGTGCCATCTTCACCCGCTCGATAAAGCGCAGGTGGAGAGCGTTGAGGGATGTTTCGTCGAGCAGGGCGGCGCTTTTGCCAAACTCCTGGGCCATCGAAAAGCGGAGGTAGCTCACGACGACCTTGGTGGCTTCGTGTTGGTTCGGGTCCGCTTGCGCGAAAGCGGAATTGAATGACAAAAGCTGGAATAATAGAGGAATGAGAAGGAATCTGGCCATGGGTAGCGAGGGGCGAGAATAGGGAGAAGAGTGTAATGCGATGAAAGGATTTGTCCATTGCCCAGCCGAGATTCGACAAGGTCCCGCGGGTATGCTTGCTTCCCCCAGCTTTGGGAATCTACGAACGCGAATACTCTCAGGATTACCCGTTTGAATCCCGGGAGAGATTTGCGGCGTCTCGCATGCTCCCGATTGTGGCGGCG
>JBCDLR010000361.1:0-3462 GCA_038745205.1 Verrucomicrobiota bacterium
ACCACCATTTCCGTCGAGGTCTCGTCGGTGAACCGGAAGCAAATCGACGTCGCCATCTCCTTACCTCGGCCGCTTGCCGAACTGGAATCCAAGGTCCGCACCAAAGTGCAGGCGCTTGTCTCCCGCGGGCGCGTCAATGTCAGCATCAATGTCGAAACCGGCGGCGAACTGCACAAGAAACTCACCGTCGACCGCGAACTCGCCCGCACGTATCTCGCTGCCCTTCATGAGATTGCCGACGAAACCGGCGAACCCGTTTCCTTCACCTCCGCGGACCTCCTGCGCGCACCCGGAATCTTCACGCTGGGTGACATCGAAGTCGATATCGAGTCCGCGTGGAAGGGTATCGAGTCCGCGCTCGATGCTGCGCTCACCAATCTCATCCAGTCCCGTGCCGATGAGGGATCGAGTTTGAAGGCGGATTTCGAGTCGCGGCTGGTGACCGTCCGCGAGTGCACCGCCGGAATTGCCAATCTCGCCCCGCGCATCACCACCCATTACCGGGAGAACCTGTCCCGCCGGCTCGAGGAAGCCGGTGTTCCCATCGACCTCAATGACGATCGCATCGTGCGCGAAATCGGACTCTTCGCTGAACGGTGTGACATCTCCGAAGAATTGACCCGCCTCGAGAGCCACCTCGCCAAGTTCGAGGAATTCCTCTCCAGCGCCGAACCCACCGGGCGGTCCATGGACTTCCTCGCCCAGGAACTCAATCGGGAATTCAATACCATCGGCTCCAAGGCCAACGACGCCGAGATTGCGCATCTGGTCGTCGATGGGAAGACCGAAATCGAGAAGATCCGCGAGCAGGTGCAGAACGTGGAGTAGTTCCTCGAAGCCATCATGAGCCCTGCACGGCCCTGGATTTGATGCAGGCGAAGGAGCTGGTGGCTTCGCCAATTGCGATCGAAGCTCCAGTGATTCATGAGATGGCGTCTAGGCGTCAATCTCCGCCAGCTTTTTCTCCAGTTGCCGCTTCAGCCTCTTCTTCGTCCCGGCATGGGCGGGATCATCGGCGAGGTTCGTGAACTGTTTCGGGTCATTCACCATGTCGTAGAGTTCTTCGCCGCCCCCTTTCGCCGCGCTGTAGTCCATGTAGGCCCACTTGTCCGTGCGGAGTAAATGGGACTTCGAACGGAGCGTGTAGGCGGCGTCCCGGACCTTGGCCGCCGAGTCGTCCAGGATGGGGACAAGGCTCTTACCCTGCAAGTGATCCGGCAATTCAAGCCCGGCCAGCTCCGCCAAGGTCGGGTAAAGATCAATCTGCTCGACCAGCGACGCACTGACTCCGGGCTCCTTCCCCGGCGCGGAAACGATCAACGGAATGCTCGCGGACTCCTCATGTAGACTCATCTTTTGCCAAAGATCATGCTCGCCCAGATGCCAGCCGTGATCGCTCTTGAAGACGACGATGGTGTTCTTACGCAAGTCCAGCTTGTCCAACTCATCAAGAAGCCTTCCGACCTGGTCGTCCATGAAGGTCACGGAAGCATAGTAGGCACTGAGACACTTTTTCTGCTTGATAGGATCTTCAATTTTCCGCCCCTTGGAAGTTCCGGTTAAACCGGCCTTGGGAATGTCCGCCTGGTCGTCGGTGACCTTCTCCGGCAACTCCATCTCATTGACGGGATAGGGTTCGTAATAAGACTTCGGCGCCACCAGCGGGACATGTGGCCTCACCATTCCCACCGCAAGGAAGAACGGCTTGTCCTTGTGGGTATTGAGCAGTTCAATGGCCTTGTCCGTGGCCATGACATCAGGCTGTTCCGAGCCGTCGGTGTCTCCCTTCACGACATAAAACGCACCTCCGAAGCCGAGCCGGTAGTGCACGTCCTTGTCGAAACGAAGCTTCTCCCCGGAGATATGTTCTTGCTCGCCGCTCGACATCCATTCGGGGGCATGCATGCTGAATCGCTCCGTCCAGGACGCCTCATGGTCCGGCCCATGCACGCCTTCGGTAATGTTCCCCGGAATCAACATGTGATAGATCTTGCTCACCCGCGCCGCGTAGTAGCCGTTGTTCTTGAAGTGCTGCGACATCGTCGGGCGATCGCCCATCTCCTTCGTAAAGTTTTCCGACGATCCATTGCCCGTTACCCCCACTGCTTGCGCGTATCGACCGGACATCATCGCCGCGCGGGACGGCCCACAGACGGGAAACTGGCAATAGGCGCGATCGAAACGCATTCCCTGCAAAGCGAGCTTGTCGATATTCGGCGTCTTGCACTGCGTGTTCCCATAGCACCCCAAGGCCATCTTCGACAGGTCGTCAGAAATGATAAAGAGGACGTTCGGCTTCTCCGCGAAGGCAGGCGCGGAGAAGCCTAGAGCAATGAGAGCAGCGAGGAAGGGGAGTTTGCGAATCATGACAGGGGAAAACCGAACCCTCTCGCCAAATCCAACTCAAGAAGATTCGACTCGGAAGCTACAAAGCCGTGACGTCCACCCAGGCTCCATCTTCATGAGACTGAAGGCTCAATTCCGCCAATTGCACCCCTTTAGCCCCCTCCCGCAACGTCCACGGGAACGGCTCATCAAGCGCCACATGGCGAAGAAAGAGTTCCCACTGGGTCTTGAAGGCGTTGTTGAATTCGGCCCCGGTCTCGACCTCCTCCCAGCTGTCGTAAAAATCGATCGGCTGGTCAATGTCGGGATTCCACACGGGTTTCGGCGTGTTGCCGGCCGACTGCACCCAGCATTTGCGAAGGCCGACGATGGCTGAGCCCTGCGTCCCATCAACCTGCATCGTAAACAAATCGTCCCGCCGTACACGCACATCCCACGAAGAGTTAAACTGACAAACGACCCCGGTGTCGGTCTGAAAAAGTGCGTAGGCGGAGTCGTCGGCGGTGCACTCGTAGGCGTTTCCGCCTTCGTCAACCCGCTCAGGCAGATGGGTCGCGGCGTGGGTAAAGACACGGGTGACATTGCCAAACAAATTGTCGATGACGTATCGCCAGTGGCAATGCATGTCGATGACGATGCCCCCACCATCCTCTTTCCGGTAATTCCAACTCGGGCGCTGCGCGGGACGTTCCGGGTCATGACCGGTGAAAACCCAGTAGCCAAACTCACCACGCACCGAGAGGATATCACCAAAGAAACCGGATTCCTTCAACTGCCTGAACTTCTGGATCCCCGGCAGCCACAGCTTGTCCTGCACCGATCCGTTCTTCACTCCTGCGTCTTCCGCCAACTTCGCCACGCGTAACGACTCCCCGAGGTCGTCCGCAATCGGCTTCTCGCAGTAGATGTGCTTCCCCTCCGCGATGGCCCTCTCAAGGAATCCAACCCGCAAATTCGTCAGCGACGCATCGAAGAAGACGGGATATTCCGGATCAGCGAGAACCGCGTCCAGGTCCGTAGACCATTTTTCCACTTCGTTCTCCTCCGCCAAGGCCGCCAGTTTCTCCCCATTGCGACCGGTGAGGATGGGGTCCGGGAGCAACGTCACGTCCTCGA
>JBCDLR010000362.1:0-3351 GCA_038745205.1 Verrucomicrobiota bacterium
ATAACTGCACCCTACCAGAAATTTCCCTCGTGTGAAAGTCCCCCGCTCTTTACAAAGACCGGAAGGAATGTGGGGAAAAAGCCGCAATTCCCTGTTTAAAACTCCGCTTTTCTTTACATTTCCTGTCATCGCCATGTTTCGATTTCTCCCCCCACTGCTCATTTTCCTCTTTCTCGCCCCAGTCCAGGCTCAGCAAACCGGCTCCGTCGAAGCGAAGGCCGCAAAGAAAAAGAAGCTCCCTGACGGCATCCGAAATTCAGGAAACCCGAACGATGCGCGGAACATCTCCACGGGCAAACCCGATCCCGTCGAAGACCCAGCTTTCGCCGCCTACGCCCTCTTCGAAAATACGTCGCCGCGACCGCCCGCTGCCGCCCCCGTTGCTACCACGCTACCCCTGGAACTCAAGGCCCGCGACCGCATCGCCTTCGTCGGCAACACCCTCTTCGATCTCGCTCGCGAGCATGGCTACTTCGAATCGCTCCTGCACCAACGATTCGCCGCGGAGAATCTCACCGTACGCAACCTTGCGTGGTCCGCGGACGAGCTCGACCTGCAACCGCGCCCGGCAAACTTCGCCGACACGGACCAGCATCTCCACCATATCAAGACCGACGTCATCTTCGCGGCCTTTGGTTTCAATGAATCGTTCGCGGGGCAGGACGCGATTGACGCCTTCAAGGTCCGACTGACGACATGGCTGCTGCAGACGAAGTCGAAAGCTCATGGCGAAAAGACCGCTCCGCGCATCGTCCTTGTTTCACCGATCGCCAATGAGAACGTCGAGAACGTGGCGGCCGCTGACCGGAACAACGAAACCCTCGCTGCCTACACCGAGGCCATGGCGAAAGTCGCCGCCGAGCAGGCGGTGGGATTCGTCGACGTCTTCACCCCCACACTCGAAGCGATGAAGGACGAATCCAGCGATCTCACCTTCAACGGCGTGCATCTGAACGGCGAAGGCTATGAAAAATTCGCCAACGCCCTTTTCCAGGCCGCCTTCGAGGAAACTCCGCCACCCGTCGAAGCGAAGGTCCGCGAACTCGTCAAGGACAAGGCCTACCAGTGGGCCAATCGCTTCCGCCCGCCCAACACGTTCTACTACACCGGGGGACGGAACAAGAACTACGGCTATCTCGACTTCCTCCCCGCGATGCGAAACTTTGAAATCCTCGCCGCCAACCGCGACAAGGCCATCTGGGCGGCAGCATCCGGAGAATTAGGCAGGATCGACGATTCCAATGTCCCCGCAATGCCCGAGACAAAGCAAAGCCGGGGCGCGAACAAGTGGATGAGTGCCGAAGACGAATATGACGCCTTCCAAATCGATCCCAGATTTGAGGTCAATCTCTTCGCCAGCGAGGAAGAATTCCCCGAAATCGCCGCCCCCGTCCAAATGCGCTGGGACGCCAGGGGACGGCTCTGGGTCAGTTGCTCGACCACCTACCCGCATATTTATCCCGGGAACTATCAGAACGACAAAATCGTCATCCTTGAGGACACGGACCGCGACGGCCGCGCCGACAAGTCAACGGTTTTTGCCGACGACCTCCACATCCCTCTCTCATTCGTGCTGGGTGACGGCGGCGTTTACGTTTCCGAAGAACCCCACCTCACCTTTCTCCGCGACACCGACGGGGACGACGTCGCTGACGAACGACAGATCCTTCTCACCGGTTTCGGCATGGAGGACTCGCACCACGCGCTGCACGACTTTGTATGGACCCCCGACGGCGACCTCATTTTCCGCGAGTCTATTTTTCACCACACGCAGGTTGAGACCCCGCGTGGACCCATGCGCCAGGCCAATTCCGGCTGGTTCCGCTTCCGGCCCTCCACGCATGAATTCACGAGCTTCGGCACCTACCACAGCACCAACCCCTGGGGCGTGACTTTCGACAAATGGGGCCAGCATGTGGCCAGTCACCCCATCTACGCCGCCGCATTCCACTCACTGGACCCGCCTTATCCGGAGCAACACCCGAAACCAGCCGGGTTGAAAGCCTACTCCGGCGTCTGCGGCCATGAGTTTGTCGATTTCGGCACCTTCCCCGAAGAACTGGAGGACGGAAACCACTTCATCAAGGTTCGCTACAAACCGACCAACCGCGTGGAGATCCACCAATGGCACGAGCGCGAGTTCGGTTACGAGGAGGAATATATCGGCGACCTCCTTTTCTCGACGAACCTCAGCTTCATCCCCGTCGACCTCGGCTACGGCCCCGACGGCGCGATGTATGTTTGTGATTGGTACAACCCAGTAAAGGGACACGCCCAGTACTCCCTGCGCGACGAACGCCGCGACCGGCACTCCGGTCGCATCTGGCGCATCATGGGCAAAGGCAAGGAACCGGTGGAGCCCATCAACTACACCAAGAAATCCGTGCAGGAACTGGTCGGGCTCCTCGCCCGGCCGGAATACCGTGTCCGCTACTGGGCAAAGCGGGAATTGCGCGACCGCAACAAGCCCAACGCCGTAAAGAAGGCCCTCGACAAGTGGGTCGATGATCTTGACCCCAGTGATCCCGATTACCGCCACCGGCAGTTGGAAGCCACCTGGCTCTATCGTGGCGTGAATGAGGCCAACATCCCGCTTCTCCTCGAATTGCTCAGGTGCGACAATCCTCAAGCCCGTGCCGCCGCCACCCGTCAGCTTCGATACCTGCACCAGGCGCTTGACCAGTCCACAACCGGTGCTCCTTCCGTCGAACTCCTCCGTCTC
This sequence comes from Verrucomicrobiota bacterium, assembly GCA_038745205.1. GTDB lineage: Bacteria > Verrucomicrobiota > Verrucomicrobiia > Verrucomicrobiales > DEV007 > JBCCWV01. The sequence goes on from JBCDLR010000362.1 coordinate 2,723, forward strand.
CGTGCCAACGACGAAAACGCCATCGTCCGCATGGAGGCCGCCATCGCCGCGAGTTGGATTGGCACCAAGGAAGCCCTCGTCGCCATGCTCGACATTCTCAAGCATCCCCACGACGATCACCTGAGCTATGCCATCCGCTGCGCCCTTGGCTCGCACACCCTCGTGAGACACTGGAAGGACGATGGCGCATTCCTTGCCGAACACCCCGAACTGAATTCCTTCCTCGCCAAGTTCGACAAGATTCAAAAACTCAAGCCTCCGAAGACCACGGCACAGGACGCCCAGTTCGACAGCCAGGAGAATCTGAAGGAGGTCGAGATCTCGTGCGTCGAGGGACGCATGCTCTACACGGTCACGCAATTCGAAGTCGAAGCAGGCCAACCGGTGAAACTCCTTTTCACCAACCCCGATGCCACCGCGCACAACCTCCTCATTTCCACGCCGGGCTCCCTGGAGGAGATCGGGATGGCCGGCAATGAAATGGCCAAGGACCCCGACGGCTTCGCCAAGCACTTCATTCCCAAGTCGAAGAAAGTCCTTCAAGCCACCAAGCTCCTCCCACCCAACTCCGCCGAGGTCCTGCGCTTCCACGCCCCGGAAAAGCCCGGCACCTACCCTTACCTCTGCAC
>JBCDLR010000363.1:0-3166 GCA_038745205.1 Verrucomicrobiota bacterium
CCAGAACGGCGACGCATCCTCGTAGCCCATGTTTCCGAGGTTCAGGGTGTAGAGAAGCAGGAGACCGAAGATGATCACAAACTGCAACCACTGCGCCGGGTCGCGTATGAGGACGAGGACATCTTTGGCAATGAGCGAACGGGTCGAGCGAGATGTGAATGGCACCGGGACAAGATGCTTGAGGCCCAGTTGATGGAGTCCGCGCCCACGGCGCCTCGCGGTGCGCGCACGGCGTCTTGCAATCGAGTGGCGAAAGGTCCGCGCGCGCGCGCTGCTGAAGACGGGGTAGAAGCTGCGACCCGCGACGGCGAAGCTCATGAGCAAGCCCATGAAGGAGTAGCTAATGAGGATGAGGCCGTAAAACCATCCACGGGCGTGAAATCCGTTGCCCCAATTGACGAGGCTCTCGGAAATCCACATGCTGGGGACGAAGGGGCTCTTGCTCATGTTCGTGTACTCGAGCACCTGATGAACGGCGACCGTCTGACTGAAGGCGTTTTGCTGGAGTTCCTGGTGATTGGCGTAGATGCCGTAGGCGGATTGGGCGACCCAGAAGAGCGCGCCAGCGGCGATGGCGGCGGCCACCCACTTGTTGAAAATCCGCACGAGGAACAAGAGCCCCCAGGACGCAAGTGCCGCCGGAATGATGACGAAGGGCAGGTAGACAAAGGCACTCTGGAAAAAGAACTCCCAGGAAAGGCCGTGGAGGGAAGCGAAGGCGCCAAGGAGTGGGGCGCTGATGAAGACCAGTGCCCAGCTGGAAATGGCCAGCGTCTCGCAGAATTTCCAGAAGTAGAGAACGCGGTGGGACACCGGAAGCGTCAAGAGCCAGTCCGTTTCCTTGCTTCGGAAAAGCATCGTGTAGCTGATGATGGCGTTGGAGAAAACCAGCATCACAAAGAACAGAAAGAACATCATGAAGACGATGCGTTCCGAAAGAAGCGGACCGATGACCGGGATGTTGGCGATGAATTGAAGCCCGCGGGAAAAGAGGAAGTAGCCGGCGAAAAGGTAGGCAAACATGAAGCCCGCCAGCGTGAAGGTCATGAGCTTGGATCGTCCGCTTGCCTGCATCGATCGAACGACAAAGACCTTCCACGTCGTCCGCATCATGATGAGAAATGCCGAGCCATTGGAGGATCGGGCGGCGTCGAGGGCGGACATCGCCGGAATCTAGACCACGAAAGGCGCGAGGGGCCGCGAAAGTTTGCTCTTTTCCACTTTTTCGTGGTCCTTCGGGGCGGATTCTTGTCCCTTCCGCCCCGATAGATAGGTGTGGGTTCGTGCCGGGTTCCGGCTAAAACGCGCCGATGACCTCGAAGCCGAAACCCTTCAAATACTCGGTTTCCGGCAGGTGAAAGAGGACCGGGTGATCCGCTCGCTGCGTGAAAGACTCCCGCAGGCGTATTGTCCGCTTGGCGTCATTGGCGGCGTCGCGAATGACTTCGGAAAACGGCCCCCAGCCGACGTGGTGCGAGCAGGTGAAGGTAAAAAGCAACCCGCCGGGTTCGAGCATCTTCAATGCACGAAGGTGAATCTCCTTGTAGCCCCTCATCGCGTCCTTCAACGACTTCTTGTTCCGTGTGAACGATGGGGGGTCGAGAACGATGAGATCGAATTTCTGCCCTTCGGCTTCGCGTTTCTTCAGATCGTCGAAGACGTTCGCCTCGACCCAGAGGATTTTCCCGGCGCCGCTGATTTCCGCGTTGACCTTCGCCTGGGCCAGCGCCGTCTCACTCACGTCGACGGCGGTGACGTTCGAGGCGCCCGCCTTGGAGGCAGCAAGCGCAAACCCGCCCTGGTTCGTGAAGCAATCGAGCACCCTCCGATCGCGGGCATGGCGTGCGACTGCCGTGTAGTTCGAAAGCTGGTCAAGATAAAGGCCGGTTTTCTGACCGGTGCCGAGATTGATTTGAAACCGGAGACTGTTGTGGGCCATTTCAAACGGTCCTGGCCACGATCCGTGAAGGACAAGTTCCTCCGATTCCATTCCCTCCGCGATCCGGCTCGGGCTGTCATTGCGGGCGACGATCGTCGTCGGGGAGAACTGCGACTTTAACGCCTCCGCGATCAGTTCCTTCCGCTGGTCCATTGCGAGAGTCAGCGTCTGGAGAACAAAGTGATCGCCATAGCGGTCGACGATGACGCCGGGTAACCCGTCGCTCTCGCTCCACACGAGCCGGCAAAGCCCCGGATCCATCCCCGGCAATTCCTCGCGCAGTTTCGCCGCCCGCTCGAGGCGCCGGGCAAAGAACGCACCGTCCAGCGCTTGCTTCCGGCGCGAAAATCGCCGTGCAACAATCTGCGACTTCGGATTGTAGATCGCCGATCCCATGGGGCGGCTGCGCTGGTCCTTCAAATCGACGGTGTCACCCGGTTGCGGATCGCCGGTCGTGCGCAGGACTTCACTCGCGTAAACCCAGTCATGCCCGTGAAAAATGCGTGAGCGAGGCTTGATGATCAGGATAGGCATGGGTTAGAAATAGGGAATGGAACAGAAAAAGAAGAACTTGGCAACGCAGGTGAACGGGAGGGGAGCCCGTGTATGGAAAATTTCATGGTTGGTAGTCTCCTTCATCGTGGTCGCGGCGTTTGTCCTCGTTCTGAGAATCAAGGATTGGGAAATGGGAAGTGCCGATGCCGGCAATCAGATTGCAGAGAGGCAGGACTCCTTCGAGGACCTTGGATTGCCTCAGGAGGAAGAAAGAATTTCCTCCATCGGACAAGCGCCCCGAAGGAAAACGAATCTAGAAGCAAGTAATTCGGAAGAAACCGTGCAGGATGCCATATCGATGGATCTGGAAGACGCTGAGGAAAGGCTTGAGGCATACTACGTGCACGGATATGTCCTCTGGACCGAGGGTGAAAAACTAGCCAACGCGGGAGAACTCGATGCCGCGAAGGAAAAATTGAGTCATGCCAGGAGTTATTTTGATGCGATTGGAACGCACCGCACCGATTGGAAACCCTCCCTGATGGAATACCGCTCTCGCCGCACGAAGGAATATCTTGCTGCGATAGACGTCGTTTTGGAAGAGCAAGTCCAGCCCAACGAAGTTCCGGCGGAATAAAAGTGCTCGAGGGGGGACTCGAACCCCCACGGATTGCTCCACTAGATCCTTAGTCTAGCGCGTCTACCAATTCCGCCACCCGAGCAAGTGGTTGA
>JBCDLR010000364.1:0-3165 GCA_038745205.1 Verrucomicrobiota bacterium
CAGCGGCGTCTCGTAGTCGGCGGTCAATTCTGTGAAAACCGGAATACAATTCGACTCGCAGGCAAACGCCTCAAACTGCTCTAACAGGGGTTCGACAGGAATGGAATTCACGGGAGCGCCAAGCATCGCAAAGGAACGCCACGGCGAAAGCGGAATTTTATATCCACCCCGCGACGACGACTCCCAGCGCCAACGGCAGATAGATCAGCGTGGAGAAAAACAACCCGCGCGCGGCGGACCGATCCAGTTTCTTGCGCCATTGCACGGCGCGAAAGAGCATGTACCCGCCGAGCACGACCCCGATGGCCGCCGCCCAAGTTGCGCCGAATCCGAAAATCGGCGGGAGCAGGAACCACAACCCCAAAACGGCACTTGTTGCGACCGAGAGACTCGCCATGCGGGCGCCGGAGACGTCGCGATTAGCCCACATCGCAAACCCCGCCTCCTCGTATTGCTCGCGGTACATCCAATTGATCGCGAAAAAGTGAGGCAGTTGCCAGAAGAAGAGGACCCCGAAAAGAAACAAGGCTTCGATCCCCCAGACACCCCCACCCCCGAACCACCCGATTAACGGAGGAAGAGCACCCGCCACGGCGCCGACGATCGTGTTCCACCCCGTCGTCCGCTTCATTGGCGTGTAGATGAAAACGTAAACGGCCAGTGTCGCTCCGGCGAGAAAGGCGGCGGCGGCATTCACCGTCACCCCGAGATGAACAATCCCCAGGGCTCCCAGAAGCCACCCGATTCCAAAGGCGGCTTCCCTCGACATTTTTCTCGCAGGCAGTGGTCGACCAGCGGTCCGCGCCATTTGTGCATCGACGTCGATTTCCATCAACTGGTTGAAGACAGCTGCCGCAGCCGCCGCGAGGGCACTGCCGATGACAGTATGGAGCATGACCATCCAAGGAAAGGCACCGAGGCTTCGCGACGCGGCCATGAAACCAATCAGCGTGGTGATCACGACGAGCAGGCTCAACCGCGCCTTCGTCAAAGCCATCCAGTCCGCCCGGGAGAGCCGGTTGGATTTCGAGGATAAGTCGCTGGCCTGAACTTCGGTCACAAAAGAAGAGTTCATAGTCTCACCGAACCCTACGCCGGGATCAACGCCGCGAATCACCACACGTCTCAAAAAAAAGGGCGCGCCATCCCCACAAGGACGGCGCGCCCACTCACTGCAAGGATAGTGTATTCCCTCAAGACCCCCCGATCAGAGGGAAACACGAAACGAAACCTCCGAAGAGGTCTCGCTACGCCTATATAGACTGATGAAGGCCCGATCCTTTCAAAAAAAGGCAAAGATTTCGTCAAATTCGGATGGCTCGCCCGGAATTCCCGAATTCGACTCGCGTTCCCCGCCTCCGCATCCTATCGGTTTTTGCGTGTTTTCCCCCGATCACCCCATCCATTATTCACCTTTCCTCGCCCTTCTCGTCGGCCTGTTGCTGACGAGTTGCGTGTCTTCTCGCACGAAAAAGGGCGAAGAGAGTCTTCCGGTTGAGCAAACGGCTCCCACAGTAAAGACCGACAATCGAACCAACTACCTCGTTGGCAAAATCACCTTCATTCATCCCGAACGCCCTTTTGTCCTCATTCGCGTGGGCATGTTGCCGAAAATGAATCCCGGCGAAATCTGGGAGTTTCAACGCGGCTCGGCACCTGCCGGACAACTCAATCCCAGCGGCGAGCGCAAAGGGAACACCGTCGCGGCTGATATCTTGAACGGCGATCCACGCGTGGGCGATTTCGTAGTTTACCGGGGCGAGACGCGCACCGCGCCACCCGCCGAAAAGAAGGGACTTTTTTCAAAGTTCTCCGACCGGCGCGATGCGAAGAAACGGTCAAAAGCTCTTCGCAAGTCTGCCGCCGAACGACGAAAACTCGAAGCCGCCAATTCCTGGAACAGGGTGAATCGCTGATGAAGTCGATTGAAGAGGCCAAGAGCGCGATCCTTTCCGCCGTCACACCGACCTCTCACACGGAATCCGTGCCCCTGCTGGAGTCCCATGGAAGAGTCGCACGGGAAACAGTGGCTGCGTCCGTCCCCCTCCCCGGATTCGACAACAGCGCCATGGACGGATTTGCGGTGCGCGCCGAAAACTCCCTCGGCCCGGGCATGCGATTGAAGGTCGTCGGTGAACAACCCGCCGGCAGGGACGGAGGGCTCACGGTGGGCGCCGGCGAAGCCGTTCGCATCTTCACCGGCGCCCCCATTCCTCAAGGTGCGACCGCCGTGGTCATGCAGGAAGACTGCCGCTCCGTCGGCGAGGGCGAAATCGAAATTACCGAATCCATCTCACCCGGTGATTTCCTGCGTCGCGCCGGTAGTGATCTCTGCCGCGGACAATCCGTCCTGAAACCGGGGCAGCGGATCAACGAGGGAAGAATCGGGGTTCTTGCTTCCCAGGGAATTGCCGCCGTCCGGGTCAGCGAACTACCCCGCATCGCCATTGTCACGACCGGAGACGAACTCGTTCCCCCCGGTCAGGAACTGGAACCGGGCCAGCTCTACAACAGCAACGGCGCCATGCTTGGGAGCTTGGCAAGGTCGGCCCTCGGGAACGTGATTCCCTTGGAATTTCGCCACCTCGCTGACGATCTCACCGCGTCTGCAGCGACCCTGGAAGAACTTCGGAAGTCCTGCGACATCCTCCTCCTCACAGGAGGAGTTTCCGTCGGTGACCACGACCACGTCAAGGACGCCGCCTTTCAGGCAGGGTTCTCCGGAGAGTTTTGGCGGGTTCGGATGAAACCTGGCAAGCCCCTCTTCTTCGCCGCTGCGACTGACTCCATACTCTTTGGACTCCCCGGAAATCCGGTCTCCGCCTTCGTTACATTTAAAATTTTCGTCGAATCCGCCCTTTGGAAATGGTGTGGGGCTTCCACACCGTGTGAGATGGCCTCGAAATTCTCGGGAATCCTTGCGGAAGACTTTGAGAACAAGGGGGATCGGCCTCATTTCGTCCGTGTACGCATCGATCGCAATGCAGGAAAGATTCACCCCTCAGGCCCTCAGCGCTCGGACGCTCTTTTCGGCCTCTCTCAAGCTGACGGCCTCTTATGCATCGGTGCGCATGGGAGATTGAACGCAGGCACTGAAGTTTCTGTCCAATTAATTTAGGCCCTACGTTGATTGCTGCGAAACCCCGGCAATTCAGCGACATCAAC
>JBCDLR010000365.1:0-3162 GCA_038745205.1 Verrucomicrobiota bacterium
CGCGAAGAACAGGAGGAGCAAACTGGAAGATTTCATGATAACGAGTCGATTCTGGCAGAAAATTTATAATTTCGCGCAATTCTCCGGATAAATCTTGTTGTTTTTGGCTTTCCCGGGGAATCGGTAACCGGGACTGGGCTTCCCGAATCATGGAATCCGAACGTTTCACTCCAAAAAGCTGACGTATTCTTCCTCGCGCATGTCTGACTCCCCGCCGGAAACCATCAAGTTCAAGCACGCCCGCTTTTCGACCCGCCTTCCGGTCACGCACACCTACACGCCCTCCCACTTCTGGCTCGCCCGCACCGAGGAGGCGCCCGATCGCTGGCGAATCGGCTTTACCAAGTTTGCCACCCGCATGCTTGGCGAACTCGTGGAGTGTGAGTTCAAGGTCGATGTCGGCGGGATGGTCGAGCCGGGTCAGGTCATTGGTCACGTCGAGGGCTTCAAGGCCATGAGCGACCTCTTCTCCGTGGCCGCCGGGAGTTTCGCCGGGGGCAATCCGGAAATCGAGGCCGATGCCTGCATCATCCGCACCGATCCCTACAAGAACTGGTTGTATCAGATCGACGGCGAACCCGAACCCGGTGCCCTCGACGTCCACGGCTATGTCGATCTGCTCACCGGCACCATCTCCGAGATGCACGAACAGGAAAAACGTGGCGAAGCCACCTGGCAGCACTAACATCACCGCTACATGCCCACTTTCACCAACTACCCCGTCAAGCCCCGATACATCATGATCGGTGGGTTCCTCGGCGCAGGGAAAACGACCTCCATTCTTGCACTGGGACGCTACCTTCGGGACCAAGGAAAAACCGTGGGCCTCATTACCAACGACCAGGGCCAAGGGCTCGTCGATACGGCCTTGGGAAAAGCCGGTGACTTTCCGGTCGAGGAGATCTCCGGCGGGTGCTTCTGCTGCCGTTTCAGCTCTCTTGTCGACGCGGCGAAAAACCTGACGGCTGAAACGCGACCGGACTTTCTGCTCGCGGAACCCGTGGGAAGTTGCACCGATCTCGTCGCGACCGTCGCCCTCCCCCTCCAGCAAATCTACGGCTCGCGTTTCGCAATCGCCCCCTTGAGCGTTGTTGTCGACCCTCTCCGAGCACGAGCCATTCTCGGTCTGGACGCGAAGAAGTCCTTCTCCAAAAACGTTACCTACATCTACCGGAAGCAACTTGAGGAGGCGCGGAACATCGTCGTGAACAAGACGGACATCATCGACGCGGAACAACTCCGTGAACTCGTCAGCGCCCTCAACGCCGAATTCAAGGGCGCCCGTGTTTTCACCATCTCGGCGCGGGAGATGAACAACCTTGATTCATGGTTCGAGTCGGTGCTCAGCGAGGAATTTGATCCCACCGAAGTGTTGGATATCGACTACGAGACCTACGGTGATGGCGAGGCCAAACTCGGCTGGTTGAACGCGACCCTCTCCATGGACGCGGGCGAGGAGATCGACGGCAACGAGTTCCTCATGACCTTCTGTCGTTCGCTACACGCCATTCTACGGAACGAGTCAGTGGAGGTTGCCCACTTAAAGATGACGCTTGCTCCCGAAGAGGACCCTTTCGAGATCGCGGCCTTGAATCTCGTGCGGACGGAGGGATCACCGGAAATGTCCCACACCCTTCTCGATCCCGTGGAGGACGCGGAGATTTCCGTCAACCTTCGCGCCGAAGCCGACCCGGAGTTGCTCATCAACGCCCTGCGCAAAACGATCGACGACACCGTTCGAGATCGCTATGGATTCACCCTTGAAATTGTGCATCAGGAGCACTTCCGGCCCTCCATGCCAACGCCCCAGCACCGTTTGGAAATCGCGACGTAGCGAGAGACAAACCCTCGAGGGGACGTATCTTCCCCAGACCCCATGATTTTTTCCCTCGTCACCCGCACCCTTGCTTCCGCGGACCCGAAGTGCATCACCAAGTTCATGTGGAACTTCGGCATCAAGGGCACGCGTTCCGTCATGCGATTCAAGAAGCGGATGAAGTCGGGAGAATATTTCCCTCCCTTTCTCTACATCTCCATCATCAACAGCTGCAACCTGCGTTGCCAGGGTTGCTGGGTCGACGTGACAGGACCACGTACCAAGATCGACGTCGAGGACCTGAACCGGATCATCACGGACGCGAAGGCACACGGGAACAGTTTTTTCGGGCTCCTCGGGGGCGAGCCCTTTCTCTACCCCGAACTCTTCGAAGTCCTCGCTGCGCACCCCGACGCCTATTTCCAGGTCTTCACGAACGGACAATTCATCTCCAAAGAGCGGGCGAAGGCCCTGCGGAAAATGGGGAATGTCACTCCGCTCATCAGCATCGAAGGCCGCAAGGAGGTCAGCGACATCCGCCGGGGAAAATCCGATGTCTTCACCAAGTCCATGGAGGGCATCCGCAATTGCCTGGATGAGAAACTGCTCACCGGTGTCGCCACGAGCGTCTGCCAGAGCAACATCGACGAACTGCTCACCGAGGAATGGCTCGATGAACTCATCGACCTCGGGGTGCACTACACGTGGTTCCACACCTATCGGCCCGTCGGGCCAAACGTGCCGGTCGATCTCGCCCTCACGCCCGACGATGCCGTGCGCGTCCGCGAGTTCGTCACTTCCATGCGCGCGAAGAAACCGATCGCCATCATCGACGCCTACTACGATGCCGACGGAAAGGCCCTCTGCCCGATGGCTACCGGCATCAGTCACCACATCGGTCCCGGCGGCCACATCGAGCCATGCCCGATCATTCAATTCGCCACCGACCACATCAACGACAACGACAGCCTCTTCGAGACGATGACCAAGTCGGCGTATCTCAAGGAGTTCCGGGAAGCCACCGCCGACACCACCCGGGGCTGCGTCGTCCTTGAGCGGCCGGACCTCGTCGAGGAACTCGCGAAGAAGCACGGCGCTGGAGACTCGACGCTGCGGAAGACCGCCATGGCAGAGTTGCAAGCGATGACACCTCGGGTCAGCCAGTATCTCCCCGGAAGAGAGGTCAAGGAGAAGCACTGGATGTACCGGCTCGCCAAACGACTCCTCTTCCATGACTTCGGCGCCTACGAGAATCTCGACGAAAAAAATTGGACTCCTCCCAAGCCCGCCGAAGCGGAATCCAAGGAGAAAAAAGAAGAAGTGGTCGCTGCCTGATTCGCCATGAC
>JBCDLR010000366.1:0-3156 GCA_038745205.1 Verrucomicrobiota bacterium
GCTCTTCCGATCTCGCGCTTCCCGCTACCAGCGCCAGCTCGATTCGGGACTCATTCCTGAAAAATTCTCCATGAGCCCGCGGCCGCCGGAAGTGCCTTCTTGGGACACTCTCAGCGACGAAGACAAGGACTGGGAAGACTTCCGCATGGCCACCTTCGCCGCCATGGTGGATCGCATGGATCGCAACATTGGGAGACTGGTCGCACACCTCCGACAAATGGGCGTTTTCGAAAACACCCTCTTGATGTTCTGCAGCGACAACGGAGCATGCCCCTTTGAGCGCACCCGAGGGAAGGACAAGATGCCCTGGGACCCGGAATCCTACTGGACCTACGACACCGGATGGGCGCACATGGGCAACACCCCGTTTCGATGGTACAAGCAAAACCAGCACGAAGGTGGGATCACCAGCCCGATGATCGCCCACTGGCCGGCGGGACTAAAGACCGAACCGGGATCCATCACCCGCCAACCGGGACATCTCATCGACTTCATGGCCACCGCCCTCGATGTCGGCGAAGCCCGTTATCCGGATCAGGGCCGCGATGGATCCGCCATTGAGCCCCTCCAAGGCAAGTCCCTTCTTCCCATCTTCCAAAGCAAGGTGCGGGAACCCCACGAATGGCTCTACTTCTACTTCGGGAACAATCGGGCCATTCGCAAAGGCGACTGGAAAGTCGTCTCCGCCCGGGGCGCGGCGTGGGAACTCTACGATCTCTCGCAGGACCGCACGGAAGTCCACAACCTCGCCGACGAGAACCCGGACCTCGTCACGGAACTGTCCGACCTCTGGTTCGACATCGCGAAAAACCAGGATCGTCTGCGTGGGAATAAGCTGAAGCCGGTGAACAGCAAGAAGGCCACCTGGACAAAATAGCCCGAACTATCTTCTCGAAGCACACTTCACACAAAGCGTGCTCTGTGGCATGGCTTCCATTCTGGCGAAGGCAATCGGCTGGCGGCACGCAAGGCAAATTCCAAAATCCGCCCGGTTGATGCTACCCAACGCATTCTCGAGTCGCGTCTGATCATCGCGAAGCCGCTCCAGCGCTGCCTCGTTCACACTCTTGTCCTGCATCGCTTCCAGGCGGGTGAGTCTTCCGAGCCCCTTGTCCGGCGAAATCGGCTTCGTGGCTTCCTCAAGGCCTTCGATGCGCTGCCGGGTCTCGAACAGTTCCTCCTCGATACGTTGACGGAGCGTCACTTTCTCTTCCGGGGACATCCGCCGAACCATCCTCAAAACCTGTTCAGCCGCAAGAGATTTGCCCGAATACTCCGAGGTATCTACAGCCTCCACAATTTCCGAAAGCACTTGCAATCGAGCCTCTCCACGCTTTGTTACAATTTTAGTTAAGATATCTTAGCTATTTGTAATTTTTAAACACTCACCTCATGGTCACCGGACTCGTTGCCTACACTCCTTTTCTTGCGCAAAACGGATTTAGTTACGCCCTCAAGGAGTCTTCCTGGCCGGGAATCGTCGTGGTGGTTTGCCTCGTCATTCTCTCCTGTTTCAGCTGGGCTGTCATGGTGACCAAGTTGCGCATGGTTTCCCGCGCCCGGAAGGAATCAGCGCCCTTCCTCGACGCCTATCGTGACTGCAATAGTCCTCTCGCCCTCTTCCACGAAGGCACTCATCACACCGGAACGCCGCTCTTCATGGTTTACCAGGACGGCGCCGCGGAGATGCATTACCAACTGACCGGCGAGCGTTCCCTTGGCGAGCAAGGGGCTCCGGCGCCGGGCGGAAACCGCGTCGTCTCCTCCCAGATGCAGACCGTGGAAAGAAGCATTGACCGCGCCATCGGTGAATCCGTCATCAAACTCGAGTCACAGATGAGCATCCTGGCCACCGCCGTCAGCGGCGCTCCCTTTCTTGGATTGTTGGGAACTGTTTGGGGAGTCATGGACACCTTTAGCGGCGTCGCTTCGGCGGGCGGCGCGGCGAGCCTCAAGACCATGGCTCCCGGCGTTTCCGCCGCTCTCGTCACCACCGTCGTCGCCCTCCTCGTCGCAATCCCGGCGATGTTCGGCTACAACTTCATCGTCAATTCGATCAAGCAACTCATCGCCCAACTCGAAAACTTCGCCGCGGAGATGAGATCGGACTTCGACCGCGCCTTTCTCCAGCACAGCGGCGGCCCCGTAGAAGCGACTCCCGCGCCCATCGCCATCGCAAGGCGTGCCGTGGAACCCGTTCCGCAGGAGGAAGCTGAGTCCCCCAGTATCTCGGCACGTGACCTCCTCGCCAGGGAACGGAATGGCGGCGGCAACGCCGAGCCCGGAAAGTCACGACCGCCCCGGCGAATCACCCGCAAGCGGGAGAGTGACACGAATGGTGAACTTCCGCTCGCCATGGAAGAACCCGACGTCCTCGAGTCCTGATTCCAAACGGATATCTCTTCCATGCAACGCGCCCGCCAGTATTCGCTCGGAACCCTCTCCGAACTCAACGTGACACCGCTCCTCGATCTCGCGTTTGTCATGCTCGTGATCTTCATGATCACCGCCCCGTTTCTCGCGGAAAGATCCGACCTCACAATTCCAAGCAGCAAGGCCTCCCACGATGCCGTCGACCCCTCCAAGGTCATCACCCTGAGCGTCGACAAGTTCAATCGCCTCGAACTTGACGAAACCCCTGTCGCCACGGCGAGCCTCGTGAGCGAGTTGCAGGCGCTCAAAGCACAAAAGCCCGGACTTGGCATCCTCGTGCGAGCGCACGCCAACCTGCCCGTGCAACGACTTGTCGAGGTCATGGACGCCATGCGCAATGCAGGTATCGCCACGGTGGGCGTGGTAACAAAACCGGACGGTGACTGACGAAGACGTGAGCGATTCCTCCAGATTCAACGGTCATCTCGCTCTCTCCGCCCTTTCCCATCTGGGGCTGATTCTTCTTCTCATCTTCGCCTTCCGCACCCTTGCAGGCAGCAGTCGCGGTAGCGAAGCCGCGGAAGAACAATCACAGGACATCCCTGTCGAAGAACCAACACCTCCTGACGTCGCTTGGTTCGACCCCGCCACCTTTGCGGACGCTGCCGAGGCGAAAGCCATCCCCTATGCACACTGGCGCGTGAGCACGGAAGACCCAGCCTCAAAGATCGTTCTTCCCGCCGCGCCTCAGCCCGCAGCGCCATCGCCCCCGAAACCGGAACC
>JBCDLR010000367.1:0-3133 GCA_038745205.1 Verrucomicrobiota bacterium
CACAAGGAGCCGGAGGACTTCCGCAGCGATATCTACAGTTTGGGTGCCACCTTGTTTCATGCGGCGGCGGGACGACCTCCCTACGACGCAAAGTCCTCCTCGCTCGAAGAGTTGAAGGCGATCAAGGACAAGCCGGTGTCGGTCGCGGAGGCGGCGCCTGAATTGTCAAAGGGAGCAATCCAACTGATCGACCGCATGATGTCGCGTGAACCGTCGGATCGGCATGATTCCTATGACGCGCTACTCGAGGACCTGCGGTTCTTGCAGGAACAGGGAACGCATGGATTGCCCACGGTCCGCAACGCCCGGTTCAAGGTCGGGGCAGGAGTGGCGGCGACGCTCCTGCTGCTCGGCGTTGTGGTGGGGCTTTCCATGCTGGGAGGAAAATCGGATGAGGGAAAGACGGCGGGACAGAGCGTTCCCGTGGCTGAGGAAGGAGCGATCAAGGCGACGGAGGGCAAGACATTGGCGCAGCGATTTGTCGACGCGAGGAGGGCCTTGGTCGGTGGGAAAACAAAGGTGGCCGCCGAGGCGTTCCGCGCCATTGCCACTGATACAGAGACGATGCAGCCGACACTGAATTGGTCGAGGTTCAATCTCGGTCTCAGCCAAATGCTTGAGGGGAAAATGGAGGCCTCCAACCGTTGGTTCGCCCTTCTTGCGGAGGAAGTCGAAGCGAATTCCGAGGCCGAGGCCGAGGAAGCGATTCTGTTTCTCGCGGCGCTCGGCCGCCGCATGAATGACCCGCTCCCGGTCCTGATGGAGGAAAAGAGTGAGTTTGAGTCGTCAGTCTTTCGGCGGATTGCGTGGCTGGCATTTGGGCTCAAGAATTGGCAGCAGGGTGAGTTTGACGAGTCGGGTCGTTTTTTGGAGGTATTCGCCAAGGAGAAGCCTGATCTGACGGAGCGTTGGATATCCGAATACCGCCCGCTCCTTCGACCATACACCGAGGACCTCAAGACCTTGAAGAAGGGTCCGCCGGTGGCGCAGACGATTGTGCTCGAGGAGGCCAGGGGTTGGTTGAAACAAATTGAATCGATGCAAGGGCAACTCAAGACGCCCGGAGCCGCTCCAGCATACTTGGCGAATCGCAAGGAACGATTGGAAGCGCTTGTGGTTTACCTCGAGGACGAGGCGGATAGTAAGGAGAAGGCTCGCTTTGTGGCCTTGCTCGAAGAAGAGCGGAAAGAGCTCAGCGAATTGCGGGAAAGCCTTGGCAAGCTGCGGGGTGTCGCGAAAATTCAGGAAGCGATCGAATTGATCGACAGCGTGGAGTTTGAGCATCCCAAGGTGCGCGAGGAGTTTGGAAGGATCACCTTCGTTTGGCGGGAATCAGACAAGTTCCTGGACCAGATCATCAAGGATCTGGACGAGCATGGCTATGAAGGCTCGCTCTTGCGAACTTCCGGAGGAGACGCGGATGTTGTTGTTGTGGGAGCGTCGAGGGAAGGCGGGGTGAGCTTCGCATTCCGGGATCTGGGAGCAGGTGAGTCTGTGATCCGGATCGATGAAATCGCACCCCGGACGCTGGTCGAGATGGCCGAAGCGATGTCGATGAAGGACCCGGAAATGGAAGAGTACCTGAAAAGGCGAAAATACCTGGCTCTCTTTGCTTACCATGTGGGGGAAGTGGAAGCAGCGCTCGACGCCGTCGAGGAGTTGAAATCCTATGATAAGGAGTTCGTTCAGGGCTGGAGAGACTTGGTGCAGGCAAATCCGGCAGAGAGTTCGAACAGCGGGTGAACCTGCGTGGTCTGATAGAAGTTCATATGAGTGAAAAGGAATCAGAACCCCCGTCATCCCCGTCGCCGGAGGAAATTACGAGAAAACTCGCCGAGTTTATGAAGTCGAGCTTTGGTGAGTCGGTGAAGTTTTCCGCCTTTCCCTACATGGGAGACGAGGGCGGCGAAGAACCCGAGAACGAAGGAGAGGCGACGGTCGTGACGGAAGAGCCCGACGAGGTCAACGATGTTTTCGCCTTCAATCTCCTTCCCCGGGACATCAAGGCTCACCTTGATCGGTTCGTTATTCGGCAGGATGAGGCCAAGAAGGTGCTTTCCATTGCCGTGTGTGATCACTACAACCACGCGAGATACCTGAGGCAACTGGAAGCGGAGGATCCGCTGAAGGCTGCGGAAGTCGAATTCGCGAAGCAGAACGTCCTCATTGTGGGACCGACCGGGGTGGGAAAAACCTACCTGGTGAAACATATTGCAGACTTGATCGGCGTTCCTTTTGTGAAGGCGGACGCGACGAAGTTCAGCGAGACGGGCTATGTGGGCGGTGATGTTGATGACCTTGTGAGAGACCTTGTGAGGAAGGCGGACGGCGATGTGGCGCTGGCGGAACACGGCATCATCTATATTGACGAGATCGACAAGCTGGCGACGGCGTCGAGTAATATGGGGAGGGATGTAAGCGGTCGTGGTGTGCAGACGACCCTTCTGAAGCTGATGGAGGAAACGGAGGTTCCCGTGAGGAACCCGATAGACATGCAAAGCCAGATGCAGGCCCTTTTCGACATGCAGCGCGGGCGCGGACGTCCTGGTAAGGACACGGTCAACACGCGGCATATTCTTTTCATTGTCAGCGGGGCCTTCTCGGGACTGGAGAAGATTGTCACACGCCGAATGCGCAGCGGAACGATTGGATTCAGCACGGAAGCCAGTGTTGCCGATGATGAAGCTGCCGTTTTTCGCGGCGCAGAGACTCAGGACTTCATTGATTACGGCTTCGAGGCGGAGTTCATCGGTCGGCTGCCTGTTCGCGTCGTCTGTGATGCGCTCTCGTCCGACGATTTGCTGCAGATCATGGAGCAGTCTGAAGGGAGCCTGCTCCGGCAGTATGAGCGGGAGTTTGCCGCTTATGGCGTGAGCACGAAGTTTGAAAAGCAGGCGCTTGAATGGATTGCAGAGCGCGCGGCGGAAGAAAAGACGGGTGCGAGGGGCTTGCTCACGGTCTGCGAACGATTGCTACGGGATTTCAAGTTCGAGATTCCCGGGACGTCTGTCAGTCAATTCACGGTGAGCAGGGACCTTGTGGAGAGCCCGGAATCCGCGCTCGATCATTACCGGGAAGAGGGACGCAAGGCCTGTAAAGTGCGGGCCGCCGACGAGGCCGGGGCCTACGGCGC
>JBCDLR010000368.1:0-3131 GCA_038745205.1 Verrucomicrobiota bacterium
CAGCATCTGGCCGGAATCCCGCCCAATCGCAGGAGATTTACCTCGGACACACGGATCTCGGCGTTGGTGCCAATCGCGCTCAATCAGACATTCTCTGGCAAAACGCGAGCATGCACACTTGGGCCATCAGCTACGACGGCGGCTCTACCATCACCGTGACCGTGGACAACGGTTTCACTAGCCTGGTCACACAGTTCGACTACGCGACTTACTGGGCAAGCCAAAGGCCTGACACCAATGGCTTCTCTCTCGAATCATTCCAGATTTTCGCCAAGGACACCGATCGCAACGACGCGGACGGAGACATCGACGTCCATCAACAGATCGGAAATCTTTCGCTGACGAACGGCACTACCACGCTCGATCTCTCGCCAATGGAGTTTGACACTTCACTCAACGCCGATCAGTCACTCCGTTTCACCACAGCCAGAGTTTCAGGCATCACCGGGTTCGAGTCCGGGGCTTGGACGTTGAGTGGAACCTGGACACCGACGTCCGTCAGCACTTCGACCAACGGTTCTTTCGAAACCTCGACTCTCGAGTTCTCCTTCGGCGGCGACCTCTGGACAGTGGCCCCCACGCCCATTCCCGAACCGACGACCTCATTCATGGCGCTCTCGGCGCTCGCCACGATGTCCATTCGTCGCAGGCGCTCGGCCTGATTGAACGACGGCGCACCAGGGTGGATCGTGACCTCCGGTCGCGATGCAGAATGCCACGAGCGAAGCGAGCCCCTCTTCATCCACGATCCGACTTGATTGTTCAGATCCCCAGCTCCAAGGCAGTGAATTTGCCCACTCCATGATTTACCTACGCCTTCTCCTCCTCGGCCTGCTTCTTTCTCTTCCCTTCACGCTCTCCGCCAAATCCAAGGCGCGCCCCAATGTCCTCTTCCTCGCGGTCGACGACATGAACGACTGGATCGGCTCGCACGAAAAGTCCGTCCGGGCCATCACGCCGAACCTCGACAAGCTTGCTGCGAGCGGGGTGAATTTCACCAATGCGCACACGGCCGGCGTCTTCTGCGCGCCATCACGCGCCGCTATTTTTTCCGGGCAATTCGCCTCGACGACCGGCTGCTACCAGTCAGCCAACTACTTCACCAACCGCCCCGAGATCGAATCGCTGCAAACCAGTTTCTCCAAGGCTGGCTACACCACCCTCGGCACCGGCAAACTCTACCACCACCCCGTGGGCGCGATCGACCCGCGTGGCTGGACTGAGTTTTTCCTTCGCACCAAGGAACAACGTGAAAACGGTTGGGCCATGGAATCGTGGGGACCGGACACCCCTTTTCCCGCGGAGTTTCCTGCGAGTGTTTACAACAAGGGCACGGAAATCACGGGCGGCATGTTCCTCGAGTGGGGCGCCGTCCCGGACGAACGAGAGGAGGAAATGGCCGACACGATGCGCGTCAATTGGACCGTCGAGCAACTGAAGAAGAAGCCCGACAAGCCCTTCTTCCTCGCCTGCGGAATCTACGCGCCTCACTACCCGAACTATTGCCCGCAGAAATATTTCGATCTCTATGATCGCGACGAGATCTCGTTGCCCCCGCTGAACGCCGACGACCTTGCGGACCTGCCGCCGAAGATTCAGAAAATGAAAGCGGCCAGGTCCCGCATCTTGCAGCGGTTGCAGGATCTCGATGCCTACAAGGACGCGGTCCACGGCTATCTCGCCTGCGTGAGTTATGCCGATGCCATGATGGGGCGCATTCTCGACGCACTTGCGGAAAGTCCGCACGCCGACAACACCATCGTCGTCCTTTGGAGCGACCACGGCTACCATCTCGGAGAAAAGGGGGACTGGGGAAAACACACGCTCTGGGAACGCTCCTCGAGCGTCCCTTTCATCTGGGCGGGACCGGGCATCGCCAAGGACGTGAAGACCGACCTCACCGCCAGCCTCATCGACATGTATCCCACCTTTGTCGAATTGTGCGGATTGCCCTCCCCACACCAGAAGCTTGAGGGTCAGTCTCTCGCCAAGACCCTGAAAAACCCTGGAGAAGCCGAAGACCGCAGCGTTTTCCTTCCACACATGCACCCCGGTGAGTATGCGGTCATCAACCGCGACTGGCGCTACATCCGCTACGGGGAAGACGGCGAGGAACTCTACAACCTGCAAGAAGATCCTCACGAATGGACAAACCTCGCTTCCGCTCCCGAGCACGCCGCAAGGATGGCAGCCATGCGAAAAGTGGCACCGGCGGAGTTTGCCGAGCCGGAAGCGAAGTTCAATTCGCGTAGAGACCTCGTTATCGACGGTGAGAGTTACCGCTGGGAAAAAGGCAAGGGCAACTACACGCCACCCCCGAAGCACTTGCCCTACAATCCCCCCCTGAAGGCTGCGGGAAAGAAGGCGAAAACAAAGACCACCGTCTCCGCCACCAGGGGTTCACCCGAAAAGCCGAACATCGTCGTCATCCTCACCGATGACCAGGGCTACGCCGACATCAGCTTCAACCCGAATCATCCCAAGGAAGTCTCGACCCCCCACATGGACGCTCTCGCGAAGGAAGGTGTCTTCTTCACCAACGGCTACACCAGCGGAAGCGTCTGCTCTCCGACGCGAGCCGGCCTCATGCTCGGTGAGTACCAGCAGCGGGTGGGCGTTTACACCGCCGGCGACGGAGGGCGCGGCTTTGACCCGGAATTCCCCATTTTTCCGAGCTTTTTCCCCAAGGAATACAAGAAATCCGCGATTGGGAAGTGGCACCTCGGACTAGACGAAGACTACCCGGAATTGAAGTGGCACGCGATGAATCGCGGATTCACGGAGTGCTACAAGTTCATGGGACGCGGCGGCCACGATTACTTCTCATTGAAGGGTGCCAAGGGCGACGGCTATGAGCCCATCTACCAGAACAAGACGAGGCTGAAGGAAGACGATTACGAAGGCTACCTCACGACACGGTTGACCGAGGAGGCGGTGGACTTCATCGACCGCGAAAAGGACAACCCATTCTTCCTTTACCTCGCCTACAACGCCGTCCACTCCCCCTCGCAGGCACCGCAGGATGACATCGACCGCTACAAGAAACAATATCCCGGTATCACCGAGCAACGTGCCATTTTGATGGCCATGTTGGAGCACCTCGACAAGGGAGTCGGGGCGGTCGTGCAAAA
>JBCDLR010000369.1:0-3089 GCA_038745205.1 Verrucomicrobiota bacterium
CTGCTGCGTTCGGCGGCGTCACCGTTGAGCCCGGCTCGAGTTCGAACAACCTCATCGAGGGCGAGCCCGGAGCAGCTGATCCGCTCTTTGTCGAGGACCCCGATGCCGGTGACGGCGATTGGTCGACCACCGCCGACAATATCTACGGCGACTTGCGCCTCACTTTCGCCTCGCCCGCAATCAATATGGGTGTCAGCACCTCCGGTTCGAGCGCCAACACCACTACCAACGATATCCTCGGAAACGCCCGCTTCGTCGGCCCCATCGATCTCGGCGCCGTCGAGTACTTTGACCCCTATCCCGCGTGGATCGACCAGTTCTATCCTAACGAGACTGATCCCGCTATCGTCGGAGAAACCGCCGATCCTTCAGGGAACGGGCTCTCCAACATTCTCTCCTTCATCACCGACACCAGCCCTCTCGCCTCTTCGGCCTCGCCGATCACCGTCGAAAGAGATACCACTGAGATCTCCTTCTCATTCCCCCGCCGTGATGATGCCGCCGTCCGCAATCCCTTCGTCGAGTATTCTACCGATCTCACCAACTTTGATCCCGCGTTGGACGGCATCGACGGATTCACCATCCTCGTCGAAGACGACGCCTTCGGCACCAGCAGCGATGGAGTCGGCATCGACAAAGTCACCGTTTCCATCTCCCGCTCGGCACTTACCCTGCTCTTTGGTCGCCTCGCCGTTCCTTCCTTCGATTGAACGGCAGTAAATGCCGTGTAATCAAGGCATTTAATGGTCGTAAAACTCGCAGAAAAACACGGTTTTTGCGAGTTTTCCGACGGTGGGATACTTTACTACGTAGCATTCGGAACGGACACATCCTGCTCCGCACTTTTTGGCATGGAATGATCGTGCTCCATCCCGAAGGGATGACCGCACTTAGCCCGGGGCCGAGCGAAGCGAATACCCCGGAGTGACGGGGACAAATTCCCGCAAGCCGAAGGTTTGCCAGATGTGCTGCGATACCTTTCGGCATCGGCCTCTGCTTGATGCAATCCGGTGGTGTCGCTTCGCTCAACCACCGGCTACAGGCTTTGATGCCTTCGGCATCTGCGGGTGGGGAGATGAAACATAGAAAAGGGACGAACATGAACGCCACGTAGATGAGCGGTGTCATCGTCGTGCACTACCTTCAAAAATTCTGATTTCTCGGGAATTCTGCAACGATAATAGTCCTTAATTACGTGGCACTCTTAACTGACACTTTCCCCAAACCTCACGGAAGCCGGTCGCGAACTGGCAGGAAATCAAGGAAGGGCAGAGAATGATCACGAGTTCTGCCGCGACAAGAAACTCGAACCGCACGCAACGACTACCGCTTGCCTCTGACCAGTTGACTGGCCATGTCGTCGATAGCCGGAAGCTGGCTGTTGAGTTTTTTCAAGGCTTCCGCGTATTCGGGATTGTCGGCTTCGTTTTTCCACTCGTGGGGATCTTTTTGCCGGTCATAGAACTCCTGCTGTCCGTCCTTGTAGCGAATGTAGCGGAACTGCTCGGCGCGGATGCTGGCATACTGATCGTAGAGATAACTGATGGCGGTGCTTTCCCAATCGACCGCGGGGTTCTTCAGGATGGGGACCAATGACTTGCCGTCCACGTGAGCCGGCCGCGCAATGCCGCAAAGATCCAGAAGCGTCGGGTAGAGGTCCTGCAGAGAAACACAGCGCGTGGTGACGCCACCCGGCTTGGTCATGCCGGGAACCCGGAACAGGAGCATGGAATTGGTGGCCTCCTCCCATAGCGTTCCCTTCTGCCAGTGGTCCTTCTCCGCGAGGTGAAATCCGTGGTCAGAAATGAAGATCACGATGGTGTTGTCCTTGTGGGGGCTCTTTGCCAAGGCATCGAGGACGCGACCATGCTGCACATCCACGTAAGCAGTCGTGGCCAGGTAGGCCTGGACGGCGGACTTATGCAGGCCGGCCTCGAGAACCGACTGCGTGAACCTCCGTTTTCCCCCGACCACGCCATCGCCAAGCGGTGGAATGTCGTCAAAGTCATTGGGATTCAACGTGGGCGTCTTCACTTCCTCCATCGGAAACATGTCGAAGTATTTCTGCGGCACGAACCAGGCCATGTGCGGGTTGAACGTGCCGTAGGTCAGGAAGAAGGGCTTCTCATGGTCTTTCTCGAGGATGGCGATGGCCTTGTTCGCTCCGCCGGTATCGTTCATTTCTTCTTCGGGGAGGAGAATGACGCCCCAGTCCTGTTCCCCCTTGCCGACGGATTGCACCGGAGCGTTGGGCGGGCGCGGGTCACGCTTGTGGCCTTCCTTGTCGTCCCAGACATCACCGCCGCGCCATCCATGGGTGATCTTCCCGTAGCCATACATGGAGTAGCCTGCATTCGCGAAGGTTTCGAAAAGCGACACGGCACCCTTCAGCGGCGCACTGGCAGCCACGTCCGCCTGGTTGTGATAAACGCCGGATTTGTGGGGACTGACGCCGGACCACATAGCCGTGCGCGAGGGCACACAGAACGGCGACGCTGTGTAGGCGTGCTTGAAGACCAAGCCGCTCTCGCCCAGTCTCTGGAGGTTGGGGGCAATCACCTTCCCGGAATAGCGCTCCGGCTTTTCCAGGACCCACGTATTGAGATCATCGGCGATGAGAAGCAGGACATTCATGCGTTCCTCGGCGCCGACTGGTGGTCGTCCGCCCAGAAGCAGGAGACCGGTGAGACAAAGTGTCAGGAGTCTAGGAGAGGTCTTCATTGTGTTGGAAAAATCACTCCACGGAATCATCCACCACGTAGTCGCCCGTCGCGTACTGCAGGGCTGGAATGAGAAACTTCAAAAACTGCTCGTTGGACCAGGTTTTCTCGGCGTGCCCGAGAGACGAAAAGAAGACCCGTCCTTCGCCATGGTTCTTGACCCAGGCGATCGGCACGTAGTCCGTCTTGGGTGTTTTCACCGGCTTATCCGATTTCTCGATGTTCAAGGACATCAGCACACGCACCTTGTCCTTGGAGAATTTGTTGAACTCGTAGATTTCGTCATTGAACTGGAACTCCGGATCGTCAAAGACACCCTTGATGAGACCATGCTCCGGTTCGTCCACCGTGATGGTCACCGTGTTCTTC
>JBCDLR010000370.1:0-3014 GCA_038745205.1 Verrucomicrobiota bacterium
GCAAAAATTGCGGCGATTAAAGTATCGAATGGAAGGTTTATAATGAACAGACCCCTAGTTCATATCCCGATAATTTTGGGATCAATACGTGCTATCCGCTAGTCCCGAGTGGGTTCTGCTTTGTTATATAATAGGACGATAGAATTCTCTTGAGTGAACGAGGATTTTTGGTCAAAAATCGCGTTTAATGGCTTGGAGGAAAGCGGCGATTTTTTCAGTTCTGTTTTGCGACCTCAGCGGATTTGCATTCGCTGACGGAGTTGGCAATTCTGGTGCGCAGCTTGATAAGCAGGGCAGCGACGTGAATGTCAGCTTTGCAGGAACCTCCCAACACTATTTCGTGCTTCACAAGTCGGAGGATCTCGGTGCCTTCAAGGCAGTGGACATGCAACTGGGCGCTCCGGGAGCCCAACTGATGCGGGACACGGAAGCCGTGGAGGAAAAGGCATTCTACGTGGTCGAGCGCATTCCGCTGAGCTCGCCGCGGGACCAGGACAAGGACGGCATGGACGATATCTACGAACTCCTTCGACCGGGGCTGGATCCCACGGACCCGACGGATGGGCGGGCGGATTTCGACAACGACGGACGCACCGAGTATGAGGTCTACACTCTCGAAAGCGGCAGAGTCCCCGACGATCTACGCATCGAGACCATGAAACGGAACGGAGGGAAGTTCACGGTGACCTTCGCTTCCCAGCCCGGATATTACTACCTGCTTCGCCACAGCACCGATCTCTCCGACTTCAGCGAGGTGGTGGCGATGACCCTTGGATTCGATGGTCAAGGCATTCTCGAGGACACGGCACGACCGGATGCGAAGAAAGCCTACTACCAGCTTCAGCGCATTCCCATCGGCGATTCGATCGACGTCGATGGTGACAAGTTGAACGACCTCTGGGAACTTCAGCGACCTCAGTTCCTTAATCCGCTGGTCGTAAATGACCTCAACGATGACCCCGATGAAAACGGCCTTTCCCACGCCCAAGAGCAGGCGGTCGCCCTGGGCAATCTCACGATCATCACGCCTTCGCCAACAGACGGAGAAACCGGCGTCGCCGTTACCAGAGAGACGATCCTGCGCTTTTCCAATCCCCTTGCGATTGATACCACGGTCAATACGGACATGTTCTTCGCCACTTTCGGTGGCGAGCGCCTCGGGTGCCGCGTCGAGCTTTCCACCGACCGCCTGAAGGCCACGCTCTTTTACGACGAGGTGCTCCCCCCGAATTCCCGCATCACCGTTCACTTTGAGGCAGACGAGGTAGCCGATGAGATCGGGCTTTCACCAGATGGCGATGGCGATGGGGAGCCCGGGGGCGAGTTCATCACCGAGTTCGATACCCTGACGCTGACCGCACTCGCGGACACCGCCGTTTGTGGTCGTGTGTATGCCTCTGACATGGAAATGTCCGGCGGGGGGCAAATGGTGAACTGCCCGCTCCCGGGGGTGGTCATCACCGTCGATGGCAAAGAAGGCGAGCTTACAGCGACGACCGACGCCATGGGTAATTTCCGTCTCCAGCCGGCCCCGGTAGGCCGGTTCTTTGTCCACATCGACGGACGGACAACCACCCTGCAGGGTATCCCTCCCGGCGCCTACTACCCCTTCGTGGGAAAAACCTGGGAATCGGTGGCAGGGACCGACACGAACATCGGGAACGTTTACCTTCCGCTCGTCCCCGCGGGCGCTCTCGACAATGTCAGTTCCGAGGATGACACCGTGGTCACGTTCACCGACTCGGTCATTCAGGAGAATCCCGAGCTGGCCGACGTTGCCCTTACCGTTCCTGCCAATTCCCTGTTCTCCGACGACGGGACTCGTGGCGGCCAGGTCGGCATTGCCCCTGTTGACCCCGATCGCCTGCCAGGAGCCCTTCCGCCCGGCCTTGAGTTTCCGCTGGTAATTACCGTGCAGACGGACGGCCCGACCAACTTTGACCGCCCGATCCCCATTTGCTTCCCCAACTTGCCCGACCCCGCGACCGGCCAACCCCTCCCTCCGGGGGCCAAAACCGCCCTTTGGAGCTTCGACCACGACATTGGCAGATTCCTCATCGCCGGATCCATGACTGTCTCCGAGGACGGGACGATGATTTGCTCCGACCCGGGCGTTGGTGTCCTTGCGCCCGGGTGGCATGGAACGAGCCAGGGAAGTTCGGGAGGGGGCGACTGCCTTCCTCCCGATCCCATGCCCCCAGAATGCAAACCAGGCTCCGATCCAGATTCTCCAGAGGATGAGCAGTGTGAGAAGCCGGACGATGGAGGCGGCATGGGCGATCCGGTCATGCTGGCGACCGGTGAATTCGTCCAGGAAGAAACGGACATGGTGATCAAGGGCCGCGGCTTCGACTTCCGCTGGGACCGCCGGTACTCGTCGCGCGAGGGCTATTTGACCGCTCAGGGCCACAACTGGGATTTCAACTACAACATCTCAATCATTCCGAGCGGCCGCATCATGAGGCTTCGGCATGGGAATGCCAATGAAGACCCGTTGCACCAAACCGCCGATGGATCCTTCGGGCGCAGGGAGTTTTTCCTGAACCTCGTCCGAAATCCCGACGACACTTGGACGCTATCGCATCCGGACAAGTCTGAATGGCGATTCCATCCCTGTGACGATCCAGCTGATCCCGTCTGCGGAAAGATTGAGCGGATGGTGGACCGCAACGGCAACACGATGCGATTCGAATACAACGCACTCGGACAGCTCTCCCGCATCATCGACACTCTCGATCGGAACATCGACGTCGCCTACAATGCCGATGGATTCATCGAGTCCGTCACCGACTTCACGGGCCGTCAGTGCAGCTACGAATACTATGCCGCCGGAGAGCCGGGAGGAAATTTCGGCGATCTCAAAGCCTTCATCTCCCCCCGTGTCACGGGAACACCGAATGGGAACGACTTTCCCGATGGGAAGAAACGCACTTACACCTATTCTGCGGGATACAGCGACGAGAACCGGAACCACAACCTGCTCACCATCACCGATGGACGCCGCAATGATCCCA
>JBCDLR010000371.1:0-3004 GCA_038745205.1 Verrucomicrobiota bacterium
CTATTTATAGTTGCCGTCACGACGGGAACATCGACAAAAGCTGATGAAAAGGTAATTAAGAAAGTTCCAGAGAAGACATGATTGTTTGGACCTCCTGGAGTCGGTCCACTAACAGTAAACCCCTCTCCCGCTATGGTTGCATCGGTGGCAGGATTAAACGAGCCGGAGTTCGTCGGGTTAAACTTCAGAGAACCTCGCACGATTTTCAAAGCCGTCTCTCCAACGACTGCACTCTTCCCTCCTCGCGTGATGTTTGCTCCATTGATGGTCCCTCCGCTCGTGATATTCCCACCGACATCAAGGTTCGGTTGGGCGGTGTCACCTCCCAGGGCGCTATCCCGGAGCCAGAATGTATTGCTCGAGTAACCGATGAAATCCTCACTCGCGCCGGGATGCCCGAAGGAAATGTAGTTTCCGTTCGTCAACCAGTCTCCGCTCGTGGGCTCCAGTGCGCCGGGAAAGTGAATTCCATTCTTGGTCCGCACTTTTCCAGAAGTCTCGATCGAAAGCGTTTCCGTGTAGTTATTGAGGGCGTCAACATCTCCAAAGACAATCCCACCGGCCCCGGTTCCACGTTGATTGAGAAGATAAGTCTTTCCGCCTCCGGCCTCCTTGTTCCATTCGAGGTGGGCTCCCTGACCATGGTTCACCGTGTTGTGGTCCGTATGAATCGTCCCCGAAGCCTTAATACCCCCGCTAATGCTCACACTGCTAGCCTGCAGTTGGCCCGAAGCTTTGATGTTCCCGAAGACTTCCACTTTCTCCTGAGGATTGTTCGTGCCCACACCCAGATTGCCATTGTCGCCGCGAAGACGCATAAGCTCGCTGGTCCCTCCATACCAGGCGTGCACCGAGTTTGTCGGCACCACCCCGTAGAGCGTCGAGTTGGTGATACCGAAGCCGTAGGGAGTCTCCGTCGCGCTGCCGGGCCAGAGAATCAGGCGCATCCCATCGCCGCCGTTCGCCGACGTGGACGGTGTCTGCGCGACCCCGTTGTTGACGATGAGCTGTCCGTTCGCCTTGATGTTACCGGTCACATCGAGTTTCTCGCCCGGGCTCGTGTTGCCAATCCCTACGTTGCCATTCTGATCCCAATTCAAGGCGATGTTTTGGGTACCATCCTGATTCGAACCGAGGATCCCGCCGCTGTTCCCGTAGAGAACGGGTCCATCCACATCAATGCCATTGAAAAGTCGGCTGCCTCCATAGTAGCCGAGACCGTAATTCGAACTTCCGTTCAGCTGCAAGTCCGTGCCCGTGGCAATATTGCCGGCGGAGTGGGCGCGCACCGCAAAGGCCGAACTAATGAGACGCTGACGCGGTGAAATGGGGGCGTCGGAGGTATTCAAGGTCTCATCGCCGTTGTCGACGACGACCTCGAGATACCGGTCCGTGCTCCCGAAGACGGTGAGGAGTGAGGGGCGCGGCGTTTCCGGAGAACCGTCATAGGACGCCTCCACACCCTGCCCGAGAACCACGCTGAAATTTCCGTCCGCAATGGTCACGGTTTGCTCTTCCGACCAGATCCGTGTCCCACCCGTCGCCGAGTCGAAGATGCGGAAGATCATCTTGCGGTTGATGGGGCTCCCTGCACCGAGAGCACTGCCACCGGAGTCAACGAGGAAGCCCTGGTAGCTCATCAATCCGGGCACGGCCTGTCCCAGAACGAAGCCGGGCAGGGCAAGGGAAAGAAGCGATAAGAAGAGAACAAGTTTGGTTTTCATCATGTGGATTTCTGATAGCTGAATGGAAAAAGAAGTCAGGGACTGGTGGTGATGGCGCCGATTTCCGAGGCGCGTCGAAGTTCGAATGTGCCTGTCATGCGGATGTCCCGGCGGTGAATCCCGGCAACAACCTCGTCATAAGTTCCGCCGATCACGGTGCTCCCCCACCCGGTGGTCACGCTGCTTTCCGCAGGAGGAGAAGCAGTAAAATTGAAGGTGCAGGCGCGGCTGACACTGTAGCTCTCGTCACCCGCCGACAGCCCGTCAAACCTCGCGTTCAGGTTGTCGTGATCCGGATGGTACTGGTGGACGAAGGGGTTGGTGGGATCATCAAAGGGCACGGTGATGGTCCGCGTGAGCGAAGAGCCGATGGCAACACTCCCCGAGCCCGTCGCGATAACTTGATCGAGCGGCATGTGCGCCGCCGTGAGTCGCTGGGCGGTCGCCTTCGCATCCGGCTTCAAGTGGGACTCGCGGGTGGCAATTCCGAAAAGTTCCCCGCCGCCATCGAGCTGACCAAGGAAGACCTGCGAGAGCAATCGCGCCGTCCCCGCATCGTCCACGTGCAAGAGGGTGCGCAGGGAATACTCGCGAGGCACGGACCCCACCGACCCATCGGCGTATCCCACCGCATTCAGCGAGACGTCTCCTATCCAGAGTCCGGCGAGGGTTCCCTTCGTCGCGGAAACGGGAAGATAGACATCCATCAGGTTGCCGCTTTCGGTGACGCGGAGAAGCGAAGCGAAAAGCGCGTCGGAGGACGCATTGGCCATGCTGGCGTCGGTTCGATTGACGCCGAACTTCACCTCGATCGAGTCCTGGGCGCCGATGGCTTTGGTCAAGGAACCGGAGATCGCGCTCGAATCCCATTGGAGGGTGCCCGTATTGTAGATGAGTTCCGTGAGGGGAACGTCGCCATTGATCCCCGTTTCCCCGGTCGGTGCCGACTCGCTGGATTGAAGATCAAAGGTAACCGTGACCGGACTCGAGGTGCGGTTGCGGACGATAACGGTAATCTCCGACCCGGTGCGCCTGAAATGCAGGCCATCCTGGGTACTGAGACTCAGTTCAAGCGGCGCGTAGAAGGTTCCTACCACCTCGGCCGAAAACCAGTAGGCCTTGGTGCGATCCAACCTCTCGAAGGAAGGAGAGAAGACCTGGAGGGGATTGCCTGCCCCCAGTTCGCCCCCCACATACTTGTAGATTCTCGTATTGGCCGCCGTGGCAATCGGAAAGGTGGCGAAGTAGTTGGAAAAGAGGGGGAAGTTTCCACCGGTTTC
>JBCDLR010000372.1:0-2937 GCA_038745205.1 Verrucomicrobiota bacterium
ATCGATGGTCACGCCCCCGTTGGCTTCACCGAAGGAATTGTAGGCGTTCTTGGCAAAGAAGCTCCGTTGCATGTCCACGACGACGCTCAGTGGACTGGTGGAAATGACTGCCTCGTCATGGAACGCGCTATCTGAAATGATGAGTTCCCGAAGCGTGTTCAGGGTGGCGAACTCGTCGGAGTTGTCTTCCATCCGGCAACCTCGCACATGCACCTTCGCGCGACCGTTGCCGCCGCCGGTGGCGATGGAACTTTCGCTGAAAAGGGTGTCGGTGTTGTCTTCGAAAACGGTGTCGTGGACGCTGATGCCTACCGGGGTGTGGAAATTGCTCGGCATCGTTTCTTCGAAACTAAAGAGGGCGTTGTTCGCTCCTTGAACATATCCCGCGCAGTTCGTTACCTCGCAGTCGCGCATCACGACCTGGCCAAGAATCGGAAATGTAATGTCACCGGTAAAGTCGTCGAAAACCACGACGCCGCCCGACAATCCATCGAAGGTGCATCGGGTCATCACGACCGAGCAGGGAGTATCCTGGGCGAGAATCCTCCCGTGGTTCCCGGTGACGTCGATGTTGTTCAAGAGCACGATGGGCGGCGTGAAGCGGAGGTCTTGCAGTGGGGGATGCGTGCCGATGTTCGGGCTGGAAATCATGGCGCGGGTGCGCTCGGTGGTGCCCAGATTCTGCGCGTGGATGGAGATGCCGTCAGGTAATCCAGAGGCGTCAATGATGAGTGCCGGTGGATCGAAGCAATTGTTGTCAGTGAAATGACAACCGGGCTCGAGGTTCTTGTGGAGGGTGATCGTTTGGCCGGAGAGGGCGGGAGAAAATTCAATTTTTGTCAGGGTGTCGCTCTGGCTGGATTGACGGACGGCGTTTCGCAGGTTCGTGCCCGGTTGGCCGTTGGCGTCATCGGAGGAGGTCACAAGGATCGACGGCGGTTCGAAGAGAACCGCGAGATTGGCGGCGACATCGGGGTCGGCGGGTGCGTTGTGGAAGGCGGCGACAGGCCACGGTTGTGGCACTAACGGATCAATAATTCCCGAACGTTGGATGCCCGTGGTGTAAGTGCGGGTCGATACCGAAGGCGGAGTGTTCAGATATTGCATCAGGATGTCCCCGTGGTCGAAAACGAGCACTTGAAACGAGAAGAAGCCCGAACTTCCCGTGGCGTGATTTACCTGGTCCCACTGGAAGACATGGACGCCCCCCGTGTAGTGCGGGTGGGGGCTATCGTGGAAATACTGGTAGTAGATGCCACGCGGTGAACTCGCGATTTCCAAGTCGGCATGGTAGCCGTAGAGGCGTCCCCCCGGATTCGATCCCGGCAAGTCCGTTCCGGGATCACTTCGGTTCACATCGATGTAGCCCTCGACGCTGACGGCGACGTGATAAACGACCTCGTCGTAGAAAGGAAAAGGCACTTCGAATTCCATTTCGCCTTCTCCCGTTGAGACGTTACCACCAACGACTTCCGTGCCCGTGGAGCGGATATTGACCCAATCGAAGACGGGGCCGTTCGTGTCGTCGGAAGTCGAGATCGTATAGCCGGAAGCATGACCGCAGACCAGAAGAATGCAGCAGATGAAGAGGGAGGGAATGCGCATGATTCGAGGATGGGAACCAAGTCAGAAGAGTACTCTAACGCGAATTTAGCGGATTTTTGAGAAAACCTTGTTAGACTCGCGGCACGCCGTTGTTCCTACGTATCGCGGTGCCCTCACTGCCGCGGAAGTCCATGAATTTCCCTACAATTGCTCTCATCCGTACGTTTTGTCTTGGCGGCCTGTTCGTTCCGTCTTTGGCGTTAGCCACACCGGACTTCGACCTTTTCGGTGGAACAGCCCAGGCTGTCGAGATTCCTGATGGTGATATCACGCCGCAGACGATTGATGGAACGGATTGGGGTCAGGTCGATTGGCAGGGTGGCCCGGTGAGTAAGACCTTCAAAATCAAGAACAACGGCGACATGGACCTGCTGGTCGTGAGCGCCAACGTGAACGGCTCCAGTGATTTTTCGGTGAGCGGACTGCCCGGCATCCTTTCGCCCATCGGGGCCGGATTGTCGGCGACGTTTACCATTACCTTC
Source organism: Verrucomicrobiota bacterium (assembly GCA_038745205.1). Lineage (GTDB taxonomy): Bacteria > Verrucomicrobiota > Verrucomicrobiia > Verrucomicrobiales > DEV007 > JBCCWV01. Next base: position 2,088 of record JBCDLR010000372.1, read on the forward strand.
AATCCGTCGGCGGAGGCGATCCGGGCGGCGGAGATTCAAATCATCAACACCTCCGGCGTTTCCGGCGAGAACCCCTTCAACTTCACGGTCCGGGGCGAGGGGGTAACGCCCCCGGAGATCGTCGTTGAGGGCCGGGAGAGTCCTTCTTCGTCCTATTTAAGCATCATTGACGGGAGCAATGTCCCGTTGGCGATCAATGGGACCGACTTCGGCACGACGTCCGTGACCGGCTCTGTCATTCGCGAGTTTCGCATTCGGAATACGGGTCCGGGCACCTTGACGATTTCGCCTTCGGAGAGCAGTCCCGACTTCAGCTTTTTCGGGCTGGCGGCGACGGTAGCACCTGGATTGGCGGATACGTTCACCATTACTTTCAGCCCCACCAGCACGGGGACGAAAACCGCGACCTTCCGCATTGATAACAACGATCTGGATGAAGATCCGTTCACCTTCGTGATCGAAGGAACCGCGGAAGATCCGGATATCTCCATCAGCAGCATGCCACCGAGTTACCTGCAGAATGTTCCCGACGGCCAGACGGTGCCATCGGTCACCAATGACACGGACTTCGGGAGCCAGCATATCGACAACGGAGGTGTCACGAATGCCTTCCGCCTCCGCAACTCCGGGAACATCGACCTCGATATCACCTCCGTTTCCGTCACCGGAGCGGACAGCGGGTCGTTCGCGATCACGGGACTCACCAGTGCGTCGCCGGATGTTTCGCCGGGCGGGAACATCGACTTTGACATCACGTTTGATCCGAGCACGGCGGGCACCAAGAATGCCACGGTAGAGATCGAGAGCAATGACCCCGACGAGAGTCCCTACACTTTCGCCATTCGCGGCG
>JBCDLR010000373.1:0-2897 GCA_038745205.1 Verrucomicrobiota bacterium
CAGAGGATGGCGATGACCGCGAGGGCGAGGAGGGAGATGCCTCCGAAAATGTGGTTGGACCACTTCCCTCCATTGAAACTTCCGAAGGCCACTCCGGTGTTGTGTACGCGGACGAGATCGAAGAAGCCGGGAATGACCGGCTGGCTGTCGACCCCCATGACAGGGTCAGGCGGATCGAAACGGTCAACGATGGTGCGCTTCGTCACCTGGTCGAGGGCAAACAGAGGCAGCGTCAGGACGAGGAGCAACCGGATCATGACGAGAGAACTTCCGCGCACCGCGCACAGACGTCCTTCCCGGGGGCCAGCGGAAGGTGCCTCCAGCAGCGTGGGCACTTGGGGTGAATCGAGCGACTAATCCGTGCGGAAATAGTGGTTCCCGCTTCGACTTCGAGGGTGCTGACCATGAAATATTCGAGGAGGTTCTCGCCGGACTCGGCGAGATCGAGAGGGACGGGACTCTCTTCCGGCAGGGTGAGAACGACGGACGCCTCGTTGTTGCTCCCGATCTCCTTGGCTTGGCGGGCGCGTTCGATCTCCTGTTGAACCACGTTGCGATATTCCTGGAGTTTTGCGATGCGATCGATCGCCTCGCTTCCGGCGAAGTCCGGATCCGGAGCAGGAAAGCGCTCAAGGTGGATGTCGCCGGGCTGATGCCCGGAATGCTCCCATGCTTCGTCCGTGGTAAAGACAAGGATGGGGGCAAGAAGCTTGCAAAGTGCCTCGAAGACCTGATGCATGGCGGTCTGCGTCGCGAGGCGCCGCTGTGACTCGGGAGCGTCGCAATACATGCGGTCCTTGGTGAGGTCGACGTAGATGGCACTGACGTCGACCGCGCAAAACTGGTTCAGTGTGTCGAAGACCTTCCGAAACTCGTAGCGCTCGTAGGCCGCCGTGCAATCCGCGACCACCTTGTTCAGTCGCTCCAGAATCCACCGGTCGAGCAGCGGCATGTCTGCCTTGGCGATCCTGTCCTTCGCAAAATCGAAGCCGTTGATGTTGCCGAGAAGGATGCGGAGCGTGTTGCGGAACCGGCGGTAGGTCTCGGTTGTCTGCTTGAAGAGTTCTTCGCCGAATGGTACTTCCTGTTCCCAGTCCACGCCGGCACACCAAAGCCGAACGATATCGGCGCCGTACTTCCCGTAGAAGTAGGCGGCGTCGATGGGTTTGCCGGCCTTCTCTGCTTCGGACTTCGAAAGCTTCTTCTTGTCGACGTCGACAACGAAGCCGTGGGTCAGGACGTTCCGGTAAGGGGCCGTGTCGCGCACGGCCGTGGAAATGAGGAGGGAACTCTGGAACCAGCCGCGGTGCTGGTCCGTGGCCTCGAGGTAGAGGTCGCAGGGAGTAGCCAGTTCCGGGTGGCGGTCGAGGACTGCAACGTGGCTGCATCCGGAGTCGATCCAAACGTCAAGCGTGTCGCGGCAACGGGTGGACCCTTCCGGAAGGTTCAGGGCCTTGTTCCACCAGGCGTCATCCTTCTCAAACCAGAGATTGGTGCCGTGTTCTTCAAAGAGGTCCGCCACTTGCCGCGCGACGTCAGGATCTATCATGGACTCGCCGCTGGGCGCGAAGAAAACCGGGAGAGGAACCCCCCAGGTGCGCTGGCGGGAGATGCACCAGTCGGGACGGGCTTCGACGGTTCCGTGGATCCGGTTGCGGCCCCAATGCGGCATCCAGGTCACGCGGTCGATTTCCTCAAGCGCACGCTCTCTCAGTTCCTCGATCTTGATGAAGAACTGCTCGACAGCACGGAAGATGATCGGTGTCTTGGAGCGCCAGCAGTGGGGGTAGCTATGGAAGTGGCTTTCCTTCCCGAGCAGATGTCCGCTCTCTGCGAGAAGTCGGATGATGGGCCCGTTGGTGTCGAATACGAGTTGTCCTGCGAGGCCGTCGACGCCGCAATCGGCGGTGAACTTTCCGTCGTCGTCGACGGGAGAAAGGACCTCGAGGCCGTATTCCATGCCTACGATATAGTCTTCCTGGCCGTGTCCGGGTGCGATGTGGACTGCGCCCGTGCCCGCATCGAGCGTGACGAGTTGACCATTGATGACTTTCGAGTGGCGGTCGAGGAATGGGTGTTTCGCGGCGGCGCCGAGGAGGTCGGATCCCTTGAGTTTGTCGGATGGTTCGCCCTCGAGCTGAAATCCAGTGGCTTCCGCGAACGCCTCGAGTCGGCCTTCAGCAATGACGAGTCGTTCACTGCGGCCGTCTTCGTGCCGAAAATTGCCGATGAGGTAGTCGAAGTCTGGATGAAGGGCGATGCCGACGTTGGCGGGGAGTGTCCACGGCGTGGTCGTCCAAATGACGAGCGAAGCGTCGCCCGCCAGCGGGCCTTCGACGATGGGAAACTTGACGTAAATGGCGGGTGAAGTCTTGTCCTTGTATTCGACTTCGGCTTCGGCGAGGGCGGTCTGCGCCCCGTAACTCCAATAGACAGGTTTCTTGCTTTGATAGACAAGCCCTTTCTCGATGAAGGTCGCGAAGGTCCGGACAATGTCCGCTTCGTAGCCGGGCGCCAGGGTGAGGTAGGGATTCTCCCAATCACCGAAGACGCCGAGGCGGCGGAAGGAAGTCCGCTGGATGTCGATGAACTTGCGCGCCAATTCCTCGGATTTCTTCCGGATCTCCAGGGGGTTCAGGCTCCTCGATTCCTTGACGACCTTGAACTCGATGGGGAGACCGTGGCAATCCCACCCGGGGACGTAGGGTGTGTAGTGGCCGCTCATCGTCTTCGATTTGAGGACGAGATCCTTGAGGATCTTGTTCAAGGCCGTGCCCATGTGGACGTCGCCATTGGCAAAAGGGGGGCCGTCGTGAAGGGTGAATTGGGGCGCGGACTCGGATTTCCGCTTCTCGACGATGCGATGGTAGAGATGGGATTTTTCCCAGGCTTCGAGC
>JBCDLR010000374.1:0-2600 GCA_038745205.1 Verrucomicrobiota bacterium
GCTACAACGCCAACCAGCCAGTCGTCAGTCTCAACGGCCTTCTTTCCTCCGGCGGAGAGAATGCCTCCGATACCACGGAAACCGACCTCAACCACTTCAGTGACATTATCATCTCCGATCCGCTCCTTGCGCCGCTCGGCGCCTACGGCGGATTCACCCTCACACAAATTCCCCTCGCCGGAAGCCCGATCATCGACCAAGGCTCAAACCCGCCGCCCACAAACGCCCCCGCAACAGACCAAAGGGGCCTTCCCCGAATCTCCAATGGGGACGGCTTCGGAAGTACCGTCATCGACATCGGCGCGGCCGAGGCTCAACCCTTCGTCACCGTGACAACGGCCGTGGACGAGTCCAACGGAACGGGAGCCGGAGCAGGCGCTTCGCTGAGGGAACGACTCGCCATTGCCACGCCCGGCCAAATGATCCGGTTCGACCCGTCACTGTCAGGATCAGAAATCACCTTGAACGCCGGCCTCTCCCAATTCGATACGCTGGGCGCCGGGGAAATCATCCATATCGATGCCAGCAACCTTGCGGAACCTGTGACGATCAACGCGACCGCCGTGGACGGAATCTTTCATCTGCAAGACGGTGCCGTGCTCTCCGCCCACCATCTTAATCTTAAAGACTCCCCGGACGACGGTGTCCTCGATTGCTTCACCGCGAGCGATGCCACGCTCGACCGCTGTGTGGTCTCTGGCTGCACGAATCATCAGGCCATTTCTCAGGTGGAAGGCCGCATCGTTCTTGATCATTGTGTCGTGAGCGACAACAACGGCGGCGGAAACGCAGCCCTGACCCTCGGCGGTGGCGGCTGGGGACGGGTGAGCTTCACTGCCTTCGAACGCAACGTTGGCACAAGCACCGGTGGAGGAGTCTCAGTTGTCGACTCAATCTTCACGGCCATTAACTCCAGTTTCCTGGAGAACAAGGCATCAAGCGGCGCCGGCCTCAGCTACAGTCCGGGTAGCGAGCGACATGCAGAAGCCTTGAAACTCTGGGGTTGCACCTTTTCCGGAAACAGTAGTAACGGAATCGGAGGGGGAATTAACTTTCTCGGCTCCTATGCCGAGATCGCCTACTGCACGATCGTCTCCAATCTGGCAGCGAGTCGCGGCGCAGGCATCGCGGTGATCAGTTCAACAGATCAAGAAATCGTCTTTCATCGCAATATCATCGCGAAGAACAGGAAAAAGGGCAGTGGGAGTATCGACAATATCGACACGACAACCCCAGTGGAATTCAATTCCGAAGGTTACAACCTGACAGACACCTCAGAGGACGTCTTTGATCATTTTCATGACATCACCGAAACGGACCCCCGCCTCGGCCCGCTGACATTTCATCGCGGTAGTCACCTCCGCGTCCACTACCCACTCTCGGGAAGCCCCGTCATCGACGCCAGCTTCACTGGCGCACCCATCTTTCTGAATCGCGACAACACCGGCGCACTGCGGCGTCAGAACGGCAATCTTTCCATTCCAGGTGCCGCCGCGGACATCGGTGCCGCAGAAGCCACCGCGCCAATCATCGTCAACACCTTGCTCGATGAACTCGACGTTCCTGCCGGCACCAATATTTCCCTCCGCGAAGCCATTCGTGATGCCCCGGACCACGGGCGTATTCTCTTTGTCGATGGACTCACCGACACTTTTGCCTCCGAATTCATCGATCTTCGTACGAGCGCCCTTGGTCAAAACACATCCATAAGTGTCGAGAAGTCGATCATCATCGACGCCTCCAACCAGCCAACCGGCATCACACTCATCGGACCCACTTCGGACCACGTTTTCAACATGCCGAGTTCCGGACATGATGTCTCCGTTCACGGTATCTCCTTCACCGGAGGCAATCCTCCCGCGACCGGGGGAGGCATTCGCAACATCGGCTGTCGCCTGACCCTCACTCACAGCGCCATCTACGGAAACAATGCCGGAACCGACGGCGCAGGCATCCTCCTCAACAACGCCATTGCCCTTCTCGAAAACGTCACCATCTCGGGGAATGACGCAAGCGACCAGGGCGGAGCGGTCTACTCATTCTCAAACTCTGAACTCACCCTCCGCCACTGCACCGTTGCCAACAACGAATCCACCAACTCCGGCGCAGGATTCTTCACCGCGGCAAATTCCACGGTCAATCTCTACTCTTCCATCGTCGCCAATAACCGTCGGCAGAACCTCACCCTTGCGAACTCCGCCGGGGGCGGAACCATCAACTCACTGGGATACAATCTCTCCGACGGCACTTTCATCTCCGGACCCACCGATCTGGCTCCCATCGCCCAGCCCGGTCTCGTCGGCTTGTCCAACGCTGGAGGATTCGCCCGCACCCATCCGCTCGACTTCAATAGCCCTGCGGCCAACGCTGGACCTCCCGATTTCTCCGTCAGTGATCCTTGCACCGACGCCCGCGGATTCCCACGGATCGTCTGTGGTCGCATCGACATCGGCGCCTATGAACTTGGGGGAGCCCTCGATGGACTGCCCGGATTGGACCTCGACAATGACGGCATGGACGATTTCTGGGAGGTTTTCTTCGGTCTCAATAGCAGCATCGACGACTCCAGGCTCGACCTCGACGGCGACGGTGCGTCGAAC
>JBCDLR010000375.1:0-2162 GCA_038745205.1 Verrucomicrobiota bacterium
AATTTTCGATAGGCAGCGAATTGATCGCCACCAACATATCGTGGGCACCGGTTTCAGTCGTCGATCATGCAGCGATCCCCGAGCCTAGATCATCCGCGCTACTCTTACTATGTCTGATGGCTTTTGTAGGGAGACGAAGGACACTTACTTCTTCTCCGCAGACGGCGCTTCTTCTTTCGGCAAAAAGGCGGCGAGCTTTTTGATCACGGCCGCGGACTCATCTTTGCCCGCGAGGTTCCTGTATTCGTAGGGATCCTTTACTGAGTTGTAGAGTTCCTCCTGACCGTTGGCGTAGCGGATGTAGCGATGGGACTCGGTGCGGACGGTGTGGTTGCCGCGGCCGTGGGTCGTGATGGCGGGGTGCGGCCATGGGGCCCTGGGATTCTTCAGGAGCTTGGTGATACTGTGGCCCTCAAGGTGGTCGGGCTTCTCGATCCCGGCGAGGTCGCAGAGGGTCGGATAGATGCTCATGAGGTCGACAGTGCGGTCGCAGCGGGTGCCGGGTTGGGTCATGCCGGGGACGACCCAGATGTAGGGCGTGCGGGTGGGCTCTTCCCAGAGGGCAAACTTTCGCCAGTGTTGCTTTTCCCCAAGCGACCAGCCGTGGTCGGTCCAGAGGACGATGATGGTATTGTCCTTGTTCGGGCCGTTCTCAAGCGCGTCGAGCAGGCGACCCACATTCATATCGGTATAGGCGCAGGTGGCGAGGTAGCTTTGAATCGCGGCTTTCCACCGCCCGGATCGGAGGAACTTCGCATGATCCTTGTCCGGCCCCGCCATGCGCACGCCCGCCGTCGGGATATCATCAAGGTCGTTCTCGAGGTGTGGGGGAAGCCCGATCGATTCGAGAGGAAAGGCATCGTAATATTTCCGCGGTGCGACGAAGGCGAGGTGCGGCTTGTAGAGGCCGCAGGCAAGGAAGAAGGGCTGGTCGTGCTTTTTGCCGAGTCGCTCAATGATGTAGTTCGCGGAATGCCAATCAACAATGTCTTCGTCCTTCAAGTCGGGATGCACCACGTCATTGTGGTAGCCGTCATACTTGTCGACGCCAGGACCGTTGCTGGAGAGACCAGCCTTGTCGAAGGTTTCGGTCCATTCTTCAGGCCGGAATGCCATGGTATGAAATATTTTGCCCGCGCCCGCGGTGTAGTAGCCGGAGTCCAGGAACTGTGTGCTGAGGCCATCGCCGATCGGTAGGTAATCCTTCCAGATGTGACCGTTCAGATAACAACCGGTCGTCCATGGTCGGCGCCCGCCCATTATGGCAGCGCGCGAGGGTTCGCAAGCGGGCACCGCACAGTAAGCGTGAGTGAAGGTCGTCCCCATCGCGGCAAGCCGGTCGATGTTCGGCGTTTGCGCCTGCGGATTGCGCCCGAGGTGAGTCACCCAGTGGTTGAGATCGTCAATGGCGATGAAAAGAACGTTGGGCTGCTCCGATTTTTCATCTGCATGGACAGAAAAGGTCAGGGAGAAAGCGGCGGCGGTGAGAAGGGCGAGAAACAGAAGGGTCTTGGTCGTCATGGAAGTAGATTGCTTTGTCGAGGAAACCACGAAAGCCGCGAAATCTCGCGAAAAAAATGCGGATTCCTAGGGGAAGCGGCGGCGCAGTGCAGTGTGTGATACTTGGAGAAGGTGGGCCCGCGACGGAAACAGCGGGGAGTCTATCCCAATGACCTCAGCGTAAACGTCCCTCATGAAATGGACCATTCTCCCGACCATCCTCCTCTTCTCATCGAACTCCATCGCCTCGACCGGGACCGAGGGGGAACCCGGGAGCACCGTGGCTGAGTTTCATTCCAAGGAAACAGCAGAAATGGGATGGCAAATCGTCAATGACGGCGTCATGGGAGGCCTCTCCGAAGGAACTATTCGCATGACGGATTCAGACTCGATGGTGTTTTCCGGAAACCTGTCTCTGGAGAATAATGGCGGCTTCTCTTCCGTCCGGAGCGCGGAAGTCGAAATGGATCTCAGCAAGTCCAAAGGGCTGAAAGTTCGCGTCAAGGGCGACGGTCGCACCTACCAACTCCGCCTGGCATCCGATGCCCGCTTCCGCTCTGGCGAAGTTTCCTTCATGGCGGAATTCGCGACGAAAGAGAACGAATGGATGGAGATCAAGATTCCCTTTCGGAAATTCGAAGGCGGCTGGCGGGGCATGAGCC